>NZ_CALXIN010000042.1 GCF_944388365.1 uncultured Negativibacillus sp. | reverse complement strand
GATCAGCTTTGGGGCGATCAGCGTCAAGCCGTTTTGAAAGCCTGTCAAATGATCGAATCGTGTATGCTTGCTGCGACTATGCAATCTGACGTTGGTAGAGCGGAACTGCAAAGGAAAGCGGATAAGTTGGAGCAGCGGATTCTGAACCTGGGCCAAATGCGAGCAGACGGCGAGCTGACAAAGGAACAGTATCAAAAACTGTATGCTCAAGCCACAAAAGAGCTGGAGGCGCTGCAAGGTAAGATGGGCGGCCAACCAAATGAGCCGGAAAACGTAAATGGCTTTGATCTGGATAAGATAAAAAAGGGCCTTTCTCAAATGGTTGACATCTCCACACCAAAGATTTCAGAAGAACTGATCGAGGAATTCGTCGAAGTGGTTACGCCCGTTGAAAACCATCATTATCGTTGGAAAATGAGCTTTGGTGAAACCAAAACAGCTCAGGAGCGCAGCAATCTTCTGGAACCCGAAAATCCTCCGGTGCTGGCATTCACGATAGACTTCGAGACGGCCCGCAAATTTCGATACGCAAATGGCCTGCCTCGCCAATTCCGCAAGCGTGATTGGAACGATTTGATCGTTGAAGTGTATCTGTAATTCAAACAAGTGGGTATAAAACAAAAACAAGCGCACCGTCATAGACGGTGCGCTTGCTTATTCAAATGTGGTTTTTCGTCGCTGTTATGCGATTACTTCTCCATCGCACGGGGTGCTTTAATAGCAGCCTGTGCAGCAGCCAGACGAGCGATCGGAACGCGGAATGGCGAGCAGGATACATAGGTCAGACCTGCTTTGTGGCAGAATTCAACGGAGGACGGATCGCCGCCGTGCTCGCCACAGATACCCAGTTTGATGTCAGGACGGGTCTGACGACCGAGGTCACAAGCCATCTTCACCAGTTTGCCAACACCGTTCTGGTCGAGTTTTGCAAATGGATCGAACTCGTAGATCTTCTTGTCATAGTAGTAGCCAAGGAACTTGCCAGCGTCGTCACGGCTGAAGCCGAAGGTCATCTGGGTCAGGTCGTTGGTACCGAAGGAGAAGAATTCAGCTTCTTTTGCAATCTCATCAGCGGTAACAGCTGCACGAGGAATCTCGATCATGGTACCAACTTTGTAATGGAGGTTGACACCTTCCTGAGCGATGATTTCGTCAGCAACCTTGCAGACGATGGATTTAACGTAAGCCAGCTCTTTTACTTCGCCGACCAGTGGGATCATGATTTCTGGAACGATCTCCCAGTCAGGATGTTTCTTGCTGACATTGATCGCTGCACGGATAACAGCGGTGGTCTGCATCTCAGCAATTTCTGGATAGGAAACAGCCAGACGGCAGCCGCGGTGACCCATCATTGGGTTAAACTCGTGCAGGGAAGCGATAACATTGTTGATCTCTTCAACGGAGATGTTCATCTCTTCGGACAGTTCTTTTACCTCAGCTTCGGTGTGTGGAACAAACTCGTGGAGCGGTGGATCGAGGAAGCGGATGGTAACAGGAAGTCCCTGCATTGCCTCGTAGATCGCCTCAAAGTCGCCCTGCTGCATGGGGAGCAGTTTTGCAAGAGCGGTTCTTCTCTGTTCCTCTGTCTTGGAGAGGATCATTTCACGAACTGCTTTGATTCTGACACCGTCAAAGAACATATGTTCGGTACGGCAAAGACCGATACCCTGAGCGCCAAAAGCAAGAGCCTGTGCAGCATCCTTTGGAGTATCTGCATTGGTGCGAACCTGCAGCTGTCTTGCTTCATCAGCCCAGCCCATCAGACGGCCAAAGTCGCCGGAAACGGAAGCAGCAACGGTTGGAATTGCTTCTGCGTAGATCTTACCGGTGGAGCCATCCAGGGAGATGTAATCGCCGCGGCAGATCTTCTTGCCGCCCAGCTCGAAGTAACCATCTTCATCGTGCATTACGATGTCGCCGCAGCCGGATACACAGCAGGTACCCATACCACGAGCAACAACTGCTGCGTGAGAGGTCATACCGCCGCGAACGGTCAGGATGCCCTGTGCATAGTTCATACCTTCGATATCTTCAGGAGAGGTCTCCAGACGAACCAGAACAACCTTCTCACCTTTCTTGCCTTCTTCGGTTGCTTCTTCAGCAGTAAATACAACTTTACCGCAAGCAGCACCTGGGGAAGCAGCCAGACCGGTGCCGATCTCTTTGGCAGCTTTCAGAGCTTTTGCATCAAACTGTGGGTGGAGCAGAGCATCCAGCTGTTTTGGCTCTACCATGCAGACAGCTTCTTCTTTTGTAATCATGCCTTCGTCAACGAGGTCGCAGGCAATCTTGATAGCAGCGGTAGCAGTTCTCTTACCATTTCTGGTCTGGAGCATATAGAGTTTGCCGTTTTCGATGGTGAACTCCATATCCTGCATATCTCTGTAGTGGGTTTCCAGGTTATGAGCAACCTCACAGAACTGGTTGTAAACTTCCGGCATGATGTCCTTAAGTTCATCAATGTGCTGTGGGGTACGTACGCCGGCAACAACGTCCTCGCCCTGTGCATTGACAAGGAACTCGCCGAACAGTTTGTTTTCGCCGGTTGCTGGGTCACGGGTGAAGGCTACGCCGGTACCGGAGGTGTTGCCGGTATTGCCGAATACCATCATCTGTACGTTAACAGCGGTGCCCCAGGAGGATGGGATGTCGTTCATTCTTCTGTAGTAGATTGCACGTGGGTTATCCCAGGAGCGGAATACAGCTTTGACAGCGCCCATCAGTTGTTCTTTTGGATCCTGTGGGAAGTCGGTGCCTTTCTGCTCTTTGTAGTAGGCTTTGAATCTGACAACCATCTCTTTGAGGTCATCTGCATCCAGTTCGGTATCCAGTTTAACGCCTTTTGCAGCTTTCATCTCGTCGATGATTACCTCGAAGTTGTGTTTTGGAACTTCCATTACAACGTCGGAGTACATCTGGATGAAACGGCGGTAGGAATCGTAGGCAAAACGCTCGTTGTCTGTCAGTTTTGCAAAGCCCTCAACAACTTCGTCATTCAGGCCCAGGTTGAGGATGGTGTCCATCATACCAGGCATGGAAGCTCTTGCACCGGAACGAACCGATACCAGCAGAGGGTTGTTGACATCACCGAATTTTTTGCCGGCGATTTCTTCGAGTTTGCCCAGATATTCAAAGATCTGTTCTTCAATCTCAGGGTTGATCTGTTTGCCATCTTCATAATACTGGGTGCAAGCTTCGGTAGTGATAGTGAAGCCCTGTGGAACAGGCATTCCCAGAACGGTCATTTCTGCAAGGTTTGCACCTTTGCCGCCGAGCAGCTCACGCATTTTTGCGTTGCCTTCAGAGAAGGCATAAACAAATTTCTTATTCAATTCAGGCTACCTCCCAAAAATAAAGTACAGTTTTATGAACATACAGTTTTGTTGTATGAACAAAATGATCCGAAAAGACATACAACCTGCCTTTTCCAATATTATATCAAATAAAATTTCACAATACCAGACTTCTTTTATAAAATTTACATAAAAAAATTCGGATGTTTTTTTATACAAAAAGAACCTTCCTGATTAAAAACTTGGGATTCAGGACCAATATATTGACAAATTTTTATCAAAACGACTAAACCATCTGGAAACCACGTCGAAGTGGACAAAAGCGATGGAAAAATTTTATACAAAATTATAACAGCCTCTGGAATTCGCTGTTCAGCTTGAATTTTTTGACGGTGGATTTTATAATATAGGACAGGAGAAGAGCAGACCGTGTACAATATTGAAACCGGATGGGAGTGATTAACAATGCAAAAAAGTTGTGCAATTATTCTGGCAGCAGGACAGGGCGCCAGAATGAAATCAAAATACCCCAAAGCAATGTGTGAAGTGCTGTTTAAGCCGATGATCTGCTGGGTGACCGACTGGTGCAAAAAGGCGGGCATCGAAAAGATCTGTGTCGTAATCGGCGAAGGCGGAGAGCATATTCAGAAGGTGCTGCCGGAGGGATGTATTACTGTTGAGCAGGCACAGCGCAAGGGAACAGGCCACGCTGTCATGATGGCAAGCGATTTTATCGCGGAGAATATCGACTGTGATATCGCGGTGCTCAATGCGGATGCACCATTTGTCAGCGATGCAGTGCTCACCCAGTCTTTGGAGCAGCACCGCAGACAGCAGGCGGCGGTCACGGTGGTCACCGCGAACCTGGATAAACCTGATGGCTACGGCAGAATTGTGCGTGAGGATGGACAGGTCGTCGGTATTGTGGAGGACAGAGATGCAGACTGTCAGCAGAAGAAGATCAGCGAGGTCAATTCCGGTGCATACTGGTTCTCGGCGGCATTTTTGCAGGATGCACTGACCAAAATCGACTGCAACAACAGCCAGCACGAATACTACCTGACCGATACCGTTAAAATTGCGTTTGAACAGGGTAAAAAGGTAGAGGCCTGCTGCTGTGAGGATCAAAATCTGGTGCTGGGAGCAAACGACAGAGCCGGATTGTTAAGATTAAATGAAATCGCCAACAAAATTGTGGTTGACAGACTTTTGGAAGATGGTGTAAACTTCTATTGTATGGATGGAATTGTGATCTCGCCGGACGCTGTAGTCGGCAGAGACACCACCATCGCTCCAGGAACCCAGCTCAAAGGTGCAGTCGTGATCGGAGAGGACTGTGTGATCGGTCCGAACACCATCATCGAAAACAGCCAGATCGGGGACGGATGCCAGATTCATTCTTCGCTGATTGAACAGTCGAAGGTGGGCAACGGCGTGCGCATCGGTCCAAACAGCCATCTGCGCCCGAACAGTGTGCTGGCAGACGGAGTCAAGATCGGCAACTTTGTCGAAATTAAAAACTCCACATTGGGCGAAAAGACCAGTGTGGCACATCTGACCTATATCGGCGATTCCGACTTTGGTTCGCACATCAATGTCGGCTGCGGTGTGGTCACCGTCAACTATAACGGCTACCGCAAATTCAGAAGCACCGTCGACGATCACGCCTTTATCGGCTGCAACACAAACCTTGTTTCGCCGGTTCATGTGGGAGAAAACGCCTACATTGCCGCCGGCTCCACCATCACCGGCGATGTCGGTGCACAGGATCTGGCGATTGCACGCGCACGCCAGGTAAACAAACCAGGCTGGGCAGCCCAGTATCGTGAAAAACAGCTGGAAGAAAAGGCCGGAGAGAAAAAGTAAATTTTATTTTGTATCGTACAGTCCCTGGTGTCGGTATTCCGATGCAGACGGACTGTTTAACGGCATAACGCCGGATATTCTTTAGAGAGTCTAAAGAGGATGAAAAGGTGGGCGGAGAATACTCTGCCGAGAAAAGTAAGGGGAGTCAAAAAAGAAATGAATTTGCATGGTAAGGATATCAAAATCTTCACTGCTAATTCCAATCCGAAAGTAGCGGCTGAAATTGCGGCTTGTCTGGGTCTTCCGGTAGGCAAAAGCGAAGTAAAAACATTTTCTGACGGCGAGATCGCTGTCTCCATCCAGGAATCCGTTCGTGGTTCGGATGTTTTCGTAGTACAGTCTACCTGCACACCAGTTAACGACAATCTGATGGAACTGCTCATCATGATTGATGCTTTCAAACGTGCATCCGCTGGTCGTGTTACCGCAGTTATGCCATACTTTGGTTATGCAAGACAGGACAGAAAAGCAAAGGCAAGAGATCCGATCTCTGCAAAGCTGGTTGCAGACCTGATCACTGCTGCCGGTGCTGACCGCGTTCTGACCATGGACCTGCATGCAGCACAGATCCAGGGCTTCTTCGACATTCCGGTTGACCACCTGCTGGGCGTGCCGATCATGATCCCACACTTCATCGAGAAGATCGGCGACGAGCATTCGATCTACACCGTTGTTTCTCCAGACCTTGGTTCTGTAACAAGAGCAAGAAAGTTTGCTGAACGCTGCGATGTTCCGCTGGCAATCATCGACAAGAGAAGACCAAAGGCAAACGTCTGCGAAGTTATGAACATCATCGGTGATGTTCGTGACAGAAAGGTCATCATCGTTGACGATATGATCGATACCGCAGGAACCCTGTGCAATGCAGCAAACGCACTGGTTGAAATCGGCGGTGCAAAAGAAGTTATCGCCTGTGCAACTCACGGTGTTCTGTCCGGTCCGGCACTGGAAAGAATCGAAAAGAGCGCACTCAAAGAGGTTGTTCTGCTGGATACCATTCCGCTGCCAGAGAACTGCAACTGCAGCAAGATCACTCAGCTGCCGGTTGCTCCGGTCTTTGCAGAAGCAATCGAGAGAATCTATCAGGACAAACCAGTTTCTCCTCTGTTTGTTTAATCGTTTTATCGACGGCAAAAATAAAAGGGCAGGTAGCATTACCTGCCCTTTTCCGGCGTAAAGGGGAAAATGCGACAAAAACAGCTGTTGCGGCGATTTTGCAGAAGGTGTATGATGAAGACGGCAGATCGCCAAGGTTTGATGGGAAAAGGAACGAGAGAGTTTGAAAGAGTATATTTGCTATTGTGATGAGGTCACAAGGGAGGATATCCTGGAAGCGATTGCACAGGGAGCACGCACACTGCGCGACGTCAAGCGGATGACAGGAGCGATGACCCACTGTGACTGCAAAAACAAAAATCCAAAGGGAACGTGATGTTCGGCAGATATTATGCGGGTGCTGAAGGAAGGATTGTCCCAGCTCCCCAGATAGCTCTGTTTGGAAAACAGCATGTTGTGAGAGGAAAATAGAACAAGTGGGCAGGCCGGCCACAGGCCCCTATCAGCAGATGGGGGTCTGTGGTTGTCCTGCCCTGTTGCCGACCTCCGAAGAAAGAGGTCAGAACAGAGAAAGGAAGCGTTTGTATGTACGATATTTTTGAAAAGCTCAAAACATTAAACAGCAAACAGGCAGTGACCGGAACACCGGAATTTCTGGTGGTAGGACTGGGAAACCCAGAACCAAAGTATGATACCACCCGCCACAATGCCGGATTTATGGCAGTGGACCGCATCGCAGAAAAAAACGGCTGCCGAATCAACCAGCTGAAATTCAAATCGCTGTATGGCATGTGCGAAATTGAAGGCAAAAAGGTGATGCTGTTAAAGCCATCTACCTATATGAACAACTCCGGTGAGGCCGTTCGCGAAGCCAGCGCCTTTTATAAAATCCCGCCGGAAAAGATCATCGTCATCTTTGACGATGTGTCGCTGGATGTAGGCAAAATGCGCATCCGCCGCAAGGGAAGCGATGGCGGACACAACGGCATCAAGAGCATCATCTATTTAAACGGCAGCGACCAGTTCCCGCGCATCAAGATCGGCGTGGGCAAAAAGCCGCATCCCGACTACGATCTGGCAGCCTGGGTGCTGGGACATTTTTCCGAGGAGGACCTCAAGGTACTCGACGGTGTGTTTGACAAAAGTTATGAGGCGGTCAGAGAGATTGTCAAGGGAAATATCGACCGCGCAATGAATCTCTTTAACTAACATTTGAAAAAATTGATAAAAAGGCGGGTGAAAAGAAATGAAACAGTTTTTATCTCTGATGAATGGGATGATGGAATATCGTCAGCTCTCCGATGCGCTGACCAATGGGCGCACGCCGGTTTCGGTGGTGGGAACAGCTGCGTCGCACAAAACGCACATGATTGCGTCGCTGGTCAGTGAACTGGACCGTCGTGCGCTGGTCGTTGTTCCTGACGAGAGCACTGCAATCCGCTTTGCAGCGGACCTGTCCACTCTGCTGGGAGAAAAGGTGCTGCATTTTCCGGCAAGGGATTATGTACTGCTGGATGTGGACGGTGCCTCGGGCGAATTTGAGCATCAGCGTCTGGGCGTGCTCAGTGCATTGGTGCGCAAGGAGGCAAGGGTTGTTGTTGCGTCGGTGGAGTCGGCCTGTGAGCGCACGCTGCCGGAGGAGAAACTCCGGCAGTCGATTCTGACCATCGACCAGGATGAATTGTACGATGCCGACCAGATCGTCAAGCAACTGGTGGCGATGGGCTACCAGCGCCGCGATCAGGTCGAGGGTATCTGTCAGTTTGCGCGCCGCGGCGGTATTCTGGATGTCTTTCCACCCGACCGCAGCGAACCGGTGCGCATCGAGTTTTGGGATGACAGCATCGACACGATGTCCACCTTCCAGGTGGATACCCAGCGCCGTCAGGATGCGATCGAGCGAGTCACCCTGCCTCCGGCAAGAGAGGTACTGTTTGACAGCCCTGAACAGCTTGTAAAGCTGCTGAGAACAAAGGCGGAAGAACAGAAGGGCAAGGTGGGACTGAAGGTCAAGGAGCATCTGGAAAAGGACATTGAACGGCTGGAAGGCGGTTTAAATCCGGTGAGCATCGACCGCTACCTGCCGATTCTGTATCAGCCGGCGACCATCCTCGACTATTATGAGAAGGAAGCCATGACCTTTTTGTGCGAGCCGGTTTCGTGCAGAGAAAACTTTGGCAATGCGATGGCACAGCATCATGAGGACGTCAAACTGCTGTTGGAGGACGGCGTACTGTTTCGCGGATGCAGCGTGTTTTATGATGATTTTACCGACCTGTGCCGCGGATTGACCACCCATTCCGGTGTGTTGATGGACACCTTTACCCGCTCTCTGAGCGAGGTGCCGGTCAAGGAACTGGTACAGGTGACGGCGTCGCAGCTTTCCACCTGGAGCGGTGAATATGCCATCCTCAAGGACGATGTCGAAGATTATATGAAAACAGGCTTTGCCTGTGTCATCTTTGCAGGAACGCCGAGAGGCGCACAGGCGCTGGTTTCCGATTTGCAGCACGACTTTTCGGCGCAGCTGGTGCAGGATGTGTCCGCCATCGTACCTGGAACGGTTTCGGTGGTGGAGGGCACGCTGTCGGCGGGAATGGAATATCCGCAGCTGAAGCTTGCCGTGCTCAGCCATACCCGTACAGCCAGCGGAAAAAAGAAGCTGTCCAAGCAGAAAAAGGGCGTCAACATCAAGAATATCTCCGACTTGAATGTGGGAGATTATGTGGTTCATGTTTCCCACGGTATCGGCATCTTTGAGGGAATTGTCAAGCGGGATATTCATGGCGTGGTCAAGGACTATATTAAAATCCGTTATGCCGGCAGCGATATGCTGTTTGTGCCGGTCAACCAGCTCGACCTGGTGACCCGATATGTCGGTGCAAAAGAGGACAGCATCGTCAAACTGAATAAGCTCAACTCCGCCGAGTGGGCAAAGACCCGTGCCCGCGTCAAAAAGGCGGTCAAAGATATGGCTGACGAGCTCATCAAACTGTATGCGCAGCGTGCGGCCTCTAAAGGCTATGCCTTTGGACAGGACACCGACTGGCAGAACGACTTTGAACGACGCTTCCCCTATGATGAAACTGACGACCAGCTGCGGTGTATTCAGGAGATCAAGGACGACATGGAAAAGCCGGTGCCGATGGACCGGTTATTGTGCGGAGACGTCGGCTTTGGCAAGACCGAGGTCGCGATTCGTGCAGCCTTCAAGTGTGTGATGGACGGCAAGCAGTGTGCCGTATTGGTGCCTACCACCATTCTGGCATGGCAGCACTATCAGACCTTCCGCAAGCGCATGGAAGGCTTCCCGATCAAGGTGGATATCCTGTCAAGGTTCCGCACTCCAAGGGAGCAGGAGCAGGTGCTGGAGGAACTGCGCCGCGGAGAAATCGACATTGTGGTGGGTACCCATCGTCTGGTACAGAAGGATGTCAAGTTTAAGGATCTGGGACTGTGCATCATCGACGAGGAACAGCGCTTCGGCGTCAAACACAAGGAGACCTTTAAGGAGATGCGCAGCAACGTCGATGTGCTGACCTTGTCGGCGACACCAATTCCAAGGACACTGAATATGGCGATGTCAGGCATCCGCGACATGTCTACCATCGAGGAGGCGCCGCAGGACCGTCAGCCGGTACAGACCTACGTCATGGAGCATGACTGGGGAATCCTGACCCAGGCGATGAACAAGGAGCTTCGCCGCGGCGGACAGGTGTTCTATCTGCACAATCGCGTTGAAACCATCGACCGCTGTGCCGCTACCATCCAGCACTACCTCCCCGATGCGGTGGTTGTTGTTGCCCACGGCAAGATGAGCGAGGAGCAGCTCTCCAAGGTATGGAAGCGGTTGATCGACCATGAGATCGACATTCTGGTCTGCACCACCATCATCGAAACCGGTGTGGACGTTTCCAACTGCAATACACTTATCATCGAGGATGCCGACCGGCTGGGACTGTCCCAGCTGTATCAGATTCGCGGACGTGTGGGACGTTCCAGCCGTCGCGCTTTTGCCTATCTGACGGTGACAAAGGGCAAGGCACTGACCGACGTTGCGACCAAGCGACTGGAGGCTATCCGCGAGTTTACCACCTTCGGCTCCGGTTTCCGCATTGCAATGCGCGACCTGGAGATCCGCGGCGCAGGCAACATTCTGGGAGCGCAGCAGCACGGTCACATGGAAGCGGTCGGTTATGAGATGTATCTGAAGATGCTCTCCGACGCCGTAGCGATTGCCAAGGGCGAAAAGCCGGATACCCAGACCACCGAGTGTCTGGTGGATATCCGCATCGGTGCGCATATCCCTGAGGATTATATCGAGAGCTTGTCGCAGCGCATTGATATCTACAAGAAGATTGCTTCGATCGAGAATGAAGGAGATGCACTGGACATCACCGACGAGCTGATCGACCGCTTCGGCGATCCGCCGGAAGCAGTCAAGGGACTGATCGACGTTTCTCTGCTGAGAAACACCGCCGCTGCCCAGGGCATCAAGGAAATTTCTCAGCGGGCAGACAGCCTGCTGCTCTATCCTGAGGTGGTGGATATGGAGAAGGCCAGCCGTCTGGCATCGGCGCTCAAGGGCAGAGTAATGCTCAATGCCGGTACCAAGCCTTATCTGACCGTCAAGGTGGCCAAGGGCGAAAAACCGCTGGACACCATGCGTCTGGCGCTGGGAATCATGGCCGGAGAAAATCTGACCGCCGGAAAATAGAACCAGAAGCTTGTTTTCAGTCCGTTCATGACTTTTGTAGCTTGTGGGTGTATAATAACAGGGAATTTGCGCAGAGAAGGAGTCTTGCGCAGAAACTGAAAATCTAGGGAGGAAAACCGGATGAATTTGTTAAAGAAATGTGCTGCTGTACTGCTGACGGGAGCGATGGTGCTTTCGCTGGCAGGATGCGGCTCTGATAGCGACTGGATCATGAAAAGCGGAGAGCTGACCATGCCGGTGGGTGTGTATGTCAACAGCCTGCTGGAAAACTATTATGTTGCCAGCGCGATGGTGGAGGACAAAGACGCAGATGTACTGTCCCAGACAGTGGAAGGCAAGGATGCATCGCAGTGGATCATCGACGAAAGCCTCAAGACCGTCTATGAAAACATGGGCATCTACGCAAAATTTGAGGAGATGGGTCTGGAGCTGTCCGAGCAGGAGCTGGCTACCTGTGAGTCCAAGGCAGCTTCCTACTATCAGCAGGCACAGGAAAATCTGAAGAAGAACAACATCACCCAGGAAGATCTGGAAATGATGTATCAGCTGACCTACATGAAGGTGGATCTGTTCAATGCGCTGTACGGTGAAGGCGGAACCGAGGAGATTCCAGAGGAAGAGCTTCGCCAGTACTATGAGGACAACTACATCAAGATGGCAGTAGAAGGCTTCCAGCTGCCGGATGAACTGGCTTCCGATGCCTCCGAAGAAGAAAAACAGGAGTATCAGGAACAGCTTGAACAGACCAGAGCAGAAGCAGAGAAACTGTATCAGCAGGCTCAGCAGGGCGCAGCAGAAGGAAAGAGCTGGGATGAGGTACTCAATGAGTACAAGAGCATCGACCCTGAGACCGGTGAAAAGGACGAGAGCTATGATATGAGCTCCTCCAATTACCGTCTGCTGGATACAGCAACCACCACTCTCAACAGCGAAGTCATCACTGCGCTGAAGAATGCAAAACAGGGAGAGGTCATCTTCATTGAAGCACAGACCATGCTGGCCGTTGGTGCAACTACCGACATCAATGCAGACCCGACCGATTATGAGTTTGTAGTCGATATGATTCGCCATGCCATCAAGGACGAGGAATTTTCTCAGGAGATGCAGCAGCTGGCACAGGGAGAAGGCTTTACCCTCAACGAGCAGGCACTGGAAACCTATTCTCCACATAAGATCACAACCATGTAATAAAACACAGAAAAGGACCGCGATTTCTCTGGAAAGCGGTCCTTTTCTGTGTTTTCAACAAAGATGGGGACCAAATTTATATGAATGATTCTTTAAATTTTTTTGCCCCTTCTTCCACAAACGTACTTTTTTATGGTATAATAAGCGGGAATAGCTGTGCCGAATATGGACACAGCCAAAAACAAATCTTCTCAGATTAATAAACAGCTCAAAAAATAAAGATGTAAGGGATGAAGATGTATGAAAGATAGAATCGGACAATCCGGCAGCAACAAAACCAACAGAGGGGCATCGGGCTCTTCCTCCAAGCTCCCACTGATCATCGGCGGCGTTATCGTCGTTGCGCTGATCGCAGGAGGTGCGTGGTTCTTCCTGAAAGGCGGAGAGCAGGGCGGCGAAACCAAGGAACCGGTCGCTGCTTCGGGCATCTCCTATCCGGCAAACACCCAGCCGGTTTCGGAGGAAGAACAGGCGATGGAGGATGTTATCCTCAGTGCCAAAGGCCAGAAGGTGCCGACAGTGACACAGCTGGTGGACCTGGTAGCGATCAATCAGCTGACCGGAACACTGGAATCCTCCGGTGATGGAAAAAATGCAAATGTAGCAGCAACACTGGAGACCGAGTCCCTTGCACAGAAGGCGGCAGATTTTAAGGCATCCACCAACGATGATACCATCGGTTGGATCAGAATTCCAAACACCAACGTCGACTATGCTGTTGTTTACAAAGCAGGCCGCGAAAACTATGCTTACTATGAAGCACTGGGTTACGACAAGAATTACAGCAAGGACGGCGTTATCTGGGCGGACTATGAGTGTACCTTCCCAGAACTGTCTTCCAACACCATCCTGTACGGACATAACTGGCACAACATTTACACTCCTCGCACCATGGAGAACATGCAGAGCAACGACACCATGTTTGCGCAGGTGATGAGCTATCACTATACCGATTTTGCACAGGAAAATCCGTTTATCTACTTCTCCACCACCGAGAAGGACTATGTGTTCCAGGTATTTGCAGCGTTCTATACCGATCTGGCATTCGAGTATAACTATGCAAATATGAGCCAGGAGGACTTCCAGAAGGTCATTGCAGAGGCAAAGGCAAAGAGCCAGTCCAACTACAATGTACCGGTAACCACCGAGGACCACATCCTGACCCTGTCCACCTGTACCAGAATGTACGGCAACACTGAAAATCAGCGCTTTGTCGTCATGGCAAAACTGGTATCGGAGGGCACACCTTCGACCACAATCAGCACTCATTCCAATCCAATCGCATACAATGCAAGCGTTGAAGGCTAACAGCTGAAATAAAAAACAAACAGCCCATTCCCAACAGGGAATGGGCTGTTTGTTTTGAGAGGAGGGGTGTTTATTCGACAAGGGAGGCCGGATCGACATATTCACCGTTTTGTTTGACGTCAAAATGCAGATGCGGCTCCAACGAGAGTTCACATGGAATTTCGCCGACCGAACCGATAGGCTGTCCGGCAGTGACGGTGGCCTGTTCTTCCACCAGAACGTCGTCACCAAGACCGGCGTAGGTCAGCACATAATCACCGGAACTTACCTCGACAACGTTGCCCCACATCGGGTCATTGCGGATGTCGGTGACCGTTCCGTCACAGGCTGACAGCACCGAGGTGCCCAATGCAGCGCTGATGTCCAGGCCGTTGTGGGTGCGCCAGTCGCCCAGCGTTTCGTTTTTGACCAGCATGTCACCGCTGAAAGGGGTAATTTCTGCGCCGCTGACCGGCAGGCTCAGAGCAAAATCGGCGGAGACAGACGGCTCTTCGGGCTGCGTGGAAGCTTCGGCGGAAGGCTGCTGCGTTTCGGACGATGCCGGCTGCGCAGAGGAAGGCTCGGCATCCGCAGAGGAAGGCTGCTGCTGTGAAGAAGTCTGAGAAGAGGCCTCTGGTTCTGGGTCGGAGGTTTCTGACTGGAAGGTTTCGTCCAGCTGATCGGCCAGCGAAGCCGAGGAACTGTCCTCCTGCGGCACATTGTCCACCTTTTGCTCCGCAGGCTGGGTGTCGATTTCTTCCTGCTGTGCCTGTGGAGTTTGGTTTAAAGGGGTTGCTTCGATATTTTCAATGGTTTTGTCGACGGCGACCCAGGCTGCAGCGCCTGCGCCTGCCAGACAGACGGCCAGGGCAAGATAAAATCCCTTGCCGGAGATAAATTTCTGGAATCCGTTGCTCATGGTATTCAATCCTTTCCATAGGTAAGATGATTTCCTCTGACTGTATTTTGTACCGTCCATTGCCTTTTATGCCCGATGGCGAAATTTTTTATAAAGTGGTTTCATAACGCCTGTCAATTCGCGCAGACCGATCAGCAGCAGAAAGACGCCGAAGGCTTTTTGAAGCAATGCAGGGTCCAGACGATTGGACAGCAGGCTGCCCAGAATGCCGCCGAGAACGCCGCCGGCAATGCAGCCAGGGAGCAGCGACAGCTCGACCAGTCCGTGCTTGCGATGCAGCCAGAGCGAAAGTGCCGCAGTGGGAACAAAGAGCAGAAGGTTGAGCGACTGCATCTGTGGCTGGCTGAGCGTGGAGAAAAACGAAAGGTATAACAGAAGCACCGTTCCGCCGCCAAGGCCCATCGAGGCGACCACCGAGGCGGCAAAGACAGCTGCCAGAGAGAACAGAGAAACCGACATAACATTCCTCCTCAGCGAATCAGAATCCGCACAGCGCTGTACAAAATTACGAGCGAAAACAACAGCTTGAGTGCGGTGACAGGTATTTTTTGCAGGCACCAGGAGCCGCATACCGATCCGAGCAGGGCAGGAACAACGAAGGGAAGTGCCTGCCCGATCTGCAGGTTGCCGTGCAGTCCATAGACAACCAGGCTGACCAGTGACAGCGGAAGGATCAGTGCAAGGCTGGTGGCATGGGACTGACGAGAAGAAAGTCCCTTTTTTTCAAGCAATGCGACCGCCAGAATCCCGCCGCCGGAGCCAAAAAAGCCGTTGAGCAGCCCGATGAGCAGTCCAAACCAGAACAGCAGAAGATCACCTCCAATCAAAAAAA
>NZ_CALXIN010000041.1 GCF_944388365.1 uncultured Negativibacillus sp. | reverse complement strand
AAAAGATGATGGTTGGGAGAATGGAGCAAAGCGACATTCTCGGGGGCAATGAAAACAAAGCCTGTTTTGAGCAGAAAGTAAATCATTGCCCAACATTGCCCTCCACCCTGACTTTTTATGGTGGAAAGAATTTTGATAAAGGAGCGATTCCCATGCCGGACTATTTTGTACATGAAAGCAGTTATATTGACGAGGGTGTTCAGATTGGGAAGAATACAAAAATCTGGCATTTTTGTCACATCCAGCGCGGCGCGGTCATCGGTGAGGGATGTTCCTTTGGACAGAACGTCAACGTTTCCAACAATGTCCGCATCGGAAACGGCGTCAAGGTGCAGAACAACGTCTCAATCTACGAGGGTGTGGAACTGGAGGACTGGGTGTTCTGCGGACCGTCGATGGTGTTTACCAACGATCTGACGCCGCGTGCAAAATACCCAAAAGGTTCTGCCGGATATAAAAAAACGCTGGTAAAACAGGGTGCGACCATCGGCGCCAATGCCACCGTTGTCTGTGGTCATACCATCGGCCGATGGGCGCTGATCGGCTCGGGCGCAGTGGTCACCAAGGATGTGCCTGACCATGCGCTGATGGCGGGTGTTCCGGCGCGGCAGATCGGCTGGGCGTGCGAGTGCGGCAAGGTGCTGGGCGAGGACCTTGTCTGTCCCGACTGCGGCAGAAAATACCACAAAGCAGAATGTGGACTGGTTGAAGTAAAAGAATAGCAGCAATCGTTTAAGATAAAAGGAGGGGAAACCCCTATGGAATTTCGAGATCTGAAAAGACAGTATCAGGTGTTAAAACCACAGATGGATGCAGCGATGCTGGAGGTTGCTCAAAACTGCAACTTTATCAGCGGCAAACAGGTCACCGAGCTGGAGCAGCAGCTGGCTGACTATGTAGGTGTCAAACACTGTGTCACCTGTGGAAACGGAACCGATGCACTCACCCTGATGATGATGGCGTGGGACATCAAAGAAGGAGATGCTGTTTTTGTTCCGGCGTTTACCTTCTTTGCAAGCGCAGAGGTCATTGCCTTTGAAGGAGCTACACCGGTCTTTGTCGATGTGGATGAGCACACCTTCAATCTGGATGCAGACAAGCTGGAACAGGCCATCCTCAAGGTAAAGGAGGAGGGTAAACTGTGTCCTCGTGCCGTTATCGCTGTGGATCTGTTCGGACAGCCGGCAGACTATCCAAAGATCGAGGCAGTCTGCAAAAAATATGATCTGCTGCTGCTGGAGGATGCTGCTCAGGGCTTTGGCGGACGAATTGGCGACCGTGTAGCATGCAGCTTTGGCGATGCTGCTGCTACTTCGTTCTTCCCTGCAAAACCGCTGGGTTGTTACGGCGACGGTGGTGCAGTGTTCACCAACGACGACCAGACCGCGGAGCTGCTGCGTTCACTGCGCGTTCACGGCAAGAGCCCGTCCAGCAAATATGACAACATCCGCCTTGGCATCAACTCCCGTCTGGATACCATTCAGGCGGCAGTATTGCAGGTAAAACTGAAAGCATTTCAGGAATATGAGCTGGATGCAGTCAATCGTGCAGCAAAAAGCTACACCGAACATCTGGGCGATATTGTCAAAACACCGGTCGTACCGGAGGGATTTTACTCCAGCTGGGCACAGTATACGCTGATTCTGGACAGTGCCGAACAGCGTGCATATCTCCAGCAGGAGCTGAAGGAACAGGGTATTCCAACAATGGTTTACTATCCAAAGCCGATGCACCTGCAGGGCGCATTTGCAGCGCTTGGATACCAGCAGGGTGATCTCCCTGTCAGTGAGGCACTGTGCGAGCGGGTTGTTTCGCTGCCGATGCATCCATACCTCAATGAGGAGGACATCAAGTTTGTCAGCAACGCCGTCCGAGCAGCTCTGGAAAAATAGGTCGATGATTTGATATTTCAGGATCTCTTTTGCAGAAGATACAGCGAAGTTCCCGTTTTTATGATGGGCGCACAGAGCAAGGCGCCTGCAGGAGGATATATATGAAAATTAAAAAAGCAGTGATTCCCGCGGCGGGTCTGGGAACCCGTGTCCTGCCCGCATCCAAATCCATGCCGAAGGAAATGCTTCCCATTGTGGACAAGCCGGCGATTCAGTACATCGTTGAAGAGGCCGTCAAGAGCGGAATCGAAGACATACTCATCATCACCAGCCGCGGAAAAACAACGGTAGAGGACCATTTTGACCGAAACCCCGAGCTGGAAGCGCGGCTGCTTGCCAGCAAAAAGCAGGAAGTGTACGATCAGATGGTGGCGATTTCCCACATGGCAAACATCCAGTATGTGCGCCAGAAGGAGACAAAAGGTTTGGGTCATGCCGTATTGTGTGCCAAAGCCTTTGTAGGAAATGAACCTTTTGCCGTGCTGTACGGAGACGACGTCATTTTAAATGGTGAGCGTCCAGCCTGTCGGGAGCTGTGCGAGGCATATGAGGAATATGGCGTAGGTGTTGCAGGAATCAAACCGGTGCCGATGGAGGACATCAGCAAATACTGTTCTCTTGCACTGGAGCCAATCGAGGGAAAAGATCGGGTGTTCCGTCTGACCGACATGATCGAAAAACCTTCGCTGACCGAGGTACTGTCCAACTATTCGATTCTGGGCAGAGTAGTGCTGCCGCCGGAGATCTTTCCAATTCTGGAGCGCACCAAACCAGGCGCCGGCGGAGAGATTCAGCTGACCGATGCCATGAAGGTATTGGCACAGACCAGCGGTATGGTGGGTGTGGAGTACACCGGTACCCGCTATGATATGGGCAATAAATTCGGCATTTTGCAGGCGATCGTCGAAGTTGCATTGCAGCATCCTGAGGTCAAGGATCAGTTCCACGATTATCTCAAATCATTAGTATCGCGACTTTAAACATAAAATTGGCAGAAGTAACTACTTCTGCCAATTTTTTTTAGCTTAAAGGAATATTGCATCTGTCAAGAAAAAAGTATATAATAATTTACATAAAAAGTATGTAGTATTTGGAGGGGAAATTATGAAGCGTGAACAAAAGGTGTTTGCAATGCTGATGGCAGCTTGCATGGCATTTGCGGGTATTTCTATGATCGCAACAGCGACGACAACACCATTCTTTCTCTAATCCAAATGTTCCGTCAGATTTTCTCATGATCATTGGTCCGAGGGTATTTTTTATCCAGGGCTTTACTGATTTTGCTTAGAATCAGCAAAATCCTGCAACGTATTTTTCAGAAAATGATACCAATGCTTTTATCAAACCCCTTACAAATTATAAAAAGAAATGCGGTTCAGAATCCGATTCTGAACCGCATTTTTACTTTTCAGCGATGATATCCAGCAGTTTTTGTGCAGCCTGCCGGGCGTTTAAGTTGGAAATATCCAGCTTTTGGGTAGAAAGCTGCTGATAGAGCGGCAGCCGTTGCAGACTGCGCTGGAGGACATCGGGACTGCGCAGACCGTTGTCGATGTCCTTTTGCAGGTGTTGGGTCAGTGCCTGTTCGGAGGCAATCAGGCTGATCGAGTATACCGAGGTATTTTCCAGCGCCGGAGAAATTCGTTTAAGCACCTCGTCGATGATCTCCTGATGATCCATCACCCAGCAAAACAGAATGTTCTGATAATCTGGACAACGCAGAAAATTTTGCAGCATAAAGCCGATGTTTTCCATCACCACCTTTTTGGTGGCGTCGGTGACGGTGAAAGGGTGACTGTACCAGCACCAGTCTCCATCCAGAAAGACACTTTGTGGGAGCAGCTTCATCAATTCTTTGCAGACACTGGTTTTTCCTACTCCCATCGTGCCGCTGATGAGAATACATTTTTTCTTCGGCTCCAAGCTGTATCGCCTCCTTGCTGTGCAATTATTTCTCTTTGATAGAATATTTTTTGTTGAGCAGGATGGAGGAAATCACCGAAATGATAATTAAAACGATGATGACAACCAGACTTTCGGGAGTGAGAGAAGAAAGAAAACCCGCGGACAGGCTGTCTTTAAACAGGTCAGCGAATAAGACATGCAAAATCATCACCGGAGATAGACCCAGCAGGGAACCCAGCAGATAACGCTTGTACTCGACCGAGCAGGTCCCCAGAAAAAGACTGCACAGGTCGCCAGGCAGCACCGAAACGATCCGCAGCAGATAGGCCAGCATCACCTGATTGGAGATGCCGAGCTGCTGCAGACGCAGAAGTTTGGGGTATTTTTCCACCAGCTTGTCGATAAGATGGCCGCCAAACATCCGTCCGATGCAATAAGGAATCGTCATACAGACAGCAAGTCCCAGATAATTGACCAGAATGGCGATCCAAGGTCCAAACCAGAAACTGGAGAGGATGTATAAAGCCGACAGAGGAAAAACGACCGATAAGCTTTTGACGGCAAAAAGAAAAATGACTGCTGCCGCAGCTAAAAACAGGTGGGAGGGTGTGTAGGAAATCAACTGTTCCAGCGAGAGCTGACTGCCAAACCACAGGGCAAGCAGAACCAGAATAATGGTGACAATCGGAGGAATCAGCCGCAGGGCATTGGAAAAGAAATCATTTTTTTTCATGAAAATCTCCTTATTGTCGTTTATTTATAAAACTTATTCCTTTTATTGTAGTCAATTATAGAGAAAAGTCAAGAATTTTTGTGAAAAAGAATCAAAAAATCTCTTTTCATTAGAAAAATAATGTGCTAAAATGAAGAAAACGTCAAGGGAAATGTCGTTTTTTGAAATGATATAAAAGGAGTGCAAACATCTATGGAACCAATTCGCTTGGATGAGTTTATCAATTTTCGCTTTCTGTCCAATCTGCAGCTGAGTCCAAATGCAGCCAAAGCGGCATTTGTTGTCAGCAAGAGCAACGAGGACAAAGATGGTTATGTTGGAGGAATCTGGACTGTTGATCTGCAGACCAAAGAGTGCCGCCAGCTGACGGCAGGGAAGGATGAGCGCTCCTATCTGTGGATGGATGACGATACCATTCTCTTTGCTTCCAAACGTGACAGCAAAAAGAAGGAGGCAGACAACAGCTACACCGACTTTTTTGAGATTTCGCTGCATGGCGGCGAGGCTGTCAAAAAGATGACCGTGCCGGCGCCGGTACACGCAATCAAGCAGATCAGCAAGGATACTTATCTGGTGGAAGCAGAGTATGACAACAATCTGCCGGAGGACTTTTTCACCATGAGCCGTGAGGAACGTGAAAAACTGTTTGCCAGCCGGATCAAGGAAAAGGATTATGAGGTGTTTGACGAACTGCCGTTCTGGAGAAACGGAGCAGGAGTCACCAATAAAAAGCGCGGCCGCCTGTATATCTATCGCGCACAGAGCGGAAAGATGGAACCGCTGACCGGTCCGATGTATCAGCTGGAGAGCTTTGATCTGTCGTCCGACGGCAGAAAGCTGGTCTACTGCGGCAGTGAATTTAACGAGGTCGAGAGCCTGAAACAGGAGCTGGTCGAGGTCGATATCGCCAGCAGAGAGAGCAACGTGCTGATTCCGCTGGGCAGCTGGAACATCCATCAGGCTGCTTATGCCGGCGATAAGATTGTGGTCACTGCGACCGAAAATAAAAACTACGGCATCAATGAAAACAGCAATCTCTACCTCTATGATAGAGCTTCTCATAGCTTGCAGCTGGTCTGCGCACCGGACCGCTCCTTCCACAGCAGCGTCGGTTCGGACTGCCGCTATGGCTCAGGCAAGAACCTGGTTGGACAGCAAGACGGCGTCAGCTATATCACCACCGACCGCAACAGCTCGAAGATCAACCATGTTGACTGGGAAGGCAGCATCGTTTCGCTGACCGCCAATGAAGGTTCGGTCGACTGCATGGACCGCAAGGGCGAGATTGTTGTCTACGTAGCAATGCGCGGCGATCGTTTGCAGGAGATCTATTGCCTGGAGGACGGCAAGGAAGTTCAGCTGACCCACCTCAATGAAAAGGCGCTGGAGGGACGCAGCGTCATCACACCGAAGATGATGCGCATTACCAACAACGACGGTGTCGAGATCGACGGCTGGGTTCTTGAACCTGTAAACTTCGATTCTACCAAGAGCTATCCGGCAATTCTGGACATCCACGGCGGTCCAAAGACGGTGTACGGAACCTGCTTCTTCCACGAGATGCAGTATTGGGCAAACCAGGGTTACTTTGTATTCTTCTGCAATCCGCGCGGCGGCGACGGACGCGGCAACCAGTTTGCTGACATCCGCGGCAGATACGGTCAGGAGGACTATGAGGACATCATGCAGTTCACCGACTATGTTCTGTGGAGCTATCCGCAGATCGACAAGAGCCGTGTGGGCGTCACCGGCGGCAGCTACGGCGGCTTTATGACCAACTGGATTATCGGTCACACCCATCGCTTTGCTGCAGCAGCTTCTCAGCGTTCCATCTCCAACTGGATTTCGATGGAAGGCACCTCGGACATCGGTCCATACTTTGGACTGGATCAGGCGGGCGGCGACGCATGGAACAACTTTGAGCAGGCTTGGTGGCATTCGCCGCTCAAATATGCTGACAAGTGCACCACTCCGACCCTGTTCATCCATTCGGATGAGGACTACCGTTGCTGGATGGTCGAGGCTTACCAGATGTTCTCCGCACTGAAGGTACACGGCGTCGAGTCGCGCATCTGCCTGTTCCACGGCGAAAACCACGAGCTGTCCCGTTCGGGCAAGCCGGAGCACCGCATCCGCCGCCTCAAAGAGATCACCGAGTGGTTTGACCACTATCTCAAGGCAGAACACTAGGCGTTTTTAGAGTAAGTGAAGGAGGGAACAGGATTGAACAGCATTGCCAAGGCAGTTTTGTGGGGACTGATAGATGTGATAGGAGGACTGTTTTTTATCTCCATCTTTCGGGAATTTTTTAATGGGCTTCCCGAACCGGAAGGAAGCATCATTGCGACCGGCGTCTATCTTGGATTTACCCTCGTCGTGTGCACTGGCGTGATTGTTTCCCACCTCTCCAATAAAGAATAACAAAACCAAAACAGGCTGTCCGTATAGGATAGCCTGTTTTGGTTTTGAAAATACACCGTTCTTCATCTTGGAAGGGACAGGAATTCATAGAAAGATTCCATAAAATTTTCAAATTGTTTGCAACAGAGTTGCCAAAGGTCGAAATCGGCAGTATAATAACAAGTATCTCTGAAAAAACGACAAAGGAGAACGATTTATGGCAGAAAAAACAAATGTATCCACCAGCAACATCTATCAGCTGGACGGACGGGTTCCGCTGCTCAAGGCAATTCCGTTTGGACTCCAGCACATCCTGGCAATGTTCGTATCCAACCTTACTCCAATCACCATCATCGGTGCAGCCTCTGGACTGGACAGCGCACAGATTGCAATTTTGCTGCAAAACGCAATGTTTGTAGCGGGTATTGCAACGCTCATCCAGCTTTATCCAATCTGGAGAATCGGCTCCCGCCTTCCAATCGTCATGGGCGTCAGCTTCACCTTTGTAACCATCCTGAGCTATGTGGGCGCTACCTACGGCTATCCAACCATGTTGGGCTCCGTACTGATCGGCGGTCTGATTGAAGGAACGCTCGGATTGCTTGCAAAATACTGGAAACGCATCATCACTCCGGTGGTTGCAGCGTCGGTCGTTACTGCGATCGGTTACTCGCTGTTCACCGTTGGTACCCGTTCCTTTGGCGGCGGTTACACCGAAAACTTCGGTTCGGCACAGAATCTGCTGCTCGGTACCATCACTCTGGCTACCTGCCTTGTGTTCAATATCCTGGCAAAGGGATATTTAAAACAGCTTTCGGTTCTGGCAGGTCTGATCGTCGGATATATCGTTGCTCTGTTTACTGGAATGGTCGATCTGTCCACCATCTTCTCCGGCGGCTTTATCTCGCTGCCGCACCTGATTCCATATGTTCCCGAGTTTAATGTGGGCGCCATTATCTCGGTTACCATTATCTTCATGGTTTCGGCGGCAGAGACCATCGGCGATACCACCGCGATGGTTTCCGGTGGTCTGGGACGCGAGATTGAAACCCGCGAGATCTCCGGCTCGCTTGCCTGCGACGGCTATGCAAGCTCTCTGTCCGCTCTGTTTGGCTGTCCTCCGGTCACCTCGTTCAGCCAGAACGTCGGACTGATCAACATGACCAAGGTTGTCAACCGCTTTACCATCATGACCGGTGCAGTCTGCATGATTCTGGCAGGTCTGCTGCCGCCGGTGGGCAACTTCTTTGCAAGTCTACCGGATTCGGTTCTGGGTGGATGTACCCTGATGATGTTCGGTACCATCATGGTCAGTGGTATCCAGATGATCTCCAAAGCTGGATTCTCCCAGCGCAATGTCACCATCGTGGCACTGTCTCTGGCAGTCGGCATCGGCTTTACCTCTGCCAGCGAGATGGACATCTGGCGCATCTTCCCGCAGGTCATTCAGGACGTTTTCTCTGCCAACTGCGTAGCAGTCGTCTTTGTTGTTTCGATTGTTCTCAGCCTGATTTTGCCGCAGAACATGGAAGTTTTGACCGGACAAAAAGAAAACTAATCTCACACATAAAAAACGCACAGCGAAACCATTCGCTGTGCGTTTTTTTATGTAGGTTACGAGCTGACGCTGACGGAAAAATCCTCCTGCGGCAAGGAAAGAGAGAGCAGCGTGCCATCGGAAGATTGCAGCTGGGCACGTAGCACAGGACTTTGCTGCTGAGAAAGGGACAGCACTGTGACATCGCCATCCTTGTCACAAACAAGCTCCTGGCTTTCACGCAGCAGCTGCATCCCCTGCAAAAACAGCTGTGTCATCGAAACGGCGGGCGAATCGTCGGGCAGCTCGGTGGTCATTCCCTGATAGGTGAGGGTCTGGGTGCCGTCGGACAGCTCCACCTTCAGTCCCTCCAGCGAGGAAGGAAAGGCAAAGACAAAGGAACAGTCGCCGGCGTACCGCTGGGAGAACTGTGCCTTGGCACAGAAATCTCCCTGCTGAAAGGTCAGGTTTGCCTGCATCGAACCGGACAGCGCAGAAGTAAGCTGTTGGTTGGGAGCGACCGAAACCGCCGGTGTCTGATAGGAATACCAGAGAAGAATGGCAGCGATAAAGACCACCAGGATACAAAGCACGACTGCCAGCCGACGAGGAACAAAAAAACGGGACAGATTTTGCACGAAACCGCCTCCTGAAAAGATGTAAGCGGATGCAAAGCGTCCCGTTTTTGATTGTTAGCGGATATGTTCCTTGAGCAGACGGCCCAGGTCGATCAGAATGTCGTCCGGCTGCATGAAGTATTCGGACATCCGTTCGACGCAGCGATCCGCAGCGGCACCGTGCAGATAGACGGCGCTGACGGCAGCATCAAACGGCTGCATTCCCTGCGAGATCAGCGAGGAGAGAATACCGGTGAGCACATCGCCGCTGCCTGCCTTGGCAAGTCCAGGGTTGCCGGTCTGATTGATAAAGGTGCGGCCATCAGGGGAAGCGATGATGGTGTGTGCGCCCTTGAGCACGATGGTGGCGTGCAGCTGGGCAGCAAGCTCCTGTGCACACAGCAGCGGCGCCTTCTGAATCTCCTTGACCGAGGTGCGGCAGATGCGGGCCATCTCACCAAAGTGAGGGGTCAAAACGACAGGACATTTGGCATCCGATACTATGGATATGTCCATGGCCAGGTTGTTTATGCCATCTGCGTCGATGACGACAGGGCATTTGGCGAGGTAGAGAACCTCCTCCAGAATGCCGCGCTGACGCTGACCGGTGCCCATGCCGCAGCCGATGGCAACTGCCGAAGCGCCCGAAAGTGCGCTGGCGACGTCGGCTGCTGTTTCGATAAAGCAGAACGGCGACTGGATCAGGCTGGGAGCGACAATCGGGTAGATTGCCTGCGGAACAGCGGTGACCACATAGCCGGCACCGCTGCGCAGTGCCGCGGTGGAAGAAAGAATAGCCGCACCGGTGCAGCCGATGCCGCCGGCGATATTGAGCAGACGACCGGTTGAGGTTTTGTGCGCATCCACTGCCTTTTGCGGGATGTGGGAATAGACAAAGTCGTCGTCGGTGACAAAGTGATTTTGTGCGATGTTTTCATAGGAGAGCGGATCAATGCCGATCGAAGCCAGGGTAACCTGTCCCAGTTCCGGCAGATATTTAGGGAGCATATGCGCCGGTTTATAGCTGTCAAAGGCGATGGTGAAATCAGCGTTGACAGCGCCATCGGCAGCTTCGCCGGTGTCGCAGTTGATGCCGCTTGGTACATCCAGCGCAAATACAGCGGCGATGGCGGCGTTGATCATCGTGGTAAGCTGGCGGCGGCGAATGTCGATCTCGCCGTGGAAGCCGCTGCCAAAGATGGCGTCGATAATGATGTCGACATCCGCAACGACGCCGTTGACCAGTTCAGGCTCGTTTTCAAACGAGTAGACGCTTAAACCCATCTCCCGTGCAAGCTGCAGCATCTTCTGAGCATCCTCGGTTTTGGGTTCTCCCTCTGCCAGAATGATGGTGACATCGGCGCCCAGCTCACTGAGCTTTCGTGCAACGACAAAACCGTCGCCGCCGTTGTTTCCTTTGCCGCAAAAGGCGACACAGCGCAGACCAGCGACGCTGTGCAGGGTATCAACGATAAAGCGTGCAGCAGCACAGCCGGCGTTTTCCATCAATCGCAGATAGCTCATCTGATATTGGATCGAGTTTTTCTCGATTTGTTTCATCTGCTTGGAGGTCACAATCCTCATAAGTTTCATATCCTTTCCACACCCCATGGAAAAAGAGGTTGATGATACAGGGTGTTCTGTTCAAATCACAAAAGATTCAGATTGTTTATTAACCAAATTATAGCAAGTTTTTTTTCCACAAACAAGGGATATTTGACAAAGAAACGGGGAAGTAGCGGCTGCTTTGCAGAAATTTATGGCTGTGGGACCGGTTTTCTGGCAAAGATCTTTGCCGAAAGGATGTATTCTCCCACTGTCAGCTCGCCGCCCCATTTTTCTTCATACTCTTTGGAGACCGGTGTTGTGCGGATGCTGATCTCGCAGAAACCAGCCATACGGAGCATTTTTTCCAGTTCTTCGACCGAAGAAGCACCGGACACTCAGCAGGCGTGCATCTTGTCGTCCTGCTTGATTTCTTCCGGCAGCTCCTTCATGATGACGATGTCCGAGATGCCGATGCAGCCTCCTGGTTTGAGGATGCGCAGAATCTCACGGTAGACGCGAGGTTTATTTAGGGACAGGTTGATGACGCAGTTGGAAAGAACGACGTCGGCGGTGTTGTCCGCAACAGGGAGGTTTTCGATCTCACCCAGGCGAAACTCCACGTTGCGGATTTTGTTCTCCTTGGCGATCTGGCGGGAAAGCGAGAGCATCTCAGGAGTCATGTCCACACCGATGGCGCGACCGCGGCGTCCCACCTTGGTGGCAGCCAGAAAACAGTCGAAGCCGGCGCCGCTGCCCAGATCGACGACGATGTCGTTTGGCTTGACATCTACAATGCGGAAAGGATTGCCGCAGCCAAGGCCGAGGTTTGCTTTGGCTGGCACCAGGGCGATTTCCTCCTCGGAATAGCCCACGCTTTCGCTGACGGTGGTGCTGCTTTCGGAGGAGGAAAGGATGGTATCCTGCTTGCCCAGCGCGATGTCCGAGTAGCTTTCTCGGATAAAATCAGTTTTATTGTTCACGGTAAATCTCCTTTAATGTTGATGGGAGTTAGGAAGGGAGAGCAAGGGAATCAGGTTGATGACAGGTTCCTCGTAGGGATGGATCTGCTTGATCCGTTCCACGGCCTGAGCGGCAAGCTCTGCCGGACAGATCAGCTCCATTTTGACCTCCTGACCACAGCAGATGTCGCCGACCTCTCCCAAAAAGGGATTACTGCCTTCCAGCGGCCGCCAGTATCCATTGCACTCGTGGAAGGAAAGAACGTGGTCATAGTTTCCGACGTGGCAGGCACCCAGTTCGTTTAGGCCGTCGCGCAGAGGGATAACATACTGAGGCGGCGTATAAATTTCAATTTTGATGTGGATGACGTCAAACTGCATCGAGTATCCTCCTTTATCCAAAGATATTTGTCGTACCACAAATTGTAGCACAAACCCTTTGTTTCCTGCAATGGGATTGGCAAGGAGACAGGGAAGTTTCTCTTAAAAAAATGTACAAAAGTGCAGAAAAACACCCTCACCTCTTAAAATAACACTTGCAACAAAGAGAAAGTTGTGCTATCCTATGGATAAAATCGCATAAAAACGCAGAGAACAGGAACAGTAATACCCTGCAAATCCTTCTTTTCAGAGAGTGTCCGTCATCGGCTGCAAGCGGCACAGAAGGGCAGCGTGTGAAATTTCGCCTGGGAGCGGTCCTTTTGAACCAGAGTAGAAAGGAACGGATGGCACCGTTATATGCACAATGAAGCTGCCGGTCGGTTTGACCGGAAGATGGGTGGTACCGCGGAAACCGAGTTGATCGCTTTTCGTCCCTGATGCCAATGAGGCACAGAGGCGAAAGGCTTTTTTTATGCGGTAAATAAGGATAGACTCGAAAGGAATGATTTACAATGAAAGCGCAGTTGGAAGCGATTGAAAAACAGGCATTTGCCGAGCTGGAAAGCGCACAGGACCTGAAAGCACTGGATGCTGTCAGAGTAAAATATCTTGGTAAAAAGGGAGAGCTGACCGCCATCCTCAAACAGATGGGAAAACTTTCCGCCGAGGAGCGTCCGGTCATCGGACAGCTGGCAAACCAGATCCGCGCACAGATTGAAGAAAAACTCGAAGAGACCAAGACCGAGCTGGAAGGAAAGATGCTCGACCAGCGCCTTGCAACCGAAACACTGGATGTCACCATGCCAGGCAAACGCAGCGTGCTGGGCAAAAAACATCCAATCAGCATTGTACTGGATGAGCTCAAAGAAATCTTCATGGGCATGGGCTTTGATGTTGCACAGGGACCGGAGGTTGAGCTTGACTACTACAACTTCGAGGCGCTCAACATCCCAAAGGATCACCCTGCAAGAGATACCCAGGACACCTTCTATATCAACGACAATGTCGTTCTGAGAACCCAGACCTCCCCAATGCAGATCCGTGTCATGGAAAAACAGAAACCGCCGATCCGCATCATTGCACCAGGCCGTGTTTACCGTTCGGATGCACTGGATGCAACCCACTCTCCACTGTTCCATCAGGTCGAGGGTCTGGTTGTGGACAAAAACATCACCATGGCAGACCTCAAAGGTACCCTGGAGGTATTTGTAAAACGTCTGTATGGCGAGGACTCGGTTGTTCGTTTCAGACCACATCACTTCCCATTCACCGAGCCATCCGCAGAGCTGGATGTACAGTGCTTTAACTGCCACGGTGAAGGCTGCCGTCTGTGCAAGGGCGAGGGCTGGATTGAGATTCTCGGCTGCGGTATGGTTCATCCAAAGGTACTGGAAAACTGCGGCATCGACCCTGAAGAATACAGCGGTTTTGCGTTCGGTATCGGTCTGGAGCGTTTGGTTATGAGAAGATACAACATCGACGACCTGAGACTGTTCTACGAAAACGACGTCCGCTTCCTCAACCAGTTCTAAATAAACTGCCCTGGGAAACAAACAAAAGTTTTCGTCCACCTTTTTCAAAAGGTGGTAGGGGTACGGGGGCAACGCCCCTGTGGCACTTCACAATAAATATAAAAATCGTTCGGGGCAGCAAGGCAGTTTCGGTGCTGTCGCACGAGAGTGCGCCGGCGCAAGCCGGAAAACATATCCCCTTTTGTGACACGTCACCGAAAACTAAAAAACGATAGGGGCAGCAAGGCAGTTTCGATGCTGTCGCACGAGAGTGCGCCGGCGCAAGCCGGAAAACATATCCCCTTCTGTGACATATCACAGAAAACTAAAAACGATAGGGGTAGCAAGGCAATTTCGATGCTGTCGCACGAGAGTGCGCCGGCGCAAGCCGGAAAACATATCCCCTTCTGTGACACGTCACCGAAAACTAAAAAACGATAGGGGCAGCAAAGCGGTTTCGGTGCTGCCGTGCGGATGCAGGCAGTTTCAGTACAGGCAGCAGAAAAATCTCCCACTGGGAGGTTTTTCCGGTATCTACATACCGTCAATTTACCCCTAAATGCGCCCGACGATGAGAGTTGAACAAGTTTAACTCTCGTGTTTCGCACTCCGCGGAGTGCGACCAGAGGCGTTGCCTCTGGACACCATGAGCTTTTTGAAAAAAGCTCAACCAAAAACTTCCGTATTTCCAGAAAGGAATGAGAAATTATGAATCTTTCGATGAGATGGCTGAAAGATTATGTGGATATTGGAAATGTTTCGATGAGAGATTTTTCCGAAGCAATGAGCATGTCCGGCTCGAAGGTAGAGGGCTGGGAGACCGAATTTGAAGGCGTTAAAAATGTGGTTGTCGGCAAAATCCTGTCGGTAGAACCGCATCCGGATTCTGACCATCTGGTTGTCTGCCAGCTGGATGTCGGCAAGGACGAGCCGGTTCAGATCGTCACCGGTGCATCCAACGTCCATGCAGGCGACCTGGTTCCAGTGGCTCTGCACAAATCAAAACTGCCAAATGGCGTAGAAATTACAAAGGGCAAGCTCAGAGGCGTGGTGTCCAACGGTATGATGTGCTCGCTGGGTGAACTCAACCTCACCAAAGGTGACTTCCCATATGCTATCGAGGATGGCATCTTCCTGCTGCAGGAGGACTGCAAACCAGGTCAGGACATCGCTTCGGCTATCGGCTGCAACGACACCTGCGTCGAATTTGAAATCACTCCAAACCGTCCGGACTGTCTGTCGGTCATCGGTTTGGCAAGAGAAGCAGCAGTCACCTTCGACAAACCGATCAATCTGCACACACCGGTGGTCAAAGGCTGCGGCGGCGACATCAACGATTACCTCTCGGTCGAGGTTCAGAACAAGGAACTGTGCCAGAGATACGTTGCCCGCGTCGTTAAAAATGTAAAGATTGGCCCATCTCCACGCTGGATGAGAGAAAGACTCCGTGCAAGCGGCGTTCGTCCGATCGACAACATCGTCGACATCACCAACTACGTTATGCTCGAATACGGTCAGCCAATGCATGCATTCGATATCGAGTATGTCAAAGGCCACAAGATTGTCGTCCGCAATGCACACACCGGTGAAACCATTCAGACACTGGACGGCGTGGACAGAGAGCTCAGCGAAGAGATGCTGGTAATCGCTGACGAGGAAAAGGCATCGGCAGTTGCCGGCGTCATGGGCGGCGAATACAGCGGCATCAACGAAGGCACCCACACTGTTGTCTTTGAATCCGCCTGCTTTAAAGGCAGCTCGGTTCGTGTCACTGCAAAGAAACTGGGCATGAGAACCGAATCCTCCAGCCGTTTTGAAAAGGGTCTGGACCCACAGAACTGTCTGCCAGCTATCATGCGTGCCTGCGAACTGGTTGAGATGCTGGGCGCCGGCGAAGTTGTTGACGGCGTGATTGATATTGACAACTCCGGCTATCAGCCGACCGTTCTGCATCTGGATGTAGATTGGACCAACCGTTTCCTCGGCACCGACATTTCCGAGGAGCGCATGAAGAAGATCCTCAGCGACCTGCACTTTGTTGTCAACGGCAACGAGATCACCGTTCCATCCTTCCGCGGCGATGTACAGCACAAAGCGGATGTAGCGGAGGAGATCGCACGTTTCTACGGATACAACAACATTCCGACCACCACTGCAAAAGGCAGCCCACAAGGCAAGCTGACCGACTATCAGAAGTTTGAGCGCACCGTCAACCAGACCATGCTGGCACAGGGATTGTACGAGATCATGACCTACTCCTTCGTCAGC
>NZ_CALXIN010000040.1 GCF_944388365.1 uncultured Negativibacillus sp. | reverse complement strand
CGCTGTCCTCCTGCATTTTCTGGTCGTGTGCTGATTTTCCAATCCATTTTTCTTTATAATGCAGCCATTCCAGAGTGCGGACTCTGTCATTGAGCTGACCGCAGCTGTACATCGTCATCAGGTAGACCATGAACTCGTCAAGGGTAATTCCGTTTGGCTTCATTCCGTTTCGTTCATCTGCCTGATTCACCCGTTCGATCACAGCAATGGTAGCCATCAGAGGACGGATGTTGTATCCCTTCCACTCCGGATCATAGACATCTTCTCTCGTCCGAGGATACTTCCAGTCGGTCAATGCCTGAATCATCATCTCTTCATCGCTGATTTTACCTTCCAGCAGCTGATGGCCCCGTTCGGTGATCATCAGCTTCTTGTGATCTTCAAAATCGATCTTCACCAGTCCCAGTTTAAGCAAAGGCTGCATATAAGCGTGCACCGGATATCTGCCGTCTGGATAAATACTGTCTACCAGTTCCTTGATTTGCTCCTCTGTCGCATTACCGCTTTTCAAAAGATTTCTCTGTTCTTCGGAAAGATGGTTAAGCTCCGGAGCTGTCACACGTCTTTGAACAAGGTTCCGAAAATATCTGCCCCTTGTTTCCTGATTCCATTCTGCTCCATCCACAGAACAGAGGCACTCCAGCATATCTACCACACAATCCATATTCTTCATACTGCTCACCAAAATCCAACATCTCTTCAAAAGCAAAGTATCCATGCTTTATTCCTCCTTAATAATATTTTTATTTGAGATGGAATCTTACTTTTGATTTTCCTATCTCTACTTTAAGTAAGGAGGAATCTTCTGAAAGCATGGCACAATTTTTCCAAAAGAATCACAAAAAAATAAGGCTTCCATGATGGAAGCCTTTGGTCATTCTGAAAGAGATTTCTCACTTTTGTCGATTCTTTAGACGAAAGCATTTGACACGTGTCTTTTCGTAGGTTAGAATAGGTGCAGAGCGTGTGTTTACAAAGGAGAGAACAAGATGAAAAACAGAAGAATTTTATGCATGACTGCACTGACGTTAGCAATGCTGTTGGCAATGGGCGGATGCAAACAGGCAGAAGCTAAAGAAGCCAGCACCCAGCCTGTAGAACAGGTTGAAGAAACAGAAGAAACCACCGAAGAACCAACCATTGGAGAATCGACCGAGGAAGAGCTGAAAGCAGAAGCCGAGGCAAAAGCGAAAGCTGAAGCAGAAGCCGCAGCCAAAGCCGAAGCAGAAAAGAAAGCTGCCGAGGAAGCTGCTGCTAAGGCAGAAGCTGAAAAGAAAGCTGCCGAAGAAGCTGCTGCTAAGGCTGCTGCTGAAAAGAAAGCTGCCGAGGAAGTCGCTGCTAAAGCTGAGGCTGAGAAGAAAGCCGCTGAGGAAGCGGCAAAGGCAGAAAAGGAAACTGTTACTGCCCAGGCAGAAACTACAACTTCGGGGGATGGTGCAGTCGAGGCGGCTACACCAGCCGCAGATACTGCAAACTCCAGCGGCTATGCTGTAAACTCCTACGGTAACCCAAGTAACGACATTATTACATCAGGTTTAGTTGATACTATTAACATGTCGGATCCTCAGGTTGCTAGCATAGTAGGTTCTGGTGGCGCAGGTTATCACGGTAGTACACCTGTACCAAATCCATTTGCAACAGTCGAGCCTATCAGCCCATTCATTGGTATGAAAAATCCACCTGCCGATTGGCCAAATCCAGGCAAGTATGGCACTGATGCAGGTGAATATAAGTGGGATTCTGAAACTGGTTGCTGGAGATACTATAATGATTTAGGTAAAGCAACTAGATGGTATATCAGTTTGTATGGATATAAGACAACTCGATCCTCTGAGATCCAAAAATCAGTAGGTAGTGCTACTTATAAAGATGCTGCAGCTTGTACACGTGGTGTTTATTAATAATTGTAGTTAGTAGCTGCAAAAAGGGCTCCCTTCGGGGAGCCTTTTTCTTGTCCTTTTATCGATGGTGTAAATAAAACAAAAAGGAGTTCCCCCGGGAACTCCTTTTTTTACCCTCATCTATATTACATCTGTACAAGTTCTGCAAGTTCTCCCATATCCCCTTCCCGCAGCCAGCGGTCAAAGCCTTCCATCGGGATGAGATAATCCTTACCAATTTTCAGTACCGGAAATCTCTTGCTTTTAATCAGCTCGTATGTCTGGTTTTTGCCGATTCCCAACATCTCTTTAATTTCTTTTACTTTATAGCATCTGCGTGTCATAATGATTCCTCTCTTTCTTTGCAACAAGTTAAATTTGTTTATCATTGAAAGAAAGGAATCTTTCTACCTATCAACAGGACATAAAAATTCCTATTTTTTCCTTATATAAATCTTGCTTTTTCCTCATGATTTTGGAACAATACCTTGGATATTGTACCTTTCATATTTCATTCCTAAACATGAGAAGCTATTCTCGAAATTCCTCTTCACAAGGCTTTCATTTCTTCTATTTTATGATACACTAAAAGTACCAAAATCTTTTTCTATCTGCTATGAAACGTAAAGGAGTATTCTTATATGATTTTAAGTAAAATCCGTATGGAGTTTAGTAGAAAGTTAAGAACAATCCGAAGCCAAAACCACCTCACTCAAAAGCAACTTGCCGACTCTTTAGGGATATCTACAAAAACACTCTCCCACTATGAGCATTACGGAAAACCATGTCCTACTATCATGAAACGAATTACATTAATGTTCCCTGATGAGTTTAACGATTCTCTTTACAAAATACTTGATGACAGACAATTCTTTATTTCTTTCTATGGAAAGCTTCGAGACATTTTTTATTTAGACCAAGAATGCAATTCAAAATATACTCCGGAAAGTATCTTTTTACGGGTAGTTTCTCTTTATTTCTCTACCCGTAACTGGTCAGATAATAAGTATGTCTATAATCATCATTATGCATTGCCTGCCTATTTTGCTCTTCATAAAATTGACATAGACACATTACTCTCTTCCCTATTCCATTATGAACTTTCTTTAGATGAATTTCAAAGAAACACTATTAAATGTCTACAAGATGCAGTATTCCTCCTGACAAATATCTTTTATTTTCAATATCGTCAGGCTCATTTTAAAAATGTCGATAATTCATCTTCTGATTCATCCAATATACCATATACTCCCAATATTCCTCTCATTCTCTCTCATCTCAGAAAAATAACACAATATACTTTCAATGAAGTTTATCAGAAAATAGAGTCTTTTTGTGCAGATTTAGATAAGATAATTAAGGAGCTTTCTAATCAAAAGCAAACTTGGGAAGTTCAAAGTAAAAAAGAAAGATTAGAATATATACTTTCAAGTTTAAAAACTACCCCTCAAAATATTAGAAACTATGAACGTGGAGTTTCATCTCCTTCTATTCCTCTTTTGGAAACGCTGTTCTGGACTTATGGATTTGGTAGCTCTAAAGAATTAATTGACCGCTTTATTAGAGTATACAACAATGAAAACTGCTTTCCAAATTATCCACTTTATATGTTTAACTCTTCCCTCCCTGCTTGTTGTAACGCTTATGTTTATTTAGCTGTTTTACAGCTTTTATTTAAAGATTATCATTTTCCATACACTTCTTTACTTCCTCATTTTGAATTTGATTTAAAACCTCTCTATGAAGCTCTCAATGATAACTATTCTTATGAAACTATCCCTGGAACAGCATTCTATGAAAAACTTGAACAAGAAGCCACATCCCTTGGAATACTTGGTATTGGAGATCACCCTGATAGCTCTTGCCCATGGACTGTTAAGGACCTATCTGACTTATCTCAAGTTCCTCGCTCTACTTTTTATCGCTATTATAAGTTTACTTCTCCTACTCAACCAACCATCCAAAAAATATTGGATATCAGAAACAAGATTGTCCAAAACCCTTGTTTTCCTAATATTGAAGCGATAAAAAATTCACTCTTTTTTTGTACTGATCAATTATTTCAATTTGATTCTTTTGAATTTTTAGATAATAACTATTCGTATCTCATCTTTAACTTGCAGTATTGTTTGCATTCCTTCTCTTTGGGTATTAATCAAGAAAATCAAAAAAACCTAGAAAATCTTTTGTTATCTATTGTCGATATTTCATCTCTTTCCCATTACTTACCTGAAAAGTTTTATGATGATAATATTTTCTACGAACAACTATATGTCAATAAAGGAAATATTGAACCTACAGTTGAAAGATCTCATACAGAAAAAACAAATATAAAAATTGAAGAGAAAAAAACTGAACCTGATAATAACCTACCGATTGATCTTTTTGCAAAAAATATTGCAGAAATCCTTATCCATTCTTCTTTTCTTGATAAATATCTGAGATCCTACCAGATTCCTAAAGATTTAGTGTTATGCTATTCTAAAAATAATACTGAGGAAATGAGTCAAAAAAGAGAATTGCTGATGAATGATCTTATCATGGCAATTACAGCCTCCTATAAACATTCTAAAAAAATCCAAAACCTTCTTAATCAATATCTAAATATCGATGAGAATCCTATCCAAGATTAAAATCGGTAGATCCTAAAATTTTATCTGTTATACTTCAAACGTAAAACTTTTTAGCAAATATAGAACACAATAGAATATGTTTCATTCTTAACTTATATTTTATTTTATTCTATTATATTCTCATCAAGTTGAATATATTCTCTATCTTCTTCTACTCATTCATCACTCACTAAATTTTGATTCTCCTTTCTTTGTTAGATATATATAATATGTTTTTTACTGGAGTTTGGCATATAAAAATTCCAAAAATTTTGCCATTTTGTTGTATTTTTTAAAATAGTTTTGAAAAAAGAATATTTTTACTGCTTTTGATCCCTTTATATTTTTTAAATTTTTCTATGTCACTTCTTATACATTGTATTCTTTATTCTAATCAATAAAAATCCCCTTGGTAAAGCTTCTTCTACACCAAGGGGATTTTAAACGCTAATATATTAGATTACTTCTTCTCACGAATGGCCTTGTCCATTTCCTCAATCAGCTCTTTATGGTTCGGATCAAGAAGATGAGTGTAGACACCAGAGGTAACTGATGTATTGCTGTGACCCATCGCTTTGCTGATATCATACAGCTGTCCACCCAAGGAATTGGCGATCGTCGCAAAGGTATGACGAAGTCCATGCAGAGTGATCTTTGGCAGATCATTATCTTCGATAAACTTGGTAAACAGTTCGGAGATATAGTTTGGTCGATACTTTCTTCCATCAGCCATCACCACAACCAGATCATCCTCCGGTTCAATACCTGCCAGTTCCCTGAGCTTCTCCTGCCGTTCCTTTTCCCTCTTCAAGCATTCCATAACGCTTTCTGGGATATACAGCTCACGAATGGAAGAAAAGGACTTGGTAGTCTTTTCGATCCGCTGACTGCCAGCCATGGTGATCGCCTGATCGATGGTCAATGTACTTTTCTCAAAGTCTACGTTCTTCCACTGCAAGCCGCAGATTTCCTCACGACGCAGCCCCAGAAATGCAGCCAACACAACAATGAGTTCCAGCCGATCCCCTCTCACCTTTTCCAGCAATGTTTTCAACTGCTCAACGCTATAAAATTGAATCTTTGCTTTGGTGTTCTTCGGTGGCTTCACATGGTCGCAGGGATTCCGTACCATCATTTCCTGCTGCACTGCCATCTTAAATGCTGCCTTGAGCAGGTCATGGTGTTTTCTCAGGGTGTTCTGGCTGAGCTTCCCTTCGTTTGTCTTATCTGTATAATACGCCTGAATCTGCATCGGTTTCAGTTCCTGCAGCGGGTACTTTCCTAAAGCCGGATAGATATGATTTTTAAGGATTTGCTCATAGCCATAGATGGTGGTCTTTTCACTGCTGGGACGGATATTCTCAATATACTGACTCAGATAGTCCTGAACTGTCATTTTCGATGGTTGAATAACCGTACCGTTAATATTATCATTCTGAAACTGGTTCCTTGCCCTGATTGCTTCTTCCTTTGTAGAAAAAGTCTTATATTGTTTCTTCCGTTTTCCTGACTCATCTTTTCCATAGTCAAAGCAGACATAATACTTTTTCTTCTCATCATCGTAGGAGATGTTCTTTTCGTTCTTCAGTGCCTTTCTTGCCATGCCGCACCCTCCCCACTCTCGGTTTATATTATGTATAAATAGGAAGATAATTTTCCCATAACTCAATCACTTCTTTTTTCTGTTTTGTCTACCCCTTGTCTACCTTCCATTATCAGGATACCACATTCTTCCTGTTTTGTCTACCTTGTATGTCTACCTGTTGTATGGGTACGTTTCTTAATATACTATATATAGTATATAATGACATAAAAATAGGACTACATCTACAAGATATAGTCCTGAAATTGGTGGAGGCGAGGGGAATTGAACCCCTGTCCGAAAACCTATCCATACATCTTTCTCCGAGCGCAGTTTACCGTTTTCGCCTTACGGCAGTTTCCCTTCACAGAACACCGGCAAACTGGCGTGCTGTGTCGGTAGACTCTGATTCATCGGCAGTACGAGACGCTCCTGCCTGACGTTCACCACTTCATAATGCCCGAACTAAAGCCGTGGTCCTCCCCAGCCGGACAGCTGCTTTTAATTAAGCAGCAACCGCCATTTCGTTATTGAAATTTACGGTTGTAACGTTATTTTTAGCGTTTATATTTAATAAACATGGACTTTTATAGAGGTGTCCGCCTCTGCTCGCTTAATCTACTTCAAAATCCCCGTCGAAAGCCTGTACGCCCCCGTGTTGATTGGTTTATCGAATCCGCTCCTTCATCGCGCGGTCGATGGTGCGCTTGGCATCGCGTTTTGCAATGTCATCGCGTTTGTCATACAGCTTTTTACCTTTGCACAGTCCCAATTCCACCTTGACTCTGGAATTTTTAAAGTACAGGGAAAGCGGAACCAGTGTCAAACCTTCCTGCTTGAGCATTCCATACAGCTTGAGAATTTCACGCTTGTGCATCAGCAGCTTGCGCGGACGAATCGGGTCCTTGTTAAAGATGTTGCCCTTTTCATAGGGGGAAATATGCATCTGCTTGATAAACAGTTCCCCGTTTTGAATGTCACACCAGCTGTCCTTGAGGTTGACCTGTCCCTGGCGCAAAGATTTGACCTCGGTGCCAAACAGTTCGATGCCGGCCTCGTAGGTCTCCTGCACAAAATAGTCATGTCTTGCTTTTCGATTGACTGCGATGGTCTTTGTTCCTGGCTGCCGCACTGTTTGCACCTCCCTCAAAATATGCTAAAGACGTTTTTATTATATCCTACCTCTTACAAAAATGCAAGTGTTCCTGTCAGAAATCATTAAAAGATTTTTGTTAATATATATAAACTTTTCAAAATTTTATTTTACATTATTACAATATATTTTTAACTGACAATCCGCGTTATATTTTTTTACTATGCGAAATGTCATGTTACTTTCCAATTTATATAGTAAATATACATAAAATATTCCTTGCAAAAAGATACAAATGTATTTCTCCATTGTTAAAACTCCTAAAAAAAATTGTCCAAACTTTGCTTTTATGATATAATTTGAAACTATGGAGGGATTTTTTTATGCTTTCGCGAATTCAAGTGGCATTTTTGTTGCCGGAATTTTCGCTTCCTATTTTTAAACAATCTTTGCTTGATACCAAAAATTGTGCTGTATCTTTTCTAAGCTATCACCATCTTCAAGAGCTTCCAAAGCTCTGTTTGCAGCTGGAAAGCGAATATGACGGATTTGTCATTCCTTACCTCTCTGCCAATCGAGTGTTTAAAAAGGGATGCCCCAAATTTTCAAAGCCTGTTGTATTTATCACCGAGGACCTCACCGACCTTTCCCCTGTTTTATTTGAGATGCTGATAAAAAATCGCAGCAGCGACTTATCTCGTATCACAGCTGAGGCATTTTACACCACCTGCAGGCCGGAAGAACAGGTGGATTTTATGGAGCAATTATACCAGATTGATCCACCGGCAGTTCCTTATGAACAGATGAGTTTGGAACAGCTGTGCCAGATTGAAGACGAGTTTGTCCACATTGTCCAAAAGTTGTGGAACAATAAACGGATCGACCTTGTCATCTGTTCCAGCGGTGGAACTGCACAGCTCCTGGAGCAAAGCAGCATACCATACCAGTTGATCTACCCCATGCCGCACCAAATTCAACAGGCACTGGACTTCCTGGTTCACAAAATTATGCTGCGCAGAACCAAAGATTCGCTCTCTGCGGTCATCTCGGTATCTGCATCCGGCTCGGCTGACTCTCAGATGAAACATCTGCACAAATGTCTGATGGACTTTAACCGTGAAAATGTGACCGACTTTCTGCTGCAAAAATCACCGCACGGGTTTGATATCTACACCAATCTCAACACGGTGCGCCGCATTACCAACGGATTTTCCGCCTGCCGTCTGCGCCATTACCTGTGCGAACATCTGGACACCGGCATCTGCATCGGCTACGGCATTGGCAACAGCGTCTCTGAGGCGATGGAAAATGCACAGGACGCCGGACACGAAGCGCGCAGTGGCGGTTCCAGCTACATCATCACCGAGAGCGGCGAACGCATCGGTCCGCTGGACTCCCAGCACATTCTGACATTGCCTGGAGACCCTTCCCCTGAACAGCAGGAGGCAGCGCATCGCTGCGGACTCTCCCCGATCACCATTCAAAAGCTGTGCTCGGTGCTGCAAATTATGCAGACCAACATCATCACCTCGCGGGAACTTGCCTCCAAACTGGATGTGACCGTCGTCAATGCAAACCGTGTACTCAACAGCCTGGTAGAAGGCGGCTATGCTGAAACAACCTTCAACAAAAGCACCATCTCCCGCGGACGTCCGTCCAAGGTTTACCGCATCAACCTGCCTGGCGTGCCAAAAGGAAACGAATAGGACAAAAAAGAGGACCTTTTCAGGTCCTCTTTTTTTACTGTAAACCATTATTTCATGGTATCGCCGATGACACGGAACATGTTGTCGTAGGAAATCTTGTCCAGATCGCTTTCGCTGAATCCTTCCTTGTGCAGGCGGTCGAGCAGCAGCAGTGTCTTGTCGATGGAATCAATTTCCAGATTGCCGCGGATGCCGTCCAGGTCGCCGCCCAGCGCCATGCACTCGATGCCGCCGACATTGCGCAGATGTTTCATGTGGCGGACCATGTCGTCGATGCGGCTGTTGGTTTCGTGAATATCTGCGCCCAAAAATGCCGGTGCATAGTTGAGTCCAATCGCACCGCCGGCCTCCGCCAGCGCACGGATCATCTCATCGGTCAGATTGCGCGAGTGTGGTGTCAGGGCACGGCAGTTGGAGTGGGAAGCAACAAACGGTTTGTGGTTTTCCTTGCAGATGCGGACAACATCCCAGAAGCCGCCGTCCGACAGATGGGAAACATCGACGATGATTCCCATACGGTTCATTGCGTCGATCATCTCCATGCCAAACGGTTTGAGCGGCAGCGCCATCTTCTCCGGTTCAAAGGAGTTTGGATAGCCCAGGCAGTTCTCCATATTCCAGGTGACTGAGATCAGGCGGATGCCCATTTCATACATCTTTTCCAAGCCTTCCAGCGTGCCGCCGATGCCGTTGCCATCCTCCGCAGTGAGGAAGCAGGACAGCTTGCCTTCCTTTTCGTTGCGGATCAAATCCTCACGGTTGCCTGCAAAGGCAGCGATGTCGCTGTGTGCCTCGATGTTGCGGTACAGGCAATCGGACAGTTCCTTCATAAAGGTCATGTCGTCCGGTTTGGTCATGCCTCTGTTTGCAAAGCTCTTTTCCGGCATCAGGCACATGGCAAAAAACTGTCCGGAAAATCCCGCCGAACGCAGACGCTTGAAATCGACCATCTTCTGGTTTTCGTACAAATCCACCTGTTCTCCATAGGCGGTACCCAGCAGGGTATCGCAGTGCATGTCAATCAATTTCATGCTGTATTACCTCCCAATTCATTTTATTCTATATTGTATCATTGTATCTGACTGCATATTGATCTAATGTCCCGTTTCGGTATCATCGCTTAAATCCAAATCACGCACCGTCTGTCTTAACGGCAGGATACTTGCCGCCGAAACGCTCAGGATATCCACACCGATGCGGATAAACCACTCGGTCAGCCGGCTGTCGTCAGCCATATCTCCGCTGACCGCTACCTGAATCCCTGCCTCATGGGCAGAACGGGTGACCATCTCGATCATCCGCATCACTGCGGGATGGCGGGTGTTATAGTAGCTGTTGACCGTTGGATTCTGGCGGTCGACAGCTAAGGTGTACTGAATCAGGTCGTTGGTATCAATGTTGAAGAAATCCACATACTGTGCAAGGTCGCTGCTCAAAATGACCGAGGCCGGTGTTTCCACCACGACGCCGATGCGGACATTGGGATCAAACGGGATGTTCCTTCTGGTCAGCTCTTCCCGTGCAGTGCGGACATGTTCCAAAATCTGCTGCAGCTGTTCGACGCTGTCCACCATCGGGAACAGGATGCTGACCGGTCCATAGTGGGAAGCGCGATAGATGGCGCGCAGCTGGGTCTGGAACATCTGCGGCATCGCCAGACAGATGCGGATGGAGCGGAATCCCAGCGCCGGATTGACCTCCGGCTGACGTCTGCTCAGGTCGATCATCTTTTTGGCGCCGAAGTCCAGCGTTCGTATAATGGTCGGTTTGCCGTTCATCGGGCGGATCAGCTCACGATAGGCGCTGACCTGCTCCTCCTCGCTGGGGAGATCATCCCGCTTGAGGTACAAAAACTCGCTGCGCATCAAACCCAGACCACCTGCATCGCTGCGCAGCACCTGTTCGATATCCAGCGGTTCGACGATGCTGGCATAGAGCTTGATCTCCCGTCCATCGATGGTTCGGTTGGGCTTGCCGATGAGATAGGACATTCCCAGCCGTTTTTCCTCTTCGCGCTGCTTTTTCTCCTGCAGGCGATGCAGGGTATCCTCGTCAGGATCGACATACAGGGTGCCGGTATAGCTGTCCAGCGCAGCCAGATGTCCCTGATACTCGCGGCTGAGCTTTTGGATTCCAAACGCCGAAGGAATATTCCTGTCCTTGATGATGATGGCGCTGTGCGAATTTTCCGAGCCAAACTTGGTGATGATGGCAAGCACCTTATCACGGGGAATCTGGAGTGATTCGCTCGGAACCAGCTCATCCGCCGCCAGAATCGACGGCTCGCTTGGTTCAAAACTCTCCACCTTACCGCAGGTCAGAATGGTCAGCAAACGCTGGGAAATGTCCCGAATATCTGCCGCACGCTGCTTGAGATAGGGGTTCTTAATGCTGGAAAACATCTCATAAAAGGTGTCGGAGGCCTGTTGAACAGCATACTCTGCATTGACGCTCTGGTTTTTGATCACATCCAACACATAACCGTTAAAATCCATATCCTCCAATATCATGTGGTGCGCCTGAAAAATGGCGGCGTTCTCCTGCGAGACCTCCCGCAGTGCCAGCTGATGCAGCAGATGCACCTGGCTGACCGCCTGTTCCTGCGCCTTATGATAGCGCATCATCTCCCGCTGGATGTCCTCGACCTTTTCTCTGTCGATGCGCACCAGCTGACGCTCATAAAACATCAACCTTCCAACCACGATGTCTTTGAAAATACCTGTACCCTTTAATACCAGCATCTGTCCTGACCTCCTTTCTGGCAGTGCTTTTCAATATTGTTTTTATTAGACCACTTTTCCCAAAAATCCGCAAGAGTATTTTCATTATTTTATTGAATTCAGATAAAATCTTTGTCGTTTTTTGTGGTTTATCATCTGTTTTCCCAGTTTTTCCCTGATGAAAATGCTATTTTATATGTAAACTTCCGAAAAAACATCTTTCACCTGTTAGCTATTGACAACTATTTACTCTGCGAGTAAAATGTAAGCTGAGGCTAACTTATAAGGCTATTTCATACTGATATAGAGCGAAAGCAGTTTCGAGCAATGGAAAGGAAGGAAAATTATGACACTGGATCATCTCAAACCAGGTCAGGGCGGCACCATCACTGTGGTCGGCGGACAGGGCGCTCTGCGCAGACGTCTGCTGGACATGGGACTGACCCCAAAAACAAAGGTTCTGGTGCGCAAGGTAGCGCCGATGGGCGATCCCATCGAGCTGTTCCTGCGCGGCTATGTGCTGACCATCCGAGCAGAGGATGCAGCTAAAATCGAGATTGAGGAGGTCGTACAATGAGCTATCTTCTCGCGCTGGCAGGCAATCAGAACTGCGGCAAAACAACGCTGTTCAATGCGCTGACCGGCAGCAATCAGCACGTCGGCAACTTCCCTGGCGTCACGGTTGAAAAAAAGGAAGGTCCAATCAAGCACTACAAAGATGCTGTGCTGGTGGATCTGCCTGGCATCTATTCGCTATCTCCGTACACCTCGGAGGAGGTCGTCACCCGTGACTTTCTGGTGCAGGAGCATCCGGACGCCATCATCAACATTGTGGACGCCACCAATCTGGAGCGCAACCTCTATCTGACTTTGCAGCTGATGGAGCTGAACATCCCGATGATTTTGGCACTCAACATGATGGATGAGGTCCGTGCCAGCGGCAACAGCATCCATGTCAAAAAGCTGTCCGATGCGCTGGGCATTCCGGTCATTCCTATCTCTGCTGCCAAGGGCGAAGGCATCTCTGACCTGCTGGACGTCGTCATCAAGACGGTCAAGGAAAAGAAGCCGACCCAGAAGCTGGACTTCTGTCAGGGAGAAGTCCACCGCGCCATTCACTCCATCGCCCATATCATCGAAGACCACGCCGACGCAGCCGGCTTCCCTACCCGTTTCGCTGCTACCAAGCTGGTAGAGGGCGACGAGCCGATGTTCAAGGCGCTGAAGCTGGACACCAGCGACATCCACATCATCGACCACATCGTCGAACAGATGGAGGAGGACCTTGGCACCGACCGCGAAGCCGCACTGGCAGATATGCGCTATACCTACATCGAGGGCCTGTGCGCACAGTGTGTGGTCAAACATCAGGAAACCCGCGAACAGCTGCGCTCGGAAAAGATCGACCGGCTGCTCACCCACAAATATCTGGGCATCCCGATCTTCCTGTTGATTATGGTCATCATCTTCTGGCTGACCTTCTCGGTCATCGGTGCGCCGCTGCAGGATCTGCTCAGTGCATGGATTGACAGCTTTACCGCCGGACTGGAACGGGTGCTCACCGTCGCCGAGGTAACGCCGTGGCTGACCTCACTGATTATCAACGGCGTCTGCGCCGGTGTCGGCAGCGTTCTGTCCTTCCTTCCAATCATCGTTCTGCTGTTCTTCTTCCTCTCTCTGCTGGAGGACAGCGGCTACATGGCAAGAGTTGCCTTTGTCATGGACAAACTTCTGCGCAAAATTGGTCTGTCCGGACGCTCCTTTGTTCCAATGCTCATCGGCTTTGGATGCAGTGTTCCTGCCATCATGGCAACCCGCACCCTCTCGAGCGACCGCGACCGCAAAATGACCATCGTGCTCACTCCGTTCATGTCGTGCAGCGCAAAGCTTCCTATCTACGGCATGATTACCGCAGCCTTCTTCCCTAACCACGGAGCGTTGGTAATGACCTCGCTGTATGTCACCGGCATCATCGTCGCTATCCTGAGCGGTCTGCTGCTGAAAAAAACCATCTTCCAGGGCAGCTCGGTGCCGTTTGTCATGGAGCTTCCTGCCTACCGTCTGCCGGATGCCAAGAGCGTCCTGCTTCACATGTGGGAAAAAGCCAAGGACTTTCTGCACAAGGCCTTTACCATCATCTTTATCGCTTCGATCGTCATCTGGTTTTTGCAGAGCTTCGACTGGAGACTCAACATGGTCGCTGACAGCGCCAACAGCATCCTGGCTTCGATCGGTTCGATCATCGCACCGATCTTCACTCCACTGGGCTTCAACGACTGGCGCGCATCCACCGCACTCATCACCGGATTCACCGCCAAGGAATCTGTTGTCAGCACACTGACCATCCTGACCGGTGCAGCCAACGACGCAGAGCTGGGTGTTCTGCTGCCGCAGATGTTCTCTCCGCTGAGCGCCTTCAGCTTTCTGACCTTTACCATCCTGTATATGCCATGTGTCGCTGCCTTTGCCGCTTCCAAACGCGAGCTTGGTTCGATGAAGGAAGCGCTGCTGACCGCCGGCTATCAGACGCTGGTTGCCTATATCGTGGCAATGGTCTTTTATCAGGTTGGTTCGCTTATCCTGTAATAACAAAAAACAAAGAGCACCGTTAAACGGTGCTCTTCTTTTTTTGGCAACAAGGACGCCCTTTTCCACCATGGAAAAGGGCGTCCTTGTTTGGTTTATATTAAGGTGGTGGAGAAATCGGTTATTGTTTGCTGATGCTGTGCAGGTATTCTTCCACAGCATCCGGTGTATCCAGCTGCATTGCCTGCTGCTCCACTTCGTTTACCTGTGCCTGAGACCATTCAGAGATGATCTTTCTGGTGTGCAGGATCGACGAGGAGCTGACGCTGAATTCATCCAGGCCAAAGCTCAGCAGCAACGGAATGAGGGCAGGATCTGCCGCGGATTCTCCGCACATGCCGACCGGAATGTGCGCTTCCTTGGCTGCTTTGATGACCATGCGGATGCTGCGCAGTACTGCCGGATGCAGCGTGGTGTACAGCTTTTCAACCTTGGCATTGCCGCGGTCTACCGCCATGGTGTACTGAGTCAGGTCGTTGGTTCCGATGCTGAAGAAGGCCGCCTCTTTGGCCAGCAGGTCAGCAATCAGTGCAGCAGCCGGTGTTTCGATCATCACGCCGACCGCGATGTTTTCATCGTAAGCCAGACCCTCTGCCTTCAGCTCCTGTTTGCACTCCTCGATCAGCGCCTTGGCTGCGCGCAGTTCCTGAATGCCGGTGACCAGCGGCAGCATGATCTTGATGTTGTGCAGCTCAGCGCCTGCACGCAGCAGAGCACGAAGCTGAACCTTATACAGTTCGGTTTCCTCCAGACAATAGCGGATTGCACGCCATCCCAGGAACGGGTTCTGCTCGTGCTCCATCTTGAGGTAGGAAATTTCCTTATCACCGCCGACATCCAGGGTGCGGATGATGACCTCTTTGCCCTTCATGATGTGGGAAACACTGCGGTAGGCTTCCATCTGTTCCTCTTCGGTCGGCATCGCCGGACGGTCCATGAACAAAAACTCGGTGCGGAACAGTCCGATGCCCTCGGCGCCGTTATCCAGTGCACTCTGTGCCTCCATGACGCTGCCGATGTTCGAGTACAGATCATAGTGGTGTCCATCCGCATCCAGGGTTTCCTTGTCTCGGTAGACCGACAGCATCGCCTTTTCGCGCAGCTGTTCCTCCTGCAGCTTGGTGTAGCTGTACAGGGTATCCGCATCCGGCGAGCAGATGACTTCCCCTTTGCCGCCGTCGACGATGGCAGTCTGTCCATCCTCGATCTTGTTCATTACATCGGAAATACCCAGCACCGCAGGGATCTCCAGTGCGCGTGCCAAAATTGCCGAGTGGCTGGTCTTACCGCCGATCTCGGTGATGATGGCGCTGATATTTTCCTTTTTCAGTCCAACGGTCATCGACGGAGTGAGGTCGCGTGCTGCAAGGACGGTTCCCTTTGGAACTGCTGCAATATCCACGCTTTCAATTCCCAGCAGCAGACGCAGCATACGGGTGCGGATGTCGCGGATATCGGTTGCACGCTGACGCATCAGTTCATCGTCGACGTTGGAAAACATCTCGATGAAGGTCTTGCAGACGGTATCCAGCGCGGACTCTGCACAGCTTCCTGCTGCGATGATGTCCTCCATCTGGCTAACCATAAACGGGTCGCTGATCATCATGATCTGACCTGTGAGAATCTCCGACTCCTTCTGGCCGACCCGCTCGCGGACGTCGTCCGCCATCTTCTGGGTGCGCTCGCAGAAGGTGTCCACTGCCGCCTTCAGGCGGGCCTGTTCCTGCTCTTT
>NZ_CALXIN010000039.1 GCF_944388365.1 uncultured Negativibacillus sp. | reverse complement strand
GCTGTTTGTACTGGCAATGGGGTGTCATCTGCTGGCAGCGGCTGTTGGATGCAGGACAGGGGAGCGTGTTGCCCGTCATTTTCAAGGGGATTTGAGCTGGCTTGCCGGAATGGTATTGATCTTGCTGGGACTCAGCCGTCTGCTCTAGGGGTACATACTTGGAATTTGAGGGCGGATGTGGTATAATCGACCCAATCAAACAGAATGGACAGGGTGAAAAAGGGGACGTTGTATGGAAGCGATGGAACTGATCTGGCAGCAGCTGGGCGGAAGGATGCAGATTTTATGCAGGACACCACAGGAAACAATCGGACGCCTGTGTCTGCGGGAGCATCAGAAAAAGATCTACTTGATCGAAGAGCTCTCCTTTGAGCGCACTGCACCTGATGCACAGCGGGAAGCAGCGATGCAGCTGTTCTGCACCGAAGCAGTGCAGCGCGGTCTGCGCATGATTTTTTCCTGCCGTTCAGCTCAGAACTGGTTTGCCAGTCACCCAAAGCAGACTCAGCAGCTGGCGGCAAACCTCAAGACAAAACCAGGATTCTGATAAAAACAAAAGCGGGCAGTTTGCCCGCCTGTTTTTTTATAGCTGTTCTGCCGCCAGCTGCCGATAGTGTAGGGCGGATTGGTGCTGATGTTCGATCTCTTCCTGGCTTAGCTCCCGACGCACCTTGCCAGGGGAACCCATCACCAGAGAACCTGCCGGAATGTGCGCATTCTGTACGACCAGCGCACCGGCGGCAATCAGGCAGTTGTCCTCGATGACGGCTCCATTGAGCACGATGGCACCCATACCGATGGTGCAGTTGTTGCCCACGGTGCAGCCGTGCAGAATGGCGCTGTGTCCGACGGTGGTATTTTCGCCTACCACACAGGGAAATCCGTGGTCGACGTGAAGAACACAGTTGTCCTGAATGTTGGTGTTTTTGCCGATGCAGATGCGGTCGCTGTCGGCGCGCAGCACCGCATTGTACCAGATGCTCACTCCGTCCGCCAGCTGGACATCTCCGATGATCTTTGCACCGGATGCAATCTTTACCTGCAAAGCAGCAGTATCGTTCATAAAGTGTACCTCCTGACAAGAAATAAAAAAGCAGGACAACCCACCGGTTGTCCTGTGTTTGTTTTATCAAAAAAATTTCTTAGGCTACCGGCGCAAAAGAGGTGGAAAAAAGAAGGTGCTCACAATGCCCTTTCATCATCATGTAGAGCTTTGCGCCAAGCCGGCAGTACTGTTCATCCTGCTGTCGGCCCGCCATCCGTGCCCAGCATTCTCCGATACGTTCGGCGACCTGCGGCAAACTGCTGTTATTGCTGCGCTCGGTCAGACACATTTTATAGATGGTGTAGGAGCGATACTGGAAAAAGTTGCTGTAAAAGTCCGGCAGCCGGAGGGTGATGGTGTCGTTGATCTGGGACAGAATCAGTTTTAGCAGAATCGGGTCGCAAATCACTTTATGGATGCAGTCCTCGGTGACAAACAGATAGAGCATCCGTGCCAGACTCAATTCTGTCGGCGACAGGATGATTTTTTCAGCGGAAGGATCGAGGGTGAGGATGTTTTCACCCAGGCGGATGCCAAGCTCACGGGCTTTTTCCAGATTTCCGCACTGCTTGTGCTTAAAATAGAGGTCGATTTCCTCTGGAGAGGGTTCGAGATCGCTGCGTCCGCCCTTGGTTTCCGGTGAAGGAGAAGCGATGCGGGTGCCGTCCTCATCCTGAATGATGTTGGAGAGCAGCGGAGAACAGGCGGCAGGTTTCGGCGGATGGATTTTCACCAAAACCTCTGCCAACAAAAGGGTCATCAGGAAAGCTGCAATCAAAAATGTCAAGCCGAAACCTCCTTTCCGATGTCGGGTACAAAGGGAGGGGAACCTTTGCAGATGGGAAAAAAGAAAGCTGCAAAGTTCTGTCTATCCTTATCAAGGATAGACAGAACTTTCTGCACCTCAGTTACTTTTGAGAAAGATACGCTTCCAGGGCTAAAGCCAGCTGATCCGGACAGGAAGTGGACTTTGGTCCGCATTTGATGCCTTTGACGCGGTCAATGACATCCTGTGCCTTCTGACCTTTGATCAGAGAGCTGATTCCCTTGAGGTTGCCGTTGCATCCGCCGATGAACTGAACATTTTCGATGGTGTCACCATCCATATCCAGAATAATGTTGCGCGAACAGGTGCCCTCAGTATGATATTCAAAACGCATGTCTATCCATCCCCTCTAAAAAGATATTATAACGCTCTCATTTTATCAGATTTATTTCGTGACTTCAAGCTCTTTTGCACGCAGAAAGATTTTTTTCAGGTTCTCCTGATCGGTCACACAGGTTCCCAGCGGATTTGCACGGCGGGAAGCGTAGCTTCCATGAAAATCGGTGCCGCCGGTGACAATCAGGTGGTTGTCACTGCAGAGCTTGAGCAGCTCCTGTTGGTCCTCCGGCGTGTTGCGCGGATGATAAACCTCGATACCGTCGATCAGTCCCGATGGAGCAAGACGGCGCACCAGCTCCATGGAGCGGTAGACGCTGGGATGAGCAAAGACGGCGATGCCGCGGGCGCTTTTGACCGTTTGCAAGACCTCGTCGAGCGAAGGATAGACGGTGCCGACCAGACAGCTGCCGCCCTTGTCCGAAAACAGCTGCTGATAGAGCGGACCGTAGATGGCAGTGTCATATCCGAGGTCGAGCAGCGCCTGCATGATGTGCACCTTGTAGATCGAGTTGCTGGCTGCCGCATAGCGCAGGACATGCTCAGGGGTGATCGGGAAAAAGCGGGTGACGTTTTGAATCATCTGTTCTCCCGAACGGCGGCGCGCCTCCAGCGTGCGGCCAAGTAGTCCCGCCAGACGGTCAGGTTTTTGCGGCAGATAGCACAGGATGTGGACTCTGCGTTTGGTGTCAGGGTCAAAGGTGGAAATTTCCACCCCGGGCAGGATGGTGATTCCATAGCGCTTTCCAAGGATTTCGGCGCGGGAGACACCGGACATGGTGTCGTGGTCGGTCAGCGCCAGCACATCCAGACCCGCACGTTTTGCATAAAAAACAATATCTTCCAGTCCGGTCGAACCGTCCGAAAGTTTGCTGTGACAGTGTAAATCGCCTATCATGGTGAGATTCCCTCCTTAGAATACAAATATCGGCAAATCAATCATGAGCGGTAACGCCATTATTATATACCACTTTGCCTGCAATGTCCATCTTGTCCCATCCATGCCATGGGCAGCCCGCTCACAAAGTGCTTAACAAGCAACTGTTTTTTTGATATAATAGCGGTATCCAAAAACGAAAGGGAGCAATCTTTATTTTGATAAAATACAGCATTGATTATTCGGCGTTCAGCTCAGTGTCGGTCTTTCCGACCTTGTCCGAACAGACGCTGTGTACGGCGTCGCCGGAGGCTCTGCGGGTGCTTTTGTATCTGATGCAGAATCAGAAGATGAGCATCGACCCGCAGTATCTTGCTGCCCGTTTGATGATTTTACCTCAAGCGGTGGAACAAGCCCTCGACTACTGGCACGAACAGGGAATTTTGCAGCGGGAAGAGAAGGCGGCGCAGATACAGGCAGAGCAGCCGGTGACGCAGACAAAGCAGGTAAAGCCAATCCAGCCGTCAGAACCGGACCCAGCCAGAGTATCGGTGGGACTGCGCGCCCAGAAAAAGACAATGAATATCGACGAAATCCACACGCTCTCCCAGGACGACAGCCACATCCAGCAGCTGGTCGACGCGGTACAGATGCAGATGGGCAAGGTGCTCACCCGCAGCGAGGTGGAAACGCTGGTGTCGTTTTACACCTATGCGGGACTGCCGCCGGAATATATCCTGCTGGCGGCGGCGCACTGCTGCCAGCAAAACCGTCCGAATATGCGAGCACTGTCCAAGCTGCTCACCGATATGATGTCCGACAATATTTATACTTATGAACAGGCAGAACAGTATCTCAACCGCCGCCAGCACCAGGATATGGCACAGGGACAGGTCTGCTCTGCCTTTGGCATCCACGACCGTGCATTGAGCCGTCAGGAACAGAAGTACATCGACACCTGGTTTTTTGAGTATGGGTTTGACATTTCGATGATAAAGCTTGCCTATGAGCGGACGATCGACCAGATCGGAAAGGTTTCGTTTGCCTACATCAACAAGATTCTGGAGAGCTGGCACAGCAAGGGCATCACCAGCACCAAGGAGGCCTCGACCGAGCGCGCACCGGTAAAATCCACCCAGCAGACCTCCTCCTCGATCGACTTTGACCAGATTCAGAATTTCATCACCTATGGAGGAGCAAAGGAACCCAAACGTTAAAGCAGGAGGAAACCGATGAACAGTGGCTATGATATTTTTGGCACAGCCTATGGAGTGATGTTCCGCAATGACCTGCACGCACCTGGGTCGGTGGATGACCTCTTTTTGCAGCGGATGTGCCTGCTGGAGGAAGAATCGGTCGATGCGCTGTATGCAGCACCGCCTGTGATTTCTCCGGCGATTACAACGCATGAGCTGTACCCGTTTGCACAGCAGTTTGTGGGAGAAAATGACCGGCAGACGCTGCAAAATCTGCTTTCCTTTACCCGTGAGATGGCGCAAAACTGTGTAACCGACCTGGAAGAAATGGAGTTTGGAGGAACTGAAAAGCAGATTCTGCTGCGCGGTACCGACTGGTGCACCGATATTTCGCGGCTGGGAGCAGTGCTGTGTCAGTGCGTGGGAATACCGGCGCGGATACTGCACCTTGTAAACCGCAGCAAAGCCTACCACGGCCATGCAGCGGTGGAGGTGTTCTATGAAGGAAAATATGGAGTGGCGGACTTTTTGTACGGATGGCTGTTTTATGACCAAACACCGTTGAGCGCATGGGAGCTGAAAAACAACCACGATGCCATCCGGCAGATCATCGACCCGTCCCATTGGGAATATTATCCGGAGTTGTACGACGGAATCGCGCTCAATGACTACGACCCGATGGACCCAGAAAACCGCTATCCGGTCACCCACATAAACGACTATTATCGACAGATGATGTCCAGAAACACAGATGACGGACGCTGGGCACTGGGTGAGGACCGGCAGTAAGAAGGAGGACATATAACATGGCAAAACTTCGCAAAACACTGGGACGCATCGATGAGCCCAATGTCGTTGCCTTGATGCGCCTGATCGAAACGCAGAGCGTGCAGACGCTGGCAGGTTGGGCGTGTGAATATGCAAAGCAGCGGTATCTGCCGCTGCTGCAAAAATCGCAGATGGACAGCTCGATTCAGGAGCAGGCACTGGCAGCAGTGGAGGACTATCTGCGCGGACAGCTCTCCCTTGCAAAAATAAAGCCGCAGCTCAAAGCAGCATCGCAGGCAGCCGCTGCAATCAAGGATCAGCCGATGGAACAGGCAGCTGCCCGCGCGATTGCAGTCGCCTGTGCAGTGGCACAGACGCCGACCAATGCGCTGGGATTTCTGTTCTATGGCGCCGCTGCCGCCGCTTATGACCAGCTGGGACTTGCCCAGAAGCAGGACAGCTACGATCAGGCGGCGACCCAGGAGCTTGCCAAGGCGCTGCAAAGCCTGCAGGAATGTGCGGTAGAACACGAAGAAAATCCAGTCAAGATCGACTGGAACTGTTAGATACACAGCAAGAGATGAGAACAAAGGAGGTGGCCCTGGATGGGTTATCCAAAGGAAATCTACGATAAAGCGGCAGCCGTCTTGTCGTCGCGCCGCCAGTATGCCAAGGAACAGACGCTGGTGCGCCGCAAGCAGATCTATTCGCTGCTGCCGCAGATTGAACAGCTGGACCGCCAGCTGTCCCAGATCGGGCTGAAAACGGTCCAGGCGGTCGCCGGAGCGCCGGACGAGCTGGATACCATCATCGAACGGTTAAAAACACAGAGCCTGGGGCTGCAAAAACAGCGGGATGATCTGCTGGAGGCGGCAGGATTGTTGGAAATCTACCGTGACGACAACCACACCTGCAAACTTTGTCAGGACACCGGCTATATCGGAGCAAAAAAATGCAGCTGCTTTGAACAGCTGCTGCGGGAAGCTGCCTTTGATTTTCTGGGAGCTTCCGGTTCCCAGAACTGCCGCTTTACAAACTTTTCGCTGGACTATTACAGCAACCAGCCGCTGCAGAACGGAGTTGTTCCACGGGAGAGAATGAGCACCATCAAAAATTTCTGCGTCGATTATGCCAGAAACTTTCTGCTGGATACCCGTCCGGCGCTGGGCCGGCAGCGCATGGTGCCGGAGAGCCTGCTGTTTATGGGCAACACCGGTTTGGGCAAGACACATCTTTCCCTTGCCATCGCCGGAGAGGTGATCGGCAAAGGATTTGGCGTCATCTATGGTTCGGCACAGAATCTGCTGGCAAGGCTGGAAAAGGAAAAATTCACCTCCTCCTACCAGCAGGAGGAGCAGCAGAGCTATCTGTCGCTCATCCTCGGCTGTGATCTGCTCATTCTCGACGATTTGGGCACCGAATTTTTGACCCAGTTTGTGACCACAACGCTGTATCATATCATCAATACCCGTCTGCTGGAGGGACGTCCCACCATTATCAGCACCAACCTCACCTTCCCAGAGATCAGCAAGCGCTATACCGACCGTCTGGCCTCCCGTCTGTTTGGAGGATACCGCCAGTTTGAATTTGTCGGCAGGGACATCCGCATTCAAAGCAAGATTCTGGGTTAACGCACAGGAAAGGATGGTACAGAATGCACAGCTTTTTTCTGGAAGCAGATATTGCGCAGGAGGTAGTCACTGTCAGCGAACAGTTTCAAAAGAATCTGACCGGCTTTGTCGACTTTCTGGTGCGCAACCGAGGAAATATTCTGTGGAATCTGTTTTTGATTCTGCTGATTATATTGGGTGCAAAGCTATTGCTGCACCTCATTTCAAAGGTGACCACCCAAATTATCCAGAAGCCGAAAAACCAGACGAACACCCCTGTGGCAAAACGCACCAGAACACTGCTCACCCTGTTTCGGAGCGTATCGAGATATGCCATTTATTTTATGGGCTTTTTGTTTGTGCTGAGCATTCTGGGCATGGGTAAACCGCTGAGCAACCTGTTGGTGACTGCCGGTATCGGAAGCCTTGCCATCGGTTTTGGTGCACAAAACCTGGTGCGCGACGTCGTATCGGGCATGTTCATGATCTTCGAAAATCAGTTTGCTGTGGGCGATTACATCAAAATCGACGACGTGGAGGGCACTGTCGAAGCGACTGCCATGCGTGTGACCTATCTGCGCTCCTTTAAAGGGGACCAGATCATCATTCCCAACGGTTCCATTACCCGCGTTATCAACTATAACAAGGGCAGTGCAATAGCTTCGGTGACTATTTCCACCGCCTATGAATCGGACACCAGAAAGGTGATCGAGCTGATCGAACGTGCAGTAGGACAGTATGCCCGTGAACACAGCGAATTGATTGAGGAAGAACCGTTTGTGCAGGGCATCACCAATCTGGGCGAATCCAGCGTGGATATCGGTGTGATCTGCAAGGTCAAACCGATGAAGCAGTGGGAGGTAGAGCGCGGCATCCGTCTGGCGGTCAAGGAAGCATTTGACCAGAACGGCGTGGGATTCCCTTATCCGCATCTGGTGACGGTGCCGTACGAAAAGCCGGCGGACTTTGTCAGCCGTGAGGACATCTTTGTCAACAAAAAGCAAGCAAAGCAGGAGCTGGCGTCATGGCAGCAGGTGGATGCCGACGACCTTGATGACTAGCAAAAATGTTCTGGTTTCGTTTGCTTTGACCTGAATGAGATAAAAAACGATCTGCCTTTTGGTGGAGAAGGTAAATAAGAACGCACAAAAGCACCGGCAGTTTATCTGCCGGTGCTTTTGTGTTGCCGTTATTCTGCATTGCTGACAGCCAGGTGCAGCTGACCATCCTGCGGTGAGTAATCGCACAGCAGCGTGCTGTCGGGCGGAAGTTTGCCGCTGAGAATCATCTCGGCGGCAGGGTCCTCGATCAGACGTTGAACAGCGCGGCGCAGCGGCCGTGCTCCGTAGCGAGGACTGTACCCTTGTGCACACAGCTCTTTGCGGGCGGCCTCGGTCATATTCAGGCGCAGATCCAGCGCCGAAATACGCTCGGACAACTGGTCGAGCAGATTCTGACAAATCTGGTCGATCTCCTTTTCTCCCAGCTTATAGAACAGAATGGTTTCGTCGATGCGGTTGAGCAGCTCCGGTGAAAAGTGCCGGCGAAGCTCTTCCATGACACAGTCGGTGGTCTTTGCTCCCAGACGGTTGTCTTCAGCGCTTTTTGGCTGAAGGTCAAAGCCGAGCGCTCCTTTTTCAAAGAAATATCGCGCGCCCAGATTGGAGGTCATGATGATGACCGCATTCTGGAAGCTGGCGCGGCGGCCCTGCGAATCCTTGAGGCTTCCTTCCTCCAGAATCTGCAGCAGCAGACCCAACACGTCTGGATGGGCCTTTTCCACCTCGTCGAGCAGCACCACCGAGTAAGGTTTGCGGCGAATCAGGTCGGTCAGCTGTCCGCCTTCCTCAAAGCCGACATAGCCAGGAGGAGAGCCGATCATGCGGGAAACCGAGTGCTTTTCCATGTACTCGGACATGTCCAGCCGAATCATGCAGTCGTCGGAGCCAAACAACTGTTCGGCCAGTGCTTTACACAGCTCGGTTTTGCCCACACCGGTGGGACCCAGGAACAAAAAGGAGGCGCATGGACGTTTGGGGTCTCCCAGTCCCACACGGGAGCGGCGGATGGCGCGGGCGACGGCGCTGACCGCCTCCGGCTGACCGATGACGCGGCGGGAGAGCGCTTCCTCCAGATGCAGAAGCTGCTGTGACTGACTGTTCTGCGGCAGCATTCTTGTCATCAGGGAGGATACCTCGATGCCGGTGCTCTCCGAGATGATCTGTGCGATGTCCTGCGCTTTTACCGGCGGACGTTTATCCTTTTCCAGCCGGTGCATCCGCTCCGAGAAAAGGCTGAGCTGTTCCAGTGCGCGCGACTGTCGGTCGCGCAGGATGGCAGCCTGTTCAAAGTTCTGGCGCAGAATGGCGGCCTCCTTTTGTTCGCGCAGCTCCCGAAATTGTTCTTCCAGCCGCTGATACTCCTTTTGCGGAAGGCCGCATTCCTGCTGGGAGACTTTGGCGGCGGCTTCGTCCATCAGGTCGATGGCTTTATCCGGCAGATACCGCTCGGTCAGATAACGACGGGAAAGCCGCACAGCCGCCTCCAGCGCCTCATCGGTGATATGGACATGGTGGTGCTGTTCGTAGCGGGGAAGGATGCCGCGCAGAATCTGGATGGTCTGCTGCTCGGTCGGCTCCTCGACCAGAACGCTCTGAAAGCGGCGTGCAAGGGCACTGTCGCGTTCGATATGGCGGCGGTATTCTGCAATAGTGGTTGCACCCATCAGCTGAATTTCTCCGCGGGACAGCTGCGGTTTGAGGATATTGGCGGCGTCGATCGAGCCTTCGGCAGCGCCTGCACCGATGATGTTATGAATCTCGTCGATGAACAGGATGATGTCGTGCGCCTGGGCAACCTCATCCATCAGATTTTTGACCCTTTCTTCAAATTCGCCGCGGTATTTGGTGCCGGCGATCAGCGAGACCAGATCCAATGCAATCAACTTTTTCTGCTGCAATGCACGGGGAACACGCCCTTGGGAGATGCGCAGAGCAAGCCCTTCAGCGATGGCGGTTTTTCCGACACCGGCCTCTCCGATGAGACAAGGGTTGTTTTTGGTGCGGCGGGAGAGGATGCGGATGACCCGCTCAATCTCCTGGTCGCGGCCGATAATAGGGTCCAAGTGATGTTCCGCGGCCATTTTGGTCAGGTCGCGGCCATATTTTTGCAGCAGTATATTGCGGGCAGCCTCCTTTTTGGGAGGAGCAGGTCGATCGGTATCGGTGCTGCCGGAAAAATCCATCGACTCCTGCAGTTCCCGATAGAGAAGGATGGGATCGGCTCCCAGCTGCAGCAGAAAGCGAACGGCGTAGCTATCTCTTTCCTTGAGTAAGCTCATCAACAGATGTTCGGTACCTACCATGGCGCCGTTTTCCTTGCTGCATTCCAAAAAGCTGTGTTCCAGACAGCGGCGGCAGCGTGGTGTCATATCGGAGAGACTGAGTTTGGATTGAATTCCCTGTCCCACTGTTTTGATAATCAGTTCCAGCAGTGCCTCGGGAGTGATGCCCTTTTGGTTTAGCGCAGCGGCTGCGCTGCCGCCGCCCTCCAATAGCAGTCCCAACAGCAGATGTTCGCTGCCGATGTAGGTGTGTCCCAGCAGGGATGCCTGGGAGATAGCAAGATTAACAGCGTCGTTTGCGTGCGCGCTAAACCCGCGGAATCGAAACATATAAGCACCGTCCTTTGTGAAAAATCATGTCGAGTGTCTCCGGCAAAAAATTTTAGAATCTCCGTAACACAATTTGTAGCGGATGATTATACTGTTAATGAACAGCGAAGAAAGCCGGAGGCTTTGGAGCGGAGACAGGAATCCGAAAAACGGAAAATCACGAGCACTGTCCCGACACAGCAGAATATTGGATTTGACGGGTGTTTTATTCCAGATGAGCGTCAAAAAAATGTTTTGACAGACTCCGAAAAAGCCGGTAACCGTTTTTCTTTGTTTTTCATAGTATGGTTTGAAATCAAACATTAGGAGGTACTTATCTATGTACGGTAACAATAACTGGTGGATTCTGATTCTGGTACTCATCTTCTGCTGTGGAGGTTGTAGCTTCAACTGCAACGGCTGCAACAACGGCTGTAGCTGCCAGCAGAGCAACAGTGGCTGTGGCTGTGGCAACAGCTGCGGCAATAGCTGCGGCTGCAACTGTAACTGCAACTGCTGCTGCGACTAATCCACAAACCTCTAAAAAAGTCGGGAGAATTTTTCTCCCGACTTTTTTATAATTGTGAAAGAAATCTGGGCTTCATAGCCGCCATTTTGAAAAAAATACGGTGAACAGGCAGGAAAATGGGGTATTTTAACAAATATCAATGCAGATAATAACTTTCTGTAAAGAAAGAGGTAGAATAATTGATTTTCAAAAAAAGTTAAGATATCATTGATTTAATCATAGAGGAGAATGTCAAACTAAGAGTGAAAAGGAGTGGAAGTTGGATGAATGAGGTCAAAAATCCAAAGGTGAGAAAGCCGCTGATTTACTATTATCTGATCGCATTGCTGATTATGATGCTGCTTAATGCATTTTTGTTTCCGTCGCTGTTTCGCAGAACAGAGGTGACCGTGGATTACAGCACCTTTATGAATCAGCTCAATGCTGGTGAAATCAAGCAGGTGGAGGTGCTGGATCAGAAGATCGAGTACCTGCTCAAGGACGAAAATGACTGGAATATCTATGTCACCGGCAATATGGGCGACCCTAATCTGGTGGACAAGCTGGAGGATGCCGGAGATGTCATCTACGGCAAGGAGATTCAGGAACCAATGAGCCCGATCCTGTATCTGCTCATCAGCGTAGGCGGACCGGTGCTGATCTTCGTGCTGGTTGGACAGCTGCTCTCCCGCAGTCTGCAAAAACGGATGGGCGGCGGCCCGAACGCCATGACCTTTGGCAAGAGCAATGCAAAGGTTTATGTGGAGGCACAGACCGGCAAGACCTTTGCGGATGTTGCCGGCGAGGATGAAGCAAAAGAAGCGCTGGGTGAGATTGTCGATTTTCTGCACAACCCGCAGAAGTATGAAGCTATCGGTGCCCAGATGCCTAAGGGCGCGCTGCTGGTGGGCCCTCCTGGAACCGGTAAGACCCTTCTGGCAAAGGCGGTTGCAGGCGAAGCAAATGTTCCGTTTTTCTCTATCTCCGGTTCGGAGTTTGTAGAGATGTTTGTCGGCGCAGGTGCTGCACGTGTGCGTGATCTGTTCCGTCAGGCGCAGGAGAAGGCGCCGTGTATCGTCTTTATTGACGAGATTGATACCATCGGTAAAAAGCGTGACAGTGGAGGACTGGGCGGCAACGATGAACGCGAGCAGACCTTGAACCAGCTGCTGACCGAGATGGACGGCTTTGACGGCAAAAAAGGTGTTGTCATCCTTGCAGCGACCAACCGACCTGAAACGCTGGATAAAGCGCTGCTGCGTCCAGGCAGATTTGACCGCCGTATTCCGGTGGAACTGCCCGACCTTGCAGGTCGAGAAGCGATCCTGAAGGTACACGCCAAGGATAAACAGATGGCGCCTAATATCGACTACTCGGTGATTGCCAGAGCGACCGCCGGTGCTTCCGGTGCGGAGCTTGCCAACATCGTCAATGAGGCGGCGCTGCGTGCAGTGCGCAACAACCGTTCCCAGGTGGAACAGGGCGATTTGGAGGAAGCAGTGGAAACGGTCATCGCCGGTTATCAACGCAAGGGCGCCGTTATTTCGGAGAAGGATCGAAAGATTGTTGCCTACCACGAGATCGGTCATGCACTGGTGGCTGCCAAACAGAAACACTCGGCGCCGGTGCACAAGATCACCATTGTGCCAAGAACCTCCGGTGCGCTGGGCTACACCATGCAGGTGGAGGAGCAGGATACCCTGCTGATGAGCAAGGAAGAGGCAATCGACAAGATCACCACCTATACCGGCGGCAGAGTCGCCGAGGAGGTCATCTTCGGTTCGATCACTTCGGGTGCATCCAATGATATTGAGCAGGCGACCAAGATTGCCCGCGCCATGGTCACCCGACTGGGCATGAGCGAGCATTTTGGCATGATGGCACTGGAAACGGTTAACAATCAGTACCTGGGCGGCGATGCATCGCTGGCATGCTCGGAGCAGACTGCAGCGATGATCGACGAGGAGGTTCGCGACCTCATTGCAGACTGTCACGACAAGGCAAAGGAAATTCTGCTGCAGAATCTGCCAAAACTGCATGAGCTGGCAGCCTACCTGCTGGAAAAGGAAACCATCACCGGCGAAGAATTCATGGAAATTCTCGATCGACCGGAAGAAGCACCAAATACCGAAGCATAATCAAAAAAGGACTGTCAGTATGCTGACAGTCCTTTTTTGCACGGTTTACTTTTTCTTTTTTGAACACTCACAAATTCGGGTGACAAAGTTTAGGTTAATGATTTCTTTTCCGTACTTTGTCGCCAGCAGGATGGCGCCGTCATCCACTTCAAGGATGGTACCTTTCACATGCGAATCAAAGTAAAAGACGATACATTCTTTGGAGAGAAATTGTTTTGCCAGTTCGATCATCTGCAAACGCTCCTTTGGGTTGGGAAATAGAATCTGCTGCTGAAATATCATCATTCTGCGCCGCCTTTGCAACACAACGATCAGCACAAAAAAGAGAATGATCAGATATGTCGACGAGTTCAAAGTTTCACCACCCTGTGATTCTGTATGATCTAACCATAGCATATTTAAAAGCTTGTGACAAGAGAAAACCGGCACAGAAGAAGATCTTCTTCTGTGCCGGTTGTTGTTTGTTTACAGGCTCTTTAAGATTTCGTTGTAGATGGTGTCAGCCAGCGGCAGAGCCTCATCGAGGATCGCCTGACCTTTGGTGCGGTATTCGTTGACGAAAGCTTCGTCGCGGATGCCGCCGAGGTTAATCAGGACATTGAGCCATGCGCCCTGTACTGCGGACTTGAGGTTGAGCGAAGCGACGCCCAGATCGCTGGCAGCATTGGTGTTGGTGCAGCCTAAGCCCATCTGAACGACCTTGAGCGATTCCAGGCACAGCTCCATGATGGAGTATGGAACCAAAGTTGCTTCCTTGAGTGCCTTCTGCATTGATTCTTTGCGGGCAGTTTTTTCCTCGTCGGTGGATTTTGGCATTGCAAAGACAGCGGATACACCGTCAAAAGCCTCTGTGTCGCGGTCGATACCATCAACCAGCTGCTTGGTGAGCTTGTCGGCGCGGTCGAAAATCTGCTGAACCTTTTCTTCATATTCTGCATATTTCGGTTTGCCCAGGGTGAGAGCGGAGACCATTTTGGAGAGTCCAACGCCCATAGCACCTGCCAGAGCGGAAGCGGAGCCGCCGCCAGGAGCCGGTGCATCGGAGGCGAGGACGGAGATAAATTCGTTGACTTTCATTTCAGTCAGTTTCATGAAGGATCATCCTTTCGAAGATAGGAGTAGGTTCAAAATAAAAGTTTTCGTCCACCTTTTGTGGCTGCCCGTCTATGCGCCGAAGGCGAACAAAAGTTTTTGGTTGAGCTTTTTTCAAAAAGCTCATAGGGGTACGGGGGCAACGCCCCTGTGACACGTTACAATAAATAAAAGAAAATCGATAGGGGCACAGCAGCTGTTTCGATGCTGCCGCACGTCAGTGCGCATCTGCACATGGTTGTGCAGATGAAACTAGAGCAGCTACTAGGGCAACGCCCCTGTGACACGTTACAATAAATAAAAGAAAATCGATAGAGGCACAGCAGCTGTTTCGATGCTGGCGCACGTCAGTGCGCGAGGTGCACAACTGTGCACCTCGTAAACCAAAAACAGACTTCTACCGCCGAAAACTTCCCACTGGGAACTTTTCGGAAATGCTCTCTATTTGTAATTGGTTCTTGAAAATTTTTTCTCTTGCAGAAAAGTAGATTGAAAACAAGTTTTCAATCCCAAACTCTTCCAAAATGCGCCTGACGATAAAGTGTTCCGCCTTCTGCGGAAGGCGGCCAAATCTGCGAGCCTTTTGTAAAAAGCTCGAGCAAAAACTTTGTATTACTTTACAACCTTACCATTTTTAATAACCGTCTGGACCAGGTTATTACCGTAGCGGTAGAAGATAAAGTTCAGATTATCTGCATCCCAGATCAGCAGGTCAGCCTGCTTTCCGGTTTCAATCGTGCCGACCTGCTCGGCTTTGCCGATGGCAGCTGCTGCATTCAGCGTCGCCGCCGTCAAAACTTCCTCCGGTGTCAGGCGGTAACGGTAGCAGGCAATATTCATTGCAAGCTGCAAGGAAAGGTTCGGAGTCGAGCCTGGGTTAAAGTCACTGGCGACCGCCACTGGTACGCCTGCCTCCACCATCTTTCTGGCAGGAGCAAAGGTTGCGCCCAGATAGAATGAGGTTGCAGGCAGCAGGCAGGCGATAGTGCCGCCTTTTGCCATCGACTCGATGCCCTCATCCGGACAGACGATCAGATGTTCGGCGGATACCGCGCCGATCTCGCCTGCCAGCACCGAACCGCCGATAGGGTCGATCTCGTCCGCGTGGATTTTGGCGCCCAGACCATATTTCTGTGCAGCGGTCAGGATGCGGCGGGATTCCTCCGCAGTAAAGACGCCGGTTTCACAGAATACATCGCAGAACTGAGCCAGCTTGTGTTCAACAACATACGGGAGCATCTGGTCGATGATGAGCGACAGATAGCCCTCGCGGTCGTTCTTGCACTCCTCCGGCAGCGCATGTGCCGCCATGAAGGTGGAGACAAGCTCGATCGGTTGACTTTCCTGCAGGCGTTTGACGACGTTTAACTGCTTTAATTCGTTTTCGAAGTCCAGACCGTAGCCGCTCTTTGCTTCACAGGTGGTGGTGCCCAGCGAAAGCATGGTGTCCAGCGCCTTGGCAGTCTTGTCAAACAGCTCGTCCTCGGTGGCTTTTCTGGTGGAGCGGACGGTGGAAAGAATGCCGCCGCCCTGTGCCAGAATATCCAGATAAGCGACGCCGTGCAGTTTGAGCGCCAGCTCATTTTCTCGCCAGCCGCCGAAAACAAGGTGGGTATGTGCATCGACCAGGCCCGCGGTGACCAGCTTGTGCTGGGCGTCGATCACCTTGCATCCCTCGCAGAGAAGCTCGGCAGGGACTTCTCCCTGTCCGATCGCGGCGATTTTATTTCCTTCGACGGCGATGTAGGCGTTTTCCAGAATGGTGATCTCGCCCTGTGCCTTGCCGCCTTTGGCAGCATTGCCGCAGGCGGTGGCGAGCATTCCGATGTTACAAATCAACAGGGAAGGTGTCATCGTAAATCCTCCTTTGCTGCGATTACAGGAGGTGTTTCTCCATGACCTGATTGTCCTTGTCGAAGTTTTCCAGCTTCAGATAGTACTCGGCAGTTTCTACCAGCGCATCCATTGGAACGATGCCGATCAGCTCGGAGCCGATGATATGTACACCGTATCTTGCAGCCTCGAAGCGGACAGTCTCATAGACGCGGTAGATTGGGGTCTTAGTGTAGTTGGTCATGTTGATGGAAACCTGAGCGGTGTTTCTTTCTTCCAGCATGACGCCGATCGATTTGACCCAGCGCATACCGCCGGAGGATTCGCGGATGGTTTTTGCAATCTTGTTTGCAAT
>NZ_CALXIN010000038.1 GCF_944388365.1 uncultured Negativibacillus sp. | reverse complement strand
AGCACACCGCCGCCGACGGCGCGCGCCTTGTCCGACACCGAAAAGCAGTGTTCGCGCTCACAACGAGGGTCGATGTCGCCCGACTTCATTCCTGCTTTGACCGGCACGTCCGGTTGGAGAAGGCCGCGCAGGATGCCATCGATCTGTGCGACGACCGGCTGACCATCCACGGTGGCGACCACCTGACCGGCGTGCACCAGATCACCGATCGAGGCGATCGGGCAGAACCGTCCCGCACAGGGAGCGCGCAGCAGCCGCTCGGTGGTGTAGCCGCCGATGTCGCCAGGGACACCGGTGTTGGGGATGGCGCTGCCCTGATAGATGCAGCGCCCGAGGTAGTGGCCGCGCTGGGTTTCGACGACACAGGAGCAATCCTGCGGCGCAGAAAAGCCTGGTCCTACGCCGATGACGACGGGCGCCTGGTCGGCGGTAGTGCCGAGGTTTTTCTTTGCGAGGATGGCGTCGACCACCACATCAAAGCGATGCTGGGAGAGGACGGCAGCCTGCGGGTCGATGAGCAGCGGGATTTCGCCGCTGTCCCAGACCGAAGTAAGCTGCCTAGCAGAGGAGATCAGCCGCGCGGTAATCTGTTCGACGGTGGCGGCAGATTCATAGACCGCGCGGGAAAAGGCCACAGTGCGGCGCACGGTGGTCGGAGTAGCGGTTTCGGTCATAGCGACGCGGAAACCGGCGTTATATAGGCGGACAGCGATGCCGGTGGCGATGTCACCGGCGCCTTTGATCAGGATTTCCATGGAATTCTCCTTTGGGGATAGGTTGGTATTTGCTGAAACTGATGAAGAAACAAACACTTTTCTTTTGGCCTTACCTTTTCTTTTAGTAAAGAAAAGGTAAGAAAAATAGGACTTTATCACAACGAGCGATAAAACAAAATATATACCATAGAAAATAAAACGTTCAGGGGCAGAGTCCCTTTTCGATGCTGACGCACGTCTAGTGCGAGCGGAGTCCGCTCTTTCAAACGCAGATAAATTTCGTCGGAGAGCTAAAGTTTTTTCTGCGCAAAGAAAAGGTAAGAAAATATTTAATATCACAACATCGAAAACGTTCAGGTGCACAACCCCTTTTCGATGTAGGCGCACGTCTAGTGCGAGCGGACAGCAAAATGATATTTTGCGTCCGCTGAAAAGGACTTCGCCCGTTTTCCTTTGGGAATCAGTTTTCGCTGAAACTGGTGGAGAAACAAGTGCTTTTCTGGGTATCCAATTCCTTTTTCTGTGCGTCTTTTGAAATATAATATCAGATACGCAATCTGGATGAAAAGCCAGAAATTGCCTTTACTAACCCTCGCACAGGCAGACTTCCTCCTGCTGCATCGAACACAGCACAATCGGAAAAGCGGCTCCCTGTGCCCGCAGCTGTGCGGCTGTCTGCTGGGCAAGCTCCCGACGGGACGGAACGTCGCACTTGTTGAGAATCAGTCCAAACGGCAGGTCTGCGCGCACCGCTTTGTGATATCCCGCGGGACTTAAAATCACCTGCGCCATCCTTTCGGGAGTCAGCAGGCTCTCCTGCGGGACATTTAGAATCGCACTCACCAGCTGTGGACGGTGGCAGAGCTGCGCAATCGGCTGCATCAGCGCGTCGGCTCCTGCCACGCCGATGATCCGCGTTACACACGCCGGCACCACCGGCTCGTGTTCCGCCGGCGCTTTAAACGGCAGGTGCCGCGCGCCGTCCGCTTCGATCAGCACCACGTCGGCAGCAGCGCTGCACCAGTTAAAAAAGTCGTCGCTCGGCGCGCACAGCTTCTCCTGACCGGTGCGGCGTGCAAAGATCAGAATCGGTGTATCCTGTGCTGCCCAATCCTTTAAAAGCTGGGCACGGGTGAATGGAATGTCCTCCTCGAGCAGCAGCGCCGTGGGAAAAGGCGGCTGCGGCGCCATGATGTGGGTGGTGGTGGTACACAGCACCGTTTTGCCCTCCCTGGCATATTCCTGCGACAGACGGTACATCGAGCTTGTTTTGCCGCCGCCTCCGATCAGCGCAAATACGCCGCGTTCCGGCAGCTGAAGGCTGTCTTTGAGTTTCATGATGTTTTTTCCTTTTCCGTTATTTTTTGATAAACCAAACGGTTTTGCTTTTCTTATTGTAGCACAGGCGATTGAAATTATCTATTGCTCCCTTTAAAAAATATCCCTGTTCCTCCACTTTGGAACGGCGGCAAAATATGGTATAATAGCCTTATACAAAGCCGGAAGGGAGTGAGCAAGGGATGGAACAACAGCCCCTGAGCTACCGGATGCAGGTGAAAATCTGTCGGGGCGATAAATTTTTCGGACCAGGTGTGGCCCAGCTGCTGCTGCTGATCGACCAGTATCACTCGCTGCAGAAGGCCACCGAACAGATGCACATTGCGTACAGCAAGGCATGGCGGATTCTGCGGGAGGCCGAGCGCAACATCGGCGTCGAGATCATCCGCAAAAAGGTGGGAGGCGCCGGCGGCGGAGGTTCGGAGCTGACCGACGAGGGACGCGATTATCTGCAGCGGTACCTTGCCTTTGAAAAGGAAGTACGGCAGGAGGCCGACCGCTTGTTTGCAAAGTATTTTCTGGAGGTACCTGACCCACAGGCGCACCAGGATGAAACATAACGATGATGAGAACAGGAGGAAGCTTTATGACTATTTTTGAGCAGAAGGGCACTGTCAACACCGAGGAAACGCTGAAAATCGCGCTGAAAACAGCACAGGAACGCCAGATGGACATCGTGGTTACATCCAGCGAGGGCGATACTGCGCTCAGACTGATGCAGATGAGCAAGGAGGCAGGTTTTGCAGGAAAGGTTGTCTGCGTCAGCTGCGCCTACGGCTCCAAGGAGCCAGGCAAAAACCGGCTGAGCGACGAGCGACGCCGTCAGCTCACCGAGGGCGGCGTACAGGTTGTCACGGCAGCACATGCACTCAGCGGCGGCGAGCGCGGACTGACCAAGGTGTTTGGCAGTGTGCATCCGGTGGAGCTGATCGCCCACACACTGCGGATGTTCGGACAGGGCACCAAGGTCTGTGTCGAGGTAGCGCTGATGGCGCTGGACTGCGGCAGCATCGACTATGGCAAGCCGGTGGTTGCTGTCGGCGGCAGCGGCAGAGGTGCCGATACTGCTTGCGTGCTGACACCTGGATACACCGCCAGCCTGATGGAAACAAAGATTCACGAAATTTTGTGTAAACCATCGCTGATGGACTAATTAAAAGCTCCCATGTAGTCATGGGAGCTTTTTGCTGTCGGTTACGATAGAAATAAGCACTTTTCTTTTGGTCGGACAAATATGGAACATATTTTGTCCTCTTTTCTATGCAAAGAAAAGGTAAGAAAAGGTAAGAAAAACTGGCTTTTATCACACTGTATAATAAGTCCCCAAAATATAAAATCATATAAAAATAAAAATGTTAAGAGGCAGAAACCCTTTTCGATGCTGGCGTGGAGCCACTTCCACCTTCTACAATACATTGCTTTTGTGAGTGGCTCCCAGAGAATGAACTTCGTCCATTCTCCGAACATGACATAAAGAGGACACGAAATATGTTTTGTGTCCTCTCTTTTTAGTCTCAGATCGGTCCTTCCTGAGAGCTAAAATCTTTTCTGTGCAAAGAAAGAGAATAAGAAAAAGCGGTGTGCAGTATTTCTGCACGCCGCTTTTAGCAGGAGCAATTTTCGTTTGGCATCAAAACCGGTACAAGGACGATGACGAGGGTGAGGAAAAGATGTACCGCAACATTGGGGAGGGTGAAGTTATAACTGTTGGATACTTCTCCAAACTCCAGAAAAAAGCGGCAGATAAAGCCAGTCAGCGTCATGATAAGGGTGAGCAGGACAGATTTGCGGCAGACCTTTTGTGCAAATACAGCTGCCGCCATCTGTCCCATCTCGTAGTAGCCAAACAAGACGACAAAGAGGTTGAGCAGGCTGATCTGCGGCGGAAAATGCCTGGTCAGGTTGACCGCCGGAAAGGAAAAACACCCCCAAAAGACCAGAAAGATACACAGAAAGAGAAAACAGCCTTTTTTGTGGGCAGCAGCGAAATTTTTCATAGGGACCTCCTTACAGCGATTTGTTGTTGCGGTAGTGCCACAACTGCACCAGAAAGGCAATGCACCAAAGCAGTGCGCACAAAAGATTGAGCAGCTGCAGAGGGAGAGAAGTGTCGTATACAAAGTGCAGTACCGCGTTGATGGTCCAGACTACCGCCGCGGCAGCAGTCAGAATAACAGCCAGTAATTTCATGCGCACTCCTCATTTGGCAGCTAGAACAGAATCAGAGTGATCCCGTCGTTCTGCCGGCCGTAATCGACGTCGGTCTTGAGCTGCGGACAGATCTCGATGGCCTTGCGTCCGTCCGCTGTAAAAGGAGTGAAGTCCTCTCCTTTGACATAGTGGCGGATCATGCCGGAACGCTTGCGTTCAGCGCACAGCTTTAAGCACGCTGCTTTGATGGCGCCGCCTTTGCCGGACGAACCATAGCCGTGAATCACCTTCAGGGCGCGGCAGCGGGAACATTTGGCAAGGCGGATCTCCTGGCTCAGACGTACCGAGGCCTCGGAGGCAAGCGGAAAATTTCGTTCGAGATTGACGGTTTTGCAGATCAAGAATAGACAACTCCTTTGGTGGATTCAGAAAGTGAAGGATTTAAACAAAACAGAAAAAGACGGCGGAAGCCAGGAACGGAACCCAGCATCCGATCAAAACGTCGCGGTCGTTGAGCGCGATCAGTATTTTCATCAGCAAAAAATGCAGCGCCAATGCTGCCCCATAGAGCAGGCAGGCAAAGGCAGCGGTGTTTCCGTGCAGGATGGAGAAAACCAGCAGCACAAAGCACAGCGGCAGCAGAAAAACGGCGTACAGCGCGATGCGAAGCGGAAGATTTTCCTTTGTTTTGAGCGGCTCCTCCAGCTGCAAAAACAGATAGATCAGCAGCACGGAAGAAGCACAGATTACAACGGCGGAGAAGCTGGCAACATAGCCCGAAAGCATCCACGGGTAAAACAGCCACAGATAAAACAGCATCAGCAGCACCAGCAAAACTTCCAGTCCCGAACAAAACAGCGTCCGCTTCCAGGAGGTTTTGAGCGGCTTAAACCGATGCAGAATCGGGACGCCCATCAGTCTGGAAAACACAAGGATGCAGCCCAGCAGACACAGCAGGGTCAGTCCCAGCGTGAGAAACAGCGGAGAAGCAGCATCTTGGCAGATAAGCCAGAGGATCGGGCAGGCAATCAGCGCGCACACCCAGCAAAGAATCAGGATGCCAAACAGCTTTCCCTTTTTTTCGGCAGTAAACGGAGAAGGGATGCCGTAGGAGATGGTGGGCGCATACTGCGGCGCCATCAGCACGCCGCAGCCAAGGCAGATAAACAGCAGCACCGGCGCCGCTGTCAAAAGCAGCTGGCGCAGCGAAGGCAGAAAGGAGTGTTCCAGCAGCGTCTGACCGCAGATGCGGTTGACAAAGCTCGACAGCTCGCTGAGCGTCTGGGCATTGGTGGGAACCAGCGGGTGAAAGCCCGCGTCGGCAATCGCCAGCGACACCTGATTTTGGCTGGCGTGATAGACGCCGCCGACATGGATGATCTGATCGCCCGAAAACTTGTTGTACATCAGCGTCATCTGGTAAGGCGAGGCGATGTCGTCGCCGTTGGAGGTCATCAGCAGCATCGGCTGACGCACCATCTCGGGCGAAAGCGCATTGATCCAGTCGCTCTGGTTGTGGTAGTTGCCGTCGACAATGATGGCGTCGTCGACCAACTGGGTGTTGAGGGTCGGTGCAATCAGCGCGGCAGCCTTTGCCGTCAGACTGCCGTAAACGATCTCATCCAGCAGGACATCGGCGCCGTCATGAAAGCCGATCCAGACCTGCTGCTCGGTGGAACATCCGCTCTGCGCGGTCAGCTCGTTTGCCGCAGCCTCAAAAAAGGACACCTGATCCTCCGGCAGCACATAGGGAAAGCCAGGATGATCTGCCACCAGCACCGGATACCCTGCATCGAGCAGCTGGCGCAGAAGTGCTTTGTGGGCAAAGCCATCCTTTGGACAGCAGAGCAGAAAGGCGGTGTCGCCCTCTCCCGAATAGAACGAAGTTTCAATCTGAGATGCTTCGCCGCTGGAGGAAGCGGAGCAGGAAATCTTCTGCGGTTTTGCAGAAAAGAGTGGGTCCAGCAGCAACAGACCCGCCAGACAAAGCACCAGACAGATTGCCGATACTATCAGGATATTTTTAGGGGTGAGATGTTTTTTAATGCTCATAGCAAAACCACCTTCCTGCCGATTGATTTTGTTTTATTATACATCGGAAAAAGAGGTGGTGCAAGGAGAAGGGTTTTGTGGTATGCTTGTTTTTATCAACAGGATAGGAGGCGAGGAAATGCAGCTTTGTTATTCACCGATTGCACCGGAGGATGTGGAAAACATCCTTGCGATGCAGAAAGAACTGATCGAACGCTATGAGGACCTCGACGCCATCGACTGCCAAAAGGTATTTGCATGGTGTAGGAGAAAGATCGAGGCGCAGATGCAGGATTACCGCAAAATCCTGTGCGACGGTGTCACGGCGGGCTACTATGCGCTGCATCGTCAGGGAGAGGAATGGGAGCTTGACGATCTGTACCTCTATCCTGCGTTTCAGGGAAAGGGCATCGGTACGGTAGTGCTGCAAAAGGTGATTGCCGACACCGCGCCTGCGGGACTGTTTTTGTATGTCTTTGTCAAAAACACCGGCGCGGTGCGGCTGTACGAGCGGCTGGGTTTTGTCCTGTCCGAACAGGTAGGAAGCACCCGACAGATTCTGCGGCTGCAAAGGTAGCGGGCAGGAGCGGACGGCAAGACAGACACGGTGCGGCTGTATGAGCGGCTGGGTTTTGTCCTGTCCGAGCAGGTAGGCAGCACCCGACAGATTCTGCACCTGCAAAGGTAGCGGGCAGGAGCGGACGGCAAGACAGACACGGTGCGGCTGTACGAGCGGATGGGGTTTGTCCTGTCCGAACAGGTAGGCAGCACCCGACAGATTCTGCGGCTGCAACGGTAGTGGACAGGAGTAGACGGTCGAGCAGGTGGGCAGCACCCGACAGATTCTGCGCCTGCAACGGTAGCAGGATGGGCACTGCACAAAAAAATCCCGCACAGCAAACGCTGTGCGGGATTTTGCGTTTTAGCAGGATTACAGGATGCAGTACTGCTCCATGTATTTTTCCATGTCGGCAAGGACGGTTGCGTACTCCGGTTTTTCCTTGAGGTACTCATGGATGTCAGCAACGGTGATGATGGCATGAACGTTGATGCCAAACTCCTCTTTGACTTCCATGACAGCGGTCTTGCCTGCGTGCTGGCCGACCTCACAGCGGTTGACCGAGATGAACATGTCCGGGATGGTTACCTTGGCTGCGCTCTGCAGAATCGGAACGGTCTCGCGGACAGCGGTGCCGGCAGTGATAACGTCCTCGATGATGATGATGCGGTCGCCGTCCTTTGGCTGATAGCCGACCAGGTTGCCGCCTTCACCGTGGTCCTTTGCCTCTTTGCGGTTAAAGAAGTAAGGTTTGTCGATGTTATATTCTCTTGCCAGAGCGCCGGCTGCGGAGGTTGCCAGCGGAATGCCCTTGTAAGCTGGGCCGAACATTGCGTCAAAGTTGTCGCCACAGTTTTCCATGATGCACTGTGCATAGAACTTGCCCAGGGTGGAAATCTGCGCACCGGTCTTGTAGTTGCCGGTGTTGACAAAGTATGGGGAGAGTCTGCCGCTCTTGGTTTTGAACTGGCCAAAACGAAGTACGTCAGCGCTCATCATAAATTCGATAAATTCTTTTTTTGCAGCGGAAATCATGATGCCACATTCCTTTCTTCTGATCGGGATTTTGGTCGCCTTTGCAAGCGAAAATCTTCTCCTCCTAGTTTACCACAGCTTGAAAAATGGTACAAGCACAAGCGCAAAATTTCTTTAAAATCCTGCAAAAGGCAGGAATTTTTGTTGAAAACATCTAAATTTAAGCCTGGAAAATAAGAAAAGTTTGTTGTTGACTTAGCGCGCTAAAGTGATTATAATAAGACTCAAACAAAAAAACGCAAAGACGATGAAGAGAAGAGTAGACGCTCAAAACCGTCACAGAGAGTCCCGGCAGCTGAAAAGGGATACGAACTTTGTGTGTCGAAGATGGTCTCGGAGTTGCGCGCTGAGCCGGAAAGGTCCGGTTAGGTTGCGACGGGGTCGCCCGTTACAGCGATACGGCATAATCAGAGAAGTTTGCTCTGCCGTGCCGGATGAGGTCCGCTCTGTGAGGAGCGGGCAAACTGAGGTGGTACCACGAAGCGAGTTTAAGCTCTCGTCCTCGGAATTTCATTTTCCGGGGATGAGGGCTTTTTTTATTCCTCTCCTCGGCTCAAAAACAGGGAGGCAGAAGGATGATCGAAATAAAAAACCTGTCCAAACATTTTGATAGTGCAAGCAGGGTCGATGCGTTGCAGAACGTGAATCTCACCGTCGAGGACGGCGACATCTGCGGCATCATCGGCATGAGCGGTGCGGGCAAGAGCACCCTGCTGCGGTGCATCTCGATGCTGGAAACTCCGACCGAGGGCAGCATCGAGATCGACGGCAAGGACATTTTTTCGCTCAAAGGCAGGGAGCTTTTGGAGCTGCGGCGGCAGATGGGCGTCGTGTTTCAGGGGTATAACCTGCTGATGCAGCGCACCATCTATAAAAACATCGCTTTTCCGCTCGAGCTTGTAAAGACTCCCAAGCAGGAGCTGGAAAAGCGGGTCGGCGAGCTGCTCGAGCTGGTGGGACTTTCGGACAAAGCACAGATGTATCCGGCGCAGCTTTCGGGCGGACAGCGGCAGAGAGTGGCGATTGCCAGAGCGCTGGCGAGCAATCCGAAGGTATTGCTTTGCGACGAGCCGACCAGCGCGCTCGACCCGCTGACCACCCGCTCGATTTTGAAGCTGCTCCAGCAGATCAACCGCACACTGGGCGTCACCATCCTCATCATCACCCACGAGATCGGTGTGGTCAGAAGCATCTGTAACCGTGTGGCGGTCATCGAGGCGGGCAGCATCGCCGAACAGGGAAAGACCGAACAGGTCTTTGCCAATCCACAGTCGCAGGCAGCAAAACAGCTGCTGGACACCGCGTTTTAGGAGGGAAATGGTATGATTGAAAATTTGGATATGTTGTTAAACGGAACGCTGGAAACGCTGTATATGAGCCTTACGTCGGTGGTATTTGCCTACCTGCTGGGACTGCCGCTGGGTGTGCTGGTGGTATCCACCGCGCCGCACGGCATCCATCCCAGCCGCCGGCTGCACACCATCCTCGGATGGATCATCGACATCGGACGCTCGATCCCCTTTATCATTCTGATCGTCGACCTGTTCCCGCTCACCCGCGCGATTGTCGGCAAGATCATCGGCCCAACCGCCGCTGTCGTTCCGCTGGTCGTCGCTGCCACTCCTTTTGTGGCGCGGATGGTGGAAACCTCGCTGGAGGAGGTCGACCAGGGCGTCGTAGAGGCGGCGCGGACGATGGGCGCCACCGGCTGGGAGATCATCTGCAAGGTTCTGCTGCCTGAGTCGGTGCCTTCGCTGCTGCGAGGAATGTCCATCACCACCATCACCCTCATCGGCTATTCGGCGATGGCAGGCGCTATCGGTTCGGGCGGACTGGGCGACATCGCCATCCGCTACGGAATGCACCGCTACGACGGCGCAATGATGAACATTACCTTGGTGCTCATCATCGTGATTGTAGCCGTCATCCAGCTGGGCTTTAACCGAACCGCCGCCCGTGTGGATCGCCGCCTGCGATAGGATAAAATTATCCGCCCTCTGAGAGAGGGCATCGTTAAAATCGACAACACAGATCGTTTTTGTGTGTAATAAATCGAAAAAAAGAGAAGAGAGGTATTTTTTATGAAAGCAAACAAATGGACAGCAGTACTTTTAACCGCAGCACTCACCCTTTCGCTCGCCGGATGCGGCAGCCAGAAGAGCGGCCCTGTCAAGGAGGGCAGCATCGTGGTCGGCGCATCGCCGTCGCCACATGCCGAGATTCTCGAGGCGGTCAGCGACCAGCTTGCCGAGCAGGGCTATACACTGGAAATCACCGAATTTACCGACTACGTTATGCCAAATACCGCACTGGAGGAAGGAGAGCTGGACGCAAACTTTTTCCAGCACAAGCCGTACCTGGACGACTTTAACGAGAAAAACGGCACCCATCTGACCAGCGCAGCAGCTATCCACTTTGAGCCGCTGGGCATCTACGGCGGCAAGACCGCAGATTTAAGCCAGCTTGCCGACGGCGCACAGATTGCCGTTCCAAACGACACCACCAACGAGGCAAGAGCCTTGCAGCTGCTGCAGGCACAGGGCATCATCGAAATCGACCCTGACGCCGGTCTGGAAGCGACCAAGCAGGACATCACCGCCAATCCGCACAATGTAGAGATCGTGGAGATGGAGGCTGCCCAGCTGCCGCGCACCCTCTCGGATGTTGACTTTGCAGTCATCAACGGCAACTATGCCGTTGCAGCAGGCATCGCCGATCAGGTGCTGGTCAGCGAGGAAAAGACCTCCGAAGCTGCACAGCAGTACGCCAACATCGTGGCAGTGCGCGAAGGTGATGAGGACCGCGAGGACATTCAGGCATTGATCAAAGCGCTGCAGTCCGATGAAGTCAGGGAGTTTATCGAAGAGACCTACGGCAACACCGTTGTTCCGGTCTTTTAATCTAAACCACCAAGCTATGTAGTAATTGAAAATAGAAGGACAGCAAAAAACGCATGGAAGTTTCCATGCGTTTTTTGTATTGTGGTTGTTTCGTTTCATCAAAGGGCATCCTTATGAAGAGGGATTAGCCTTCGATGATTTTGCGCTCGATATTGACGGCGCTGCAATATTCCTTCAGCGCACGCTCGGCGTCGTCGAGCACCGCTGCAAGATCGCTGGTACCATCCACACCAAAGACGCACAGCAGCAGACGATGTGTCTGCTCGGTAATCATCGCACGGGTGCTGTCGCTGTTGGGATTGCCAAACCAGCCCAGCTCATCCTTGAGCACCGGCAGAAATTCGATGTTGACTGCGTCCTTGCCGATGCCCTGATAGTGGACGCCCTGACCGGTGACCGACCAGCAGACCGGACCTTGCAGCTTGTCGAGGTCATAGCTGCCCAGCGAATAGCCGCTGCGCACCGAAACGAGGTTGTTTGTCTCCACCACGTTGTTGATGTGGTAAAGGCCCTTGCCCTGAAGGATGCGGCGGTGCATCGCTTCGGCAGAGTTGCGGTAGCGCTGAACGTCCTTGCCGAGCGCCGCACAGCAGGCGCGGGTCTGGGCGATGTGGGGCTTTTGTTTGATCTGTTCGATGGTCATGGTGTCGCACAGCTGCTGGCAGAGGCTGTCGATTTCCGAAAGCAGGGCTTCGCTGCTTTGTGTGACAGTGACCTCGCACTGGATGCAGCCCAGTGTCGCCGGCTGCCAGCGTTTTTTCAGTTCAGGGTCGATGGTAATAGGAATCATCGAAACGGTTGCCTTCTTTCCAGAGAGTAAATTGATTTTATCCTGCATAGCGCACGCCGGTCAGATAGTAGAGCACAAGCCCCAGCACACCGGCGCCGATCATCACATAGATGGGATTGAGCTTCCATTTGCGCAGCCCGACCAGTGCGCCGACAAAGAGCAGCACACCGATCCAGTCGACCATGGAAGGATCAAGCGAGATGTTGCCGCTGTCCCAGAACGCCATCACCATGATGGACAGTCCTGCCGAAGCAATCATCGAAACGACCGCCGGACGCAGTCCGCCCAGCACGCCCTGAACCACCGAGAGATTGCGGTAGCGGAAGTACACCCATGCCAGCGTCAATACGATGATGCAGGAAGGGCAGACACAGCCGATGGTGGCGATGATGGCGCCCGGCAGTCCTGCAATCTGGATGCCGACGAAGGTCGCCGAGTTGATGGCGATCGGGCCAGGAGTCATCTGGGAGATGGTGATGATGTCCACAAACTGCTGCATGGTCATCCAGCCGTGCAGGTCGACCACCTGATGCTGGATCAACGGCATGGCGGCATAGCCTCCGCCGATGCTGAACAGTCCGATCTGGAAAAAGCTCCAGAACAATTCGAGCAGTACGGTCATGGGTTACGCACCTGCCTTTCCGTTTTTCTCGTCGTGCAAGGTGGCGAGCAGTCCGATGACGGCGCAGACCAGAATGATGACGATGACATTGACATCAAACACGCAGGCGGCGATAAAGGAACCTGCCATGATGAGGATGGGCAGCAGCTTTTTGCGCTTGAGGATGTCCCAGCCCATGGTGATGACGACGTCGGCGATGACGGCAGCCACACCGGCCTGCATGCCGCGCAGCACCAGCTGAACGATCAGGCTGCTCTGGAAGGCGGCGTAGGCCAGCGAAATCACCGACAGGATGATCAGCGGCGGCAGCACCGTACCCACCACGGTGACCAGTGCGCCGACCAGACCTGCCAGACGGTAGCCGATCAGGATAGAGGCGTTGACGGCGATGGCACCAGGCGCCGATTGGGCGATGGCGGTCAGGTCGAGCATCTCCTCCTCCTCGATCCAGTGGTACTGCTCCACAAACTTTTTGCGCATCAGCGGAATGATGACATATCCTCCGCCGAAGGTGAATGCGCTCAGGGAGAAGGTGGAGGTAAATAATTTGCGGTAGAATGATAAATCTTTCTTCAAACCCTCATCTCCATTGCAATAAGATAAAGTTATTATAGAAGAAAGGAAAAGAAAAGTCGAGGGCATCTTTGTCCTTTTTGCGGAAAAAATGCGGACGAAAAACGGCTGCTTTTTGATGGAATGATAGAAATTTTATCTCAGAAACGGATAGAACCAGCCTCGCAAATTGACGAAACCGTACAAAAATAGTACCATGGACAGGTTATCACCTTGATGTGAAAAGAAAGGAGAAAGCAAGAGATGGCTTTTACCAGCTCGATCTTTTTGTTTGTATGTTTTCCGCTGTGGGTCGGCGGTTATTATCTGGTGGAGCTTTTGCAAAAACGGGTGCCGTTTCTGCAAAAGCTGCGGCTTTGTGATGTTGCACTGGTGGGAATATCCCTGTTTTTCTATGCGTGGGGATCACTGGACAGTGCTGTCTGGATGGTCGGCATGATACTGCTGGTCTTTCTGCTGGGTCAGCTCATCGAGCGCACACCGGCGCAGACAGCCGCTTCCAGACTGGCGGTCGGCTGTTCCGTGCTGGTGGTCACGATAGGACTTGCCTGCTTTAAGTATGCTGTCTTTGTGTCCCAGAACCTGTCGCGGCTGTTTTCGCTGTCGCTGCGTGTGGCAGACATCGCAGCGCCGCTGGGCATCTCGTTTATCACCTTCTCGTCGATTTCCTATTTTATGGACATCTACCGCCGCCAGGCAAAGGCGGGAACGCTGTTGGATGCAGCGCTGTACCTCAGCTTTTTCCCCAAGGTCATCTCCGGCCCGATCGAGCGTTGGAAGGACTTTGCACCGCAGGTGCGTGGAACACGGCGCACCTGTACCGCCGAGCAGTTTGTCTGGGGCATCGACCGCCTCCTCATCGGCATGGGCAAAAAGCTGATTCTGGCGGACACCTTCGGTGCGCTCATCGCCGAGATTCAGACCAATGCTGCCACCGGTATGGACATGGCGACAGCATGGGGAGCAGCGTTTTTGTACATGCTCCAGCTCTACTATGACTTTGCAGGCTATTCGGACATGGCGCTGGGATTGTCGGCGATGTTCGGCATCCGCCTGAAGGAAAACTTTCACTTTCCTTATCGCTCCCAGTCGATCGGTGAATTCTGGCGCAGATGGCACATCTCGCTGGGCAGCTGGTTTCGGGAGTATCTGTACATCCCGCTGGGCGGCAACCGCAAAGGCTTTGCGCGCACGCTGCTCAATCTGTTCATCGTCTTTCTGGTCACCGGCATCTGGCACGGAGCAGGCTGGAACTATGTGCTGTGGGGCGTCATCAACGGCGTGTGCGTCGTGGTGGAACGCTGTATCCGCGACAAAACCTGGTACCAGCGCACGCCTGCATTGGTGCGCTGGGCAGTGACCATGTTCATCGTGCTGCTGAGCTGGCAGGTGTTCCGTTTAAGCTCGCTGTCCGAAATCGGCCAGTACTTTGGCGTGATGTTCGGGTCGGTGCGCTTTGAACAGCCAAACTTTACCTGGCAGTATTACTTTGACCTGCGCACCGTCGTGCTGATGGCGATAGGTACCGTGGGCGCAGTGCTGTTCGAGGGAAAATGGGCGGATCGTCTGGTGCAGAAAACCAGAGAGCAGCCGGCGCTGTTCTGCCTTTCCCAGCTGGTGCTTCTGCTCATTGGCGTGCTTGCGGTGCTGTGTATGGTCAATTCCACTTACAGCCCGTTTCTCTACTTCCAGTATTAAAAGGAGGAAAATTGGATGAAAAAATTACAAATCGGAATGATTGTCCTCTTTTTTGTGCTGCTGGCAGTGCCGATGGTGCTGTTTAACTGGGAGGAAAATGTGGTGTCCGAGATCGATAACCGCAAGCTTACCAACAATCCCTTTGGTCCCAATGCCACTGAGGGAGCGGATCTCACCAGTGCACTGGAGAGCTATGTGTCCGACCGCATAGGTCTGCGCGACCAGATGATTCTGGCGTACACCCAGCTCAACGATACGCTGTTTCATAAGATGATCCACCCGCTGTACGAGTACGGCAAGGACGACTATGTCTTTTTTAAGCAGAAGCCGAATATTCAGCTGAGCGACTATCATCTTGCCTTTGCCGATATGCTCGCCGAGATTCAGGACTACTGCACACAGCGCGGCGTGCCGTTTCTGTTTGTGTTCGATCCCGAAAAGGCGTCGATCTACCCTGACAAACTGCGCGAAGGCATCAATTACGACAACAGCTGGGTGCAGGAATTTGAGGCGGAGCTGGATAAACGCGGTGTGCGCTACATCGACAACACCGAGCTGCTCCGGCAGAAGCGCGAAGAGGGAGAACAGGTCTTTAATCAGATGTACAACGCCGGACACTGGAACGACCTGGGAGCATTTTACGGCGTGAACAACCTCCTGTCGGCGCTGTCCGAGGATTTTGCAGCCATCCAGCCCAATGAAAAGAGCGATTTTGCCATCACCGAAAAGCTCAATGAGACGCTGTTGTCCTCTCAGTTTCCGATCCACGAGTATGAGCCGTCGTTCGGACGGCTGTGTCCGCTGGAGGTAAAGACCGACCAATACGACGCCGAGGTGGTGCGCAACAGCCAGCACCGCGGCTTTGGCTACTTTGTCAACGAGGAGAACAAGCAGGCAGGCGCACCAAAGACGCTGGTCTTTCAGGGCAGCTATATGAACGAGATGGGCTTTAAGTTTTTGCAGACCGGTCTGGGCGAGTACATCTATGTGCACAACTATGAGAATCTGCTCAACTTCGACTATTATTTCAACATCTTCCAGCCGGAGTGCGTCGTGGTGGAGGCAGCGGAATACACCATCAACAGCTCCTACTTTAACGAGCAGGGAGTCAAGGACTTTGCACTGTCGCCGGTGCTGGACACCGAACAGCTGCCGCAGCCGTCTCAGTCGATCGACGTGCAGGTGACCGACGGACAGACGCTTTCGACGGTGACAGTCGCAGAGCTGCCGGACTGCCAGTGGGCGTACCTTGTGTCCGATGGAAAGGTATATGACCTCGATGGAGAGACTGGCAGCGCCAGCATGGAAAAGTCCGCGCTGAACCGACAGGACATGGTGGTAGCGGCAGTGTCGTCGGACGGCAGCATCACCACCTATCAGGCGGTCGAACATTGATTTTCGGAAGAAAACAGAGAGGGGACAGCCGATTGGCTGTCCCCTCTCTGTTAAAGGATTTACCGGATGATAAATGGCTTGATCTCGTTTAAAAAGTCGGCGCAGTCGTCCGAATGAATCTCCATCTCGATCTCTTTGGAAAGATCCAGACTGAAGATACCCATGATGGATTTTGCATCCACCGCGTATCTGCCGGAGAGGAGGTCGACGTCGAAGTCGTATTTGGCGACAGTATTGACAAAGCTCTTGACATCATTGATGGTTTTGAGCATGATTTTTTCCCGTTTCATGAAAAATCTCCCCTTTGTATGGTAATATCTACCGAATTTCGATTGAACATTTTGTCGAAAGGCGGTTGTATTTAGTATTTAAATTCATTATAATTTATTTAAATCTCATTTTCAATAGTCCAACAGGATTTCGTTATTTTTTGCACCGAAAGGATCAGACCACCGGCAGTTTGCCGGAGAAAAGAGGAACCATGCGAGCAGCTTTTTACACCTTGGGATGCAAGGTGAACCAATATGAAACCCAAGTTTTGATGCAGCAGTTTGCCGCCGACGGCTATGACATCGTGGACAGCAGCGATGCTGCCGACGTCTATATCATCAACTCCTGCACCGTCACCGCCTCGGGCGACAAAAAGACCCGTCAGATCATCCACCGCATGAAGCGCCAGAGCCCGGGAGCAGCTATCGCTCTGACCGGCTGCTTCCCGCAGGCCTTTCCAGAGGAGGCGCAGAAGCTCAGCGAGGTGGACATTCTGGTGGGCGCCGGAGAGAAAAAGCAGGTGCTTTCCTACGTCAACCAGTTTCTGCGCGACGGCAAGCGGATCGTCAAAATCACGCCGCATACCCGCGACGAACATTTTGAAAGGATGAAGGCGGACAGCTTTTTGGAGCGCACCCGCGCCTTTGTCAAGATTCAGGACGGCTGCGAACATTACTGCGCCTACTGCATCATTCCGTATGCCCGCGGATTCAACCGCTCCAAGCCGCTGGAGGACTTAAAGCTCGAACTGTACGACCTGAGCGCCAAAGGTTACAAGGAGGTCGTGCTGGTGGGCATCGACCTGTCCAGCTACGGCAAGGACATCGGCTGCCATCTGGTGGACGCAGTGACCCTGGCGTGCACCACCGACGGCATCGAGCGGGTGCGCTTAGGATCGCTGGAACCGCTGATGCTCACCGACAAAAATCTGGAGATTCTGGCGTCGCTGCCAAAGTTTTGTCCACAGTTTCATCTGTCGCTGCAAAGCGGCTGTGACGCGACCTTAAAGCGGATGAACCGCCACTATGACACCGCCTTTTACCGCGAGCTGGTCGCGCGGATTCGGACAAAATTTGACAACCCTTCCATCACCACCGACATCATGGTGGGCTTCCCTGGCGAGACCGAGGAGGAATTTGCACAGTCGCTTGCCTTTGCAGAGGAGATTGGCTTTGGCAAGGTGCACGTGTTTGCCTATTCGATTCGCCCGGGCACCCGCGCCGCCAAGATGCCCGATCAGCTGACCAACCACCAGAAGGAGGAGCGCAGCCACCGCATGATTGAGGTGACCGAGCGCGGCCGCGCCGAATTTCTGTGCGCGCAGGTGGGCAAGGTGGAGAGCGTGCTGTTTGAGACACAGCAGCCGGACGGCACCCAGCACGGTTACACCAAAAACTACACGCCGGTCTTTGTCAAGAGCGACAAGGACCTGTGCGGAGAGATTTGTGATGTGCGCATCACCGCAGTACAGGGCGACGGCTGCCTAGCCGAGCTGATGAGCGAATAGAGAAGGAAACAAGGTTTCCTTCTCCGAACCTTTATTCATTGCAGGAAGGTTCCTACAAAGACCGATTTGCAGGGGGGCTTCCCGCCCCTGCACCCCGGGGTCCATTTCCTATCGCGAGGAAATGGACGAAAGGCGCGCCAAAAACCT
>NZ_CALXIN010000037.1 GCF_944388365.1 uncultured Negativibacillus sp. | reverse complement strand
CCTCAGTTTTTGAACTACCTGCGCTTTTTGCGCTGGCGTCGCTCCTCTTCCAAAACCAAGGCTTGCAAGTTTTTTAAATAAGCATTCTCCGCGCGCAGTCTCTGAACCTCTGCCAGCAGATCTTCTTCTGCCTCTTTCGGCAGCTGCCTGGGCCTGCCTGTACTGCCGCGTCCTCTGCGCTCTAACGCAAGGCCTTCCGGCCCTTCTTCCAAATAAATCCGTTCCCAACTTTGTATGCGGCCATGTCCTTGAACTTCGTAAATTCTGGCGGCTTCCCGATAACTTAATCCGCCTTGTATGACCGCCTCTACCACCTGCTTCTTGAATTCTGGTGTATAGCGTTTGTTTGATATTCCTTTCGGCATAGTAAACACCCCATTTGTTATTCAGTATATCATACTGTCTAACAAATGGGGTGCAGTTCTAAAAGGTGTCCTTCTTTTTTAAAGCTGCTGGAGATGTTGCAGCGTCTTTTCAAATAAGCTTCGGATATGCTGTGCGGCAGGAGAATTGTCGTAATCGACCACAGGACGGCTGTGATTGACCGCACGGATGACCAGCGGGTCGAAAGGAATTTCCTCCAAAATGGGAAGTTCATGCTCCTGACAATAGAGCTGTATCTGTTGGGACAGCTCCGGCGAAATGTCGGCGCGATTGATGCATGCCACAGCAGGAACCTTGAGCTGACGCACGGTTTTCAGGATGCGCTCCAGGTCACTCATGCTGGACAACGACGGCTCTACCACCAGCAGTACAAGGTCTACACCGGCTATCGATGAAATGATGGGGCATCCAATGCCAGGGGAGCCGTCGATGACAGCCACCTGCGACTCGCCACAGAAGGAGGCGAGGTTCTGCTTGACGGCATTGATCGTCTTGCCGGTAGCTCCGGCGCCTGATTTCAGCTGTGCCGTGGAGAAAATGCCAAAATCGGTGTCCGAGACGGTATAGTCTCCGGTGTTGATCTCCGCCAGCTGGACAGCCTTGTGCCCGTCGCGGTTGACCGGACAGACCAGCTCGCACACGCCGCATCCTTCGCAGAGGTAGGGATTGACGACGCCGTTTTTCATCGCGCCGCTGCGGCAGTGCTCCTCACAGACGCCGCAGTGGGTGCAGAAGCTCTGGTCGATCACAGCACGGCGATTAAAACAGGTGCTTTGCGAAAGACAGGTTTCTCCATCGGAGAAGATCAGGTGGAGGTTGGGAACATCGACATCGCAGTCCGCAAAGCAGGCGGGAGTTTCTCCTTGTTTCAGCAGAGAGATGAAGGAGGAGGCAATGGTGGTTTTTCCAGTGCCGCCCTTGCCGCTGAGAATCAAAAGTTGTTTCATAAATTCTCCTCCTTCTCCTACAGATTCTGCGGAGCAACCAGTGAGTGCGCATTTTTGAGCATCTTCTGGAAGATGCGGCGATATTCCGGCTGTTTGGCAGCCAGCTGGCCGTTTGCGTTGAGCACTGCCAGCTCAGGCTGCAGCGGGATTTCTGCAAGCACCTTGATATGCTGCTCACGGCAGAAGGTTTTGATGTAATTTCGGGTATCCAACGATTTATTGATGACGATGCCGAACGGTTTGTTGTACAGCTTCAGAAGCTCGATACAGATGCGCATATCGTTGGCGCCAAAGACGGTGGGTTCGGTGACCAGAATACACATGTCAGCCTCCAAAATTCCCTGCACTACATGGCAGGAATTTCCAGGGGAACAATCCAGGATCTGATTGGGAAATGGGCGGGTTTGTGCGATCATCCGACGGATAATGGCGCTGCCCTGCATCTGACCAGGGTTCAGGCTTCCCGATACGACATGTACATGTTCAAAATTTCCGGTGCGGATCGAACCTATGTTATAAGGATGTTCAATAATTGCCTTTTGAGGACACAGCAAACGGCAGCCGCCGCAGTTATGGCAGAGATTGTCAAAGACAATCACCTGGCCGCCGGCATATCCCAACGCATGAAACGCACAGAAATCGACGCAGGCGCGGCAGCCGTTGCACCGATCGGTCTGTACCGAAGGAATCATGACATCGACAGGTTCAAAACTTGCCCGATCCATGGGCAGGAACAGATGGCCATTGGGGACTTCTACATCACAGTCAACATAGGCGGCATGATCTTGAATATAAGCAAGATTTACACTGACAAAGGTCTTGCCAGTGCCTCCTTTTCCACTCAATACTGCTATTTTCATGTTTTGTATTTCCTTTTTTGTGTTTCCAAGCCCCGTCTTGGCCGCACGATGCGGGTCAGGGCATTTGTATGCAAAGTGTCTTTTTCGTCGTTGAAAAAAAGACCTGCCGCTTTACAAAAAACGACAGGTCCGATAAGGTGGCTTTGTTAGCCCTGTATCCTGGGGTACGCTTTTTAAAGCCGGGAAAGTGTACCGGCGAGACAGCGCTCCAGATTGTCTCGGGCAGATCCGGCAATCGTCTGATAGACCTGAATATTGCCGGCAGACAGCAAACGCATGGCATTTTCGCCGCAGCGATTGGTAATCAAAACACCGACATGATTGTCAATCATCAGTTGGGCAGCCCGAATACCTGCGCTCTGCCCTGTGGCAAAGGTAGATTCCAGAAAATGAAAGTCGTTTGTCTGAGAATCGAAGAGCAGAAAATACCCTGAACGACCAAAGGTAGAGGAAACGCAGGCATCAGGATCCTTCTGTTCAACAGGAATGGCGATAATCATTCATCCGTCTCCTTTGATAAAGATACAGGAGGCAATTTATTCGTCAAACTTGCGGTTTGGCAGTGCGGTCAGATAGTCTACGGCGCTGCTGAGGTATTCTACCGGCATCTGCTCAATCTTGCCTTCATCGCACAGCTGTGCAAGATTTGGGTCGATCGGCATTCTGCCCAGGATCTGCAGGCCAGTTTCTTTTGCAACCTCATCGAGTTTGCTCTGACCAAAGATGTTGATCTGTTTGCCGCAGTCCGGACAAACCAGATAGCTCATGTTTTCAACGATGCCGACGATCGGAATATTCATCAGCTGTGCCATTTTATAGGCTTTTTTGACGATCATCGAAACCAGATCCTGTGGGGAGGTAACGATAACAATGCCGTCGACCGGAATGGACTGGAAAACGGTCAGCGGAACGTCGCCGGTGCCTGGCGGCATATCGATGAACATATAGTCTACCTCGCCCCAGACAACATCGCTCCAGAATTGTTTAACGGTACCTGCAATGACAGGACCTCTCCAGACAACCGGATCATCGGTGTGTTCCAGCAGGAGGTTTACAGACATGACCTCGGTGCCGTTTTCGGTCAGACGAGGGTCGATGCCCAGTTCATTGCCCTGTGCACGGCCGTGGATGCCGAACATCTTTGGAATGGATGGACCGGTGATGTCTGCGTCCAGAATAGCTGTACGGAAGCCTCTGCGCTGCATCATGACGGCCAGCGAAGAAGTGACCATGGATTTTCCGACGCCGCCTTTGCCGCTGACGACGCCAATGACCTTTTTGATATGGCTCAGGCTGTTTTCTGGTTCGAGCAGGCTCTGCGGTTTGGAGCAGGCGCCTTTGCTCTGGCAGGAGGAACAGTTGCCGGAGCAGCCGGAAGATGCACTCATGTAATTCAACTCCTAATAAAAATGCATTTTCGTGAAAATGCTTCATGAAAATGAAATTGTTCCCTATAAAGGGAAGCTTTATACGCCCTTCATTATAACTCTTTTCCGTCCGATTCGCAAGGGGGACATTACTTTTTGAAGCCTTTGTGAATCTTTTTGTGCATAAAAATAGAGAATACAGGGGTGAAACCGAGGAGAAAAAACAGGACCTTTGGACAAAGGAAGACCGTTTTTTTCTGACGGTTAGGGCTTGTCTGTGCAGGAAAAATTGCATATAATTAAACTAAACTGTTTCCCTTTTCCAAAGGGATTTGTTTGGACCGGAACGATATATTTTAAGAAGGGAAGAGGATTTATCATGAAACATATTCTTCTGATTGCCACAGGAGGAACCATCGCCTCCAAGGCGACCGAGAACGGACTCACACCACAGATTTCCTCCGAGGAGATGCTCGACTATGTGCCGGCGGCCAGAGAATTTTGTACCATTGATGCAGTGCAGATTCTGAATATTGATTCGACCAACATCCAGCCGGAACACTGGCTGCTGATGGCACGCACGGTCAAGGAAAACTATGACCGCTATGACGGTTTTGTTATCTGTCACGGCACCGATACCATGGCCTATACCTCTGCGGCACTGTCCTATCTGATCCAGAATTCTCCAAAGCCGATCATTATTACCGGTGCACAGAAGCCGATTTCGATGGAGATCACCGATGCAAAAACCAATCTGCTCGATTCGCTTCGCTTTGCTGCCTGCGATGATGCACATGGAGTCAGCATCGTTTTCAATGGCAAGGTAATCGCCGGAACCCGTGCCAGAAAGGTACATTCCAAGAGCTTCAATGCCTTTGACAGCATCAATTTCCCAGTACTGGCGACCATTCGCGACAATCGCATCGTTCACTACGTGAAGGAAAGCTGTCCGTGTTCCTATCCGGCGTTCTACATCGACCTCAATCCAAAAGTTTTCCTGCTGAAATTGATTCCAGGCATGGACCCAGGACTGCTGCCATGGATTGGAGAACACTACGATGCGGTCATCATTGAAAGCTATGGTGTAGGCGGTATTCCAAGCGAAGAACATCGAGATTTCCTCAAAGAGGTGGACAAGCTGATCGCGGACGGCAAGATCGTTGTCATGACCACACAGGTTATGTATGAGGGCAGCGATATGGCAGTATACGAGGTTGGCCATGTTGCAAAGGAACGATATGGACTGATCGAGTCGTATGATATGACGCTGGAATCCACCGTAACCAAACTGATGTGGATTATGGCGCAGACCAAGGAGCCGCAGAAGATCAAGTCGATGTTCTACACCACCATCAATCACGATATCCTGTTTCAGTAATTGGATGTAGAAGGAGGGGCAGCGATGGGAGCCAGTTTACAGCGACAAAAGGAAGAAAAGAAGCACAATCTGGTTCAGGCAGCATACGAATTGTTTTTGGAAAAAGGAACCACCAAGACAAGCATCGACGAGATCGTCCGGCGTGCCAACGTTGCCAAGGGAACCTTCTACCTGTACTTTCAGGATAAAAATGAAATATGGGATGCTGTTGTTGCCCGTGTCAGCAATCACATTTTGCTGGAGGCAAAAGAGGCGCTGGAACAGCGCAATCTTCCCGATATGATCGACAGAATCCTGTTTGTGGCCGATTATGTCATCGAGTATTTCAGAAAGAATATTCTGGTGTTGAGAATGATTCGGCGCGATTTTTCCTGGCCATTGGTACTCAAGAAGATGGAGCAGGAACAGGACAATACGCTGCTGCAGATGCTGGACCAGTGTTTCTGCAGCCCGTATCTCAGTCGTTATTCGATGGAAGAGTCCTATCGCATGATGTTTATCATCATGGAGATGGTGGGTTCTATCAGCTACACCTCCATTCTCCATGACCAGCCGGCGCCCATTGATGAGATGAAACCGGTTTTGTTTCACACGATTCGGAAAATACTGCTCTAGCAGCAGACTTGATGAAAAAAAGCAAGGGTGGGCGTCGCAGCCCACCCCTTTGCTTTGGAAGGAGTATCTAATGGAAATGACAGAGTGTCGGCTGTGTCCGCGGCAATGTGGAGTGGACCGCAGCAAACAGACTGGCTATTGTGGTGTCAGTGACAGGGTAAAACTGGCGCGTGCAGCGCTGCACTTCTGGGAGGAGCCTTGTATCAGTGGAGAGCGCGGTTCGGGAACGGTGTTTTTCTCGGGCTGTGCGCTCAAGTGTGTTTTTTGCCAGAACTATCAGCTCAGCGCCGGACATTTTGGCAAAGAGGTGAGTATTCAGCGGCTGGCAGAAATCTTTCTGGAATTGCAGCAGCAGGGAGCACACAACATTAACCTGGTGACCGGCGGACATTATGTCCCGCAGATTGTACAGGCGCTGGAACTGGTGCGGAAGGATTTGAAAATTCCGGTCGTTTATAACAGCAGCGGCTATGAAACGGTGGAAACACTGCGGCAGCTGAAAGGCTATGTGGACATCTATCTGCCGGATTTGAAGTATTATTCTCCGGAGCGCTCCGCACGTTACTCCAATGCAAGGGATTACTTTGCAGTTGCCTCTCAGGCGGTGCAGGAGATGTTTTCGCAGGTGGGACCGGTGCAGTTTGATGAGCAAGGGATGCTGCAAAAAGGAGTGGTTGTGCGCCATATGGTGATGCCAAACGGTGTGGAGGACACCATGGACATCCTCACCTGGATTGCAGAGCATCTACCGCTTGACGATATTCTGGTCAGTGTCATGAGCCAGTACACTCCATTTTATAAAAGTGCGGACTATTCTGAAATCAATCGCCGGCTCACACAGGAGGAGTATGACCGTGTACTCGACTGGATGGAGTGCATGGGAATCGAACAGGGCTTTGTACAGGAGTTAAGCTCTGCCAAGGAGGAATATACCCCTGATTTTTCATTGCAGGGAGTATAGGAAGATTATTTACAATATTTGGGGAAAAAGGAAAAAAATGAAGAACATAAAAGTGGTACGATATACCAGAGAAAAGATTCCAGATGTGCTTCAGTTTGAAAAGGATTTACGAAAAGAGGAGGATTTCTGGAATTGGTCGATTGATGAAAGCTATGTTCAGAGCGTGACCAAGAGTTTTGAGTCAGGGATGTTTGACAATTCCATTTCGTTGCTGGCCTATGCAGGAGAAAAAGTTGTGGGAAGAATCGACTCCAGCATCATCGCAAGTCACTTTGATGGAAGTATCAAAGCATATTTGGACTGGATCTGTGTGATAAAAAGCTATCGCCATCGTGGAATCGCTCAACTGCTGATGACAAAACTGCGCGAGGAACTGAAGGAGAAGGGAGTTGAGACGCTGGTTGGCCTGATTGCAGCCAATGAAGAAGCACAGCGATTTTATCGCTCTTTGCCGGATGCGCTCATTCGAGATGAGGGAATCTGGATTGACATTTGAATTTTTGCTTTTGAAGTTGAAATAAAGAAAAAATTCGTTTTCAATACAGCGGGATCAATTTCCGCAACAAGGAAAGAAGGTATAGAATAACATGTGTCGTGTCAAAAACTGGGTGTGCACACATCCGGTGCTCTTTGCGTTGATCTTTTTTGCGTTTTATTTTTCGGGATTTTTTCTGTTGGAACATTTTATTACGCAGCCGACCTATCTGATTGGATGCGCGCTGGATGAGCTGATCCCGTTTAATGAATGGTTCATTTTCCCTTATGGAGCCTGGTTTGTGCTGATTCCGTGGGCGCTGATTACCTTGCTGTTGTATGACCGCGAAAATTATTTTTATCTGTGCGGCGTTATGTTTTCGGGAATGGCGCTGTGTCTGGTGCTGTATGCCCTGTTTCCCAACGGTGTAGATCTGCGTCCGGAGCAGATCGCTTCTGATAACATTGCAGCATCTTTGGTACACATCATCTGGGCAGTGGATACCTCCACCAACGTTTGTCCTTCCATCCATGTGTCTACTACGGTGGCAATCTTCCTGGCGGTACAGCGCAGCCGCATCTGGAAGCGACGCCGTCTGGTAGTGGGCACCTGCGGAATATTGACGGTACTGATCTGTATGGCGACCGTCTTTTTGAAACAGCACTCGGTCATTGATGTGATGTGTGGAATCGCTTTGAGCATGGCACTCCATCTGGTCTTTCGAGGAATGGGAAACCGACAGGAGCAGATGGTCTGCGAGCTGAGCAAAAATTAGAGCGGAACCTGGAAAAGCTGATGGCGCATATTCTGTTAAGGGAGAACTTTGATCTCCTGAGAACAGTTGAAAGGAGACGCCATCACGATGAATATTTATCCTCCATGCTATGGATGTTTTCCGGTATGTTTTTGTCAATGTCCCATGCAGGGAGAAGCGGGAACAGCAGCTACCATTACGGTGGGAACAGTGACGACAGGTGAACCAGGTACAAAGGCCAGCGTTGTAAATGTAGGTACACCGCAAAACGCAGTGTTAAACTTTACAATACCCCAGGGTTCATCGGCATCACAGAATCTGGAACGGTTTTTGACCACCGATGCTCCGCCGCAGCCTGTACAGACAAGAGAGGCATTGACCTTTTATAATAACCCTCTGTCTTTGGGGGATTCGGTGACACACACCCAAGCAAGCAGTGATATTGTCGTTCAAAAGCCAGGAGTATACCTTGTGTCGTTTCATGGAACATTGGGGTTGCCGCAAGGGTCAGAAACGCCGATATATAGTCTGATTTATCTGACAGAGAATGGGCAGGAGGTGGATGGAGCATCGGTACAAACCAGCTTGACTCAGCCTGGCGATTATACATCGGTAGCTTTCAGCGTACCTATTCAGATTTCCAGTGTGCCCACCACGCTGCAGATTGTTTCGTCACAGGGAGGATTGCTCTTCAGCAATATTTCACTGTCTGTTGTACAGCTTGGAGATAATCCGACCAATTAAAAAAAGCACCGCAAACGCGGTGCTTTTTTATATAAACAAATCAAATGACGGATAAGGAGGTACTGTAAGAAATAAACTTGAACAGAAATGCGAGGTAGTAATTTTTAAAGCTTTGCAAATGTAGAAATTTTACTTGGCTATATTTTACAAATTTAGAAATTTCATCAAAAGTTCATCGCCGCTTTATACATTGAATAGAACAATCGATTACACTGGAATAATAGGTTGTCGCATCTGGTCCAAATATATAGAAAAGGCGGAGATGATATGGAATACATTTTGCAAACAGATAACTTATCGAAAGTCTATGGAGCAAAAACTGTTCTGAATCGTGTGAGTATTCATGTGCCCCAAAAGTCAATTTATGGCTTGGTGGGTAAAAACGGAGCTGGAAAAACCACGCTTATGCGTATTATCTGTGGCTTAACGCAGCAAAGTCAAGGTAGTTATACCTTGTTAGGTAAGACGAATGATGATACAGTGCGGAGTAACATGGGGATGCTGATTGAAAAACCAGGCATCCATGAACACATGACAGCGTTAGAGAATTTGCGCTATTTTTCATTGCTGTTCGGGATCCATCAGCAGGATCATCAAAAAATACTGGAAATGGTTGGATTGCAAAATGTTGGAAAAAAGAAAGCAGGTCAGTTCTCTTTGGGAATGAAACAACGCTTGGGCATTGCAATCTCATTGCTGGGAAATCCTGATTTCCTTATTCTTGATGAGCCGATCAACGGACTTGATCCAGAAGGCGTATATGAGATACGTAAAATGCTGGAGACATTGAATCGTGAACATGGCACCACCATCATGATTGCCAGCCATATTTTGAGTGAATTACATAAACTGGCAACGGACTATGCTATCATTGATGGCGGACATCTAATTGATGAATTCAGTAAAGATACGCTGGAAAACGCATGCAGCAGCGGTATTCAGGTTACGGTTGAGCCCGCATATTTGCAAAATGCAAAAACACTCATTGCATCTCGTTATCCAAATGTTCGGTGTGAGGTCCTTTCCGATCATAGCTTGCGGCTGCATGAGAAGATCAATCCGGCGGATCTTAACCAATTCCTGGTAGAAAACAAAGTGCGTGTGTCTGGTCTGAGGGCAAATGATGAGGATATTGAGAGATTTTTTGTAGAAAAACTCTCCGGAGGGAAAGCAGTATGAAAAATTTAATTCGCGGACATATTTATCAGTTGAAAAAAGATCCTTTCTTTTTCGGATGCCTTGCTTTCAGTTTTGTTTACCTGTTTATATCGACCCGACTTTCTCTTTCTTTGACATCAGCATTAAGCCCTGTTATGGGAATAGAGGGAATGTTTAATACATTTTTGAGCGGTGATATCATCCTTTATATCTTCATGCTGCTGACAGCGAATATGGTTGCAGAAACTTATCGCTCCGGTGTGATGAAGAATATTATAGGACGAGGTATCGCGAAGAATCAATACTATCTCTCCATCGTTTTGACGCTATCTGCTGCATATATATTGGTAATGCTGATCGTCAGCATTATTGTAGGAGTTATTGTAAGCAGCAAATTTGGTTTAGGTGCGATTGCTTATCCTGGTTACTATGCTCTTTCCATAGTAGCACGTATTCTTTTTGCGATGGCGCACATCAGCTTTGCACTTACAATGACGATTTACACCAGAAACGCAATTACAGGTGTTGTCTTCGGCCTTGTAGTTCCGAATGTACCGAAAATCTTGGAAATGATTTTGGGATTTTTGAAAATTCCTGTTGACCTCGATTTTATCAAAATCGCTACACACATGCCGTCTGTTTATGAAGCATCGAGTGACTTGTCATCGTTTTTGCCGTGTTTCGCTGTGTTGTGTGGTTATCTTGTTTTATCTGTTTTTGCTGGTTTCAGGCTTTTGAAGTATCAGAATATCAAGTGATTTGAATTAGAATGAGCACACATTTCCCTTGACGCAAAAAATTTTTATTCGATTTAGATCCCAGTACAATGACGGATGTGTTGTCCTGGGATCGTGTATCCTTCCACGGCACAGGGTATTTTACAACAGCCAAGCCGGATGGAAATTCTGACGAATCGAAAACATATCCATAAAAGAATTACAGGCCACATGGAATCATCCCATGTGGCCTGTAATTCTTTTATGATCTTTTTGTAAATCGAGAATAGTTACCGGCAGCGCTTTTGAAGTCCGGCCTTGATTATTCAACGATGTGGAATCAATCTGTAAGCTTTTGGAATATCAGCGGTACGACGGACTCAAACATTCCCAAGTTTATGCTTGAATGGGTATTCTCGTAGCTGCTTTTGCCCCGTTCGATGATTTATTATTTACTCAACAAAGGTGTCTGTTCAGGAGTCTGTTTATGATGCAGGGCGAAAACGGTTTGTTTCAGGAAGACGATCGAGATTAGGAACAGTCGTGCGCATAAATCCGTATAAACAAAAAAATCCTCAGTCTTTTGACTGAGGAATGGTCGGAGTAGCGGGACTTGAACCCACGGCCTCTTGGTCCCGAACCAAGCGCGCTACCAAACTGCGCTATACCCCGAGATAGTACAAATCCCAATCTCTAGAGATTGGGATTTGTTTGGCTGCCCGACTAGGATTTGAACCCAGACAAACAGAGTCAGAGTCTGTCGTGCTACCCTTACACAATCGGGCAATATTCATTGCTGTCGCTGACAACGTATATTATTATACTCGTTTCTTTTGAAAAGTCAATACCTTTTTTTGGATTTTTTTAAAAAAATAAAACTTTTCTTGTGCTGGGCAAGTTTAGTCTTATATATAAGGCGTTAGAAGAATATTTGATGAAAAAATTGTAAAAATATATGCGAAACCCCTTGCAATAATACTAATTTAGTGTATTATTAGTATATAAGAAAAATGCCGAACAGGCGATCATTTCTGAAGTTTTTAAGGAGGCACATTTATGGCAGTATTACATCTGAATCCCGATAACTTTGAAAAGACAGTATCCGAAGGCAAAGTCATGGTAGATTTCTGGGCACCATGGTGCATGCCATGTCAGTCTCTGCTGCCCGTCATCGACGAGCTGGGCGATGAACTGGAAGGCAAAGCAGTTGTTGCCAAGGTGAATGTCGATGAAAATAAATCTCTGGCTACCAAATTCCGCGTTATGAGCATTCCAACCGTCATCTTCTTTGTTGATGGTGTAGAAAAAGAAAGACTGATTGGTGTTTATCCAAAGAACAAATATATTGAAACAATCAACAACCTGTAAGGGTTAAAAAAACTCCCGACTCGTCGGGAGTTTTTTATTTTGGATAATTTTGACACCAGGCGCCACGAACGAGGATTTTTAAAAGGAAAAAGGGGAAAGATAAACGGGAAATCAATCAAAATGAGGTGGCGTTATGATACCAGTGATTCTGCTGGGAGAAAAGTCGGATCGAAGATTGTACCATGCGCTGTGTCGCTTGCTAGCATATCGCTGCGGACACTGCGGACAGGACGGGTTTTGCTGGCAGCAGGGAGCCGATGTACTGCTGATTGAACAGCCGCAGGGAAACAGGCTAGATGTTGGCGGAGGTCTGATTGTGGTGGGAGAAAACTTTTCTGCACAGCACGTGCCTGCGCATCTGCTGCATGCGCAGTATGTGGTGGTGTCAAACACCGAGCAGGCCCGTCTGTTTGCAGCAGGATGTGGACTGCCGGTACTGGGCTGCGGAGGAAGGTTTGACAGCCTGAGCTTTTCCAGCCGGCAGGAGCAGACGGTCATCACCTTACAGCAGGATCTGCAGCGGCTGGACGGCGGGAAACTGCCGGCCGGAGATTATCCCGTGGAAGTGCCGGTAGAGTTGGAGGACGATGACCTGTTATTGTGTGCAGCTGTACTGCTGTTGTTAGGCGAAGATTTAAAAATAGAAAGTGCCAGAAATATCCTGTGATAATTGATGAACTCGGTGCCATACTATTACTGCAAACGCGAAGGACGGTTTAGAAAACAGGATGAATCGTCCGAAAGAAAATCATCAAAAAAATCAAGGAGTGTATTTTCAAATGGCAAACTACAACAAAACCAGCAACAATAGATTGGTCGTACCAGAAGCACAGGAAGCAATGAACAGATTCAAGATGGAAGCAGCTAACGAAGTCGGCGTTAACCTGACCGAAGGCTACAACGGTCATCTGACCTCCCGTGAAGCAGGTTCTGTCGGCGGCCAGATGGTCAAGAAAATGATCGAGGCTTACGAGAACTCCATCAAGAAATAAGCAGATTTCCAAAAAACAAGGACAAAAAAACGGAGGGCAGCTGCCCTCCGTTTTTTGTCCTTTGTTCCTTTTATGACTGTGGGATGCACAGAACTTTATCGTAATAGGTTTCCTTGTACTGCTGATACAGGTCGTTATAATACTCGGTCAGACCCTGATGGAGAATACGACGGTATTCATGGCGATCGATATTCTGATTTTTAGCGGCATGAGCAATCATATACATGCCTACATTTGCACAGTGGTCAGCAATTCGCTCATAGTTGGAAAGCGACTCGATAAATGGGAATGCAGCATCCACCGAGCACTGACCTTCCTTCAGGCGTTCAATGTGGCGCTCCTTGAGCAGTTCTTCGACGATATCCACAACCTCCTCAAGAGGCTCAATGCTATTGGCAACAGCAACGTCGTTTTTCTCAAAAGAACTCAATGCTTTGCCGATACATTCGCTGACAGCGTCGCTGAGGGTTTTCAGCTCCTCAAAGGCGGAGGTGGAAAAATGGCTGCCGCTGTCCGCCAAGTGGTCGGCACATTCCTGAATGTTGATGGCATAGTCGCCGATACGTTCAAACTCGCTCTGAATCTGCAGCAGCAGAGATACCTGACGGCTTTCCGGTTCGGTCAGTTCGCCTTCTGACAGGCGCACCAGATAGATGCTGACACGGTCCTCCAGCTTATCAATGAGATTTTCACGCTCTCTGATTTTTTCAATCTGTTTTGCATCGTGGTTGGAAAACAGCTGGGTAACACTCTGAAGATTTTTGAAGGCGAGCTGTCCCATTTTCAGCACACACTGAGAAGCGTGGTTGATGGCAAGACCAGGGGAACGCAGAAAACGGTCGTCCAGCGAAGCGGTCATGTCGGTGTCACTTTCGTCGGATTCATCGCCGCGGATAAAGTGAATCGACAGTTTTTCAAGCAAGCCGGCAAAGGGGATCAGCATGATGGTGACGGCAACATTGAAGATGGAGTGGAAGTTTGCGATGTCATTGCTGTTGATCGGATTGTTCCAGAAGGAAAAGCCGATGGTATATTGGAAGGCATAGACAGCAAAGAGGAAGATCAATGTGCCGATGATGTTAAAGCTCAGATGAACAAAGGCAGAACGCTTGGCGTTTTTGGAAGCACCAAACGAAGCCATGATTGGAGTGATACAGGTTCCGATATTCTGACCGAGGATGATCGGGATAGCGGAAGAGAAGGTGATCTGTCCGGTGGAAGTCAGCGCCTGCAGGATACCAATCGAGGCAGCGGAGCTTTGGATGATAGCAGTGACGACAGCACCAGCCAGTACGCCCAGAATCGGGTTGGAGAAGTTTTTAAACAATGCGATAAACCCAGGGACCTGCTCCAACGGTGCAACAGCGTCGCTCATCTGGAACATACCAAAGAACAGGATGCCAAAGCCCAGCAAGATCTGTCCCAGATCCTTTTGAAAGGCTTTCTTTCCTGCCATGTACAGGATGATACCGATGATCGAAACCAGCGGCGCCCAGGAGGTGGGCTTGAGCAGATTCATGATGAAGTTGTCGCTTTGGATATCCATCAAACTCAGGATATGGGCGGTGATGGTGGTACCAATGTTGGCACCCATAATGACACCGATGGCCTGTTTGAGCTTAATGATGTTTGCATTGACAAGGCCAACTACAATGACGGTGGTTGCGGAGGAACTTTGTACGGCTGCGGTGACCAGCGCACCGAACAGAACTGCTTTGAAGATGTTGTTGCTCATCTTTTCCAGGGTGCGCTCCAGTCGTCCGCCCGAAGCTTTTTCCAGGCCGCTTCCCAGGAGGCTCATACCATACAGAAAGAACGCAAGTCCTCCCAGTACCGAGACGATAATGCCAAAATAATCTGCACTGTCCATAAACTACCTACCTTTTCTTGGTCTGGTGCACTGCACCGACTCTGTTTTTACATACATTTGATGTATTCTTTACGTACATTTTACAAAAGGGGCAAAAAAACACCACTGTTCGACATACGTGTTATAAATTATTATAACATCAAGATAAGAGTAATGTACAGAGAGAAGCGCAGGATAAAACAGAAATTTATTGACGCAAGAGGATGAGAAAATTGGTGCTTTTCATCAGAAAACAGCTTTTAAAGGCGTAAAAGGAGAAAAAACAGGGCAAATTCCAGGTAAATGAAGTTCAGATGCAGGACGACTGCAAACAATCCTGAATGGCGCAAGAAATGTTATAGAAAAAGAGAAGGTGGTACATTTTGTGCAAAAGGATGATAAAAAGCAAAAGAATGGGTATTTTGACGAAAAATAAATCTGTAAATTTCTGAAAATGGCGTCAATATCGAGCATTTTTGTGTAAAATACATAAAAAACAGGGAATATCCAACGAGAATTCCCTGAGGAGCTGAAAATGGCAAAAGAGGAACAATAATTTATAAAATCAGCAGATAGAAAAGAACACGCAGGGAGGTAACCCTCTAAAGGAGGGAATATAAGGGGACAAATCCTCCCAAAAACACCCGCTGTATTTGCCTTAAAAATGGCTTTATCATGAGGAAAAATGACATTTTGCAAGTGGCGGAAAATGACCTTGCAAAATGTACGGAATACGCAGGGTTTTATAAAAATCCAAGTGAAGAAGGACAGCTGGGAGTTGTGCAGGTTGCTGTGATTTTTTTATCAATTTGATAAAATGCACAAAAACGGATTTCTAAAATATTTTGACAATTCGTGAATTAAATATTAACATGGGAAGGTAAGGTAACATCCGTGCGAGATGTTACAAAATGTTATATTTATGTTACAAAGAAGGGAATGGAACACACATGGATTTAACAATCCTGGCTCCGATTGGAGCAGTCCTGGCTTTGCTCTTTGCTATTTTCCAGGCAAAGAAAGTCATGAAAGAGGACGAGGGTACCGACCTGATGAAGTCCCTGTCCCAGAAAATCCGCACCGGTGCTGATGCATACCTGAAAAGACAGTACAAAACTGTAGCAGTTGTATTTGTCGTTCTGGTTATCATCTTTGCGATCCTGGCATTTATGGGTCAGGTAAACGCATTTGTTCCGGTTGCATTCGTAACAGGCGGTGTATTCTCCGCTCTGTCCGGCTACTTCGGCATGAAGATTGCTACTGCTGCTAACGCAAGAACCGCTAACGCAGCTCACCACAGCCTGAACAAAGGTCTGAAGGTAGCATTCTCCGCAGGTTCCGTTATGGGCTTTACCGTAGTTGGTCTGGGCCTGCTGGACACCTCCATCTGGTTCTACATCTTGAAGATGGTTTACGGCGACAACGCACAGGCAATCGCTTCCGCTCTGGTTACCTTTGGTATGGGTGCTTCCACCATGGCTCTGTTTGCCCGTGTAGGCGGCGGTATCTTCACCAAAGCTGCTGACGTTGGTGCTGACCTGGTTGGTAAAGTTGAAGCTGGCATTCCAGAAGACGACCCGAGAAACCCTGCTGTTATCGCTGACAACGTAGGCGACAACGTAGGTGACGTTGCTGGTATGGGTGCTGACCTGTATGAATCCTATGCAGGTGCAAGACTCTCCTCCATGGCACTGGGCGTTTCCGCTGGCCTTGGCTTCCAGGGCATGATGATCCCAATGGCTCTGTGCGCTCTGGGTATCTTTGCTTCCATCATCGGTTCCTTCTTCGTTAAAACTGAAGAGGGTGCAGATCAGAAAAAACTGCTTGGCTCTCTGAGAAAGGGCACCTATATCAGCTCTGTTCTGGTAATCATTGCTGCCTTCGTTCTCATCAAAGTTTCCGGCCTTGGCATGGGTCTCTTCGTTGCTATCATTTCCGGTTTGCTGGCAGGCGTACTGATCGGTTACTTCACCGAGTACTACACCTCCGACTCCTACAAACCAACTCAGCACCTGGCTGAAACCTCCGAAACAGGTTCTGCTACCCTGATCATCGGCGGTCTGGGCCTCGGTATGAAATCCACTGCAATCCCAGCTGTTATCGTTGGTATCGCAGTTCTCGTCAGCTACTTTGTATCCGGTGGTGCAGAAAGCTTCAACATGGGTCTGTACGGAATCTCTCTGGCGGCAGTTGGTATGCTCTCCACTCTGGGTATCACTCTGGCTACCGACGCTTACGGCCCTGTTGCTGATAACGCTGGCGGTATCGCTGAGATGGCTGGTCTGGGCGAGGAAGTTCGTAACAGAACTGACGCTCTGGACTCCCTGGGCAACACCACCGCTGCTACCGGTAAAGGTTTCGCAATCGGTTCTGCTGCTCTGACCGCTCTGGCTCTGGTTGCTTCCTACATCGACCAGGTTAACCTGATTGCTCCTGATTACAACTTCAATCTGTCCGTTATGAACCCACCTGTACTGATCGGCCTGCTGATCGGTGCTATGCTCCCATTCGTATTTGCGGCTCTGACCATGGAATCCGTTGGCCGCGCTGCACAGAGCATCGTTGTTGAAGTTCGCAGACAGTTCAAATCCATCCCAGGTCTGATGGAAGGCACCGCTGAGCCTGACTACAGAAGCTGTATTGACCTGTGCACCAAATCCGCACTGCACGAGATGGTTCTGCCAGCACTTCTGGCAATCGTTGTTCCAGTTATTGTTGGTCTGATCATGGGCGTTGTTGGTGTAACCGGTATGCTGGCTGGTGCTACCGTTTCCGGTTTCGTTCTGGCAGTTATGATGTCCAACTCCGGTGGTGCTTGGGATAACGCTAAGAAATACATTGAGGCTGGCCACCACGGCGGCAAAGGTTCCAACAACCACAAGGCTGCTGTTGTCGGCGATACCGTTGGTGACCCATTCAAGGATACCTCCGGTCCATCTATCAACATCCTGATCAAACTGCTCTCGATGGTTTCCATCGTATTCGCAGCAGTTGTTGCAAACTTCTCTCTGATCAGATAATTACATTACAATCAAAAGAACTGTCACAGAATTCTGTGGCAGTTCTTTTTTTGTTGCCTTTAGGCTTAACAAAACCCCTGGTTCTACCAGGGGTAAATAAAAAAGCCTTGGCAAATAAAACCTCCGTGCTACAATCGAGATGGTTTGGCAAC
>NZ_CALXIN010000036.1 GCF_944388365.1 uncultured Negativibacillus sp. | reverse complement strand
CAATCGCTTCGTTCCAATTATCTTTTTTCTCAAGATGTTGCTTGAGGCGTTTGATAATATCTTCTGCCTCACCAATGTAAATCAGAGGCCGATCTTATGCATCATCATAACCGAACAAAAAATATACACCAGGAGAGGCAAGTTCACTGCGCTTCTCGCTTTCTTTAATCATGTTTCTTGGCAGCTTATAAGCGATACCTGTCCAGTTTGACAACTCACATATCCATCGTCCATTCGGTGTTCCATCAACAAGAAAAAGCTGGATTCGTTTCCCAAACGTCAAACCTGACACCTCCCATCTGCAAAAAACGCTTCTCTTTTCCAAAGTATATCACAGTAGACTCTGAAACACAAACTTATCTTCTCTGGAAAACTCCTGCCGGATATGCTATCATAATTCCAAAGGAACCCACTCAACTTTAGGAGGTGTCTGCATGAAAATCGAAAACAATCTAAAAGAACTTGCTGCCATGAAAGCGTTTCACAAGGGCAATCGTGAGGAAGGACTACGCCTACAGGAAGAATTTGCTGCTGCGTTTCGGGAGGAATATAAGGATAAGGATCACTGCCCCTGCAAAAAAGCCTGCCGTTACCACGGAAACTGCAAGGAATGTGTCGCTATCCACCGTGCTCACCAAGAACATGTCCCCAACTGTATGCGTCCTCTGCTGAATCAAAAAATCAAATTGCTGTCCGAACTAACCGAACATAGCATTGCCAATGAGATTGAACCTCCAAAGGAGATTTTGAGAAAGGAATTTCTGACAAAACCAGATCCTTCAGAACCACACTCTAAGTAAATATCTATTGCATCAAAACAAATGGGAAGCCGCGTGTCCGGCTTCCCATTTGTTTTAATAGAGGTCCATTTGTAAAAATAAACGCTTTTCTTTTCAAATCATTTGTTGGTCATATGAGCACGGTGCCAAATTTTTCGCTTAATTATAGGAAGGATTTTACATATCATTCCTTTTGTCTTTTTTTCTTTGTTGTATTTTTATGCATTGTATTAATTCGATGGATTTTTAGTTTTGCACTCCTTCTGGCTTTACAATACACATTTTTATCCTTCATAAACTTTTTACAATTTACGAATTACCTGATTTCCCTCTCAAAATCCATTCTCAAAAAGCACAATTATTTTATTTAAAAAATGGTTCCCTCGATGAATTGGACAAAAATATGTCGATAAAGGGAAATTTGTTTGTAAAAAGACAATCTTCTGAAAGAATTTGTCAATCTTAAAATCCCATATGATTTATAAAAACTATTTGATAATTCCAAATTCATCCGATAAACTGAAGTTACATATTGTGCATGATTTGTATTTAATTGTATAAAAAATATCTGAATATTACAAAAATTATAAATCTGCACATCACTGTTCTTACAGGGAGAACGGTCACAATAAGAATGGAGGCACCAGCGATGAAGAAAAAAATTCTTGCTCTGTTGATGGCTGCTGCAATGATGATGGCTGCTACAGCCTGCGGCTCTAGCGAAACAACAGAAACAAGCACAGGGGAAACAACCACTGAAACAACAGAAACCGAAGAAAGCACAACCACCGAAGAAACCTCTGCTGAGGAAACTTCCAACGAAAACAACGACACCTTCACTGTAGCAATCAGCTACATGCCAGATACCCTGGCACCACACTCCGGCGGCTCGGACGACTACACCTCGATGACCCGCCCTCTGTACGATAAACTCTTTATCGAAAACAACGACGGCGGTCTGGACTACTACCTGGCAGACAGCCTGGAAATTTCCGAAGACGGCAAAACCTACACCGTTCACATCCGTGACGATGCAAACTGGTCCGATGGTACCCCAATCACCACCGCTGACATTCAGTTCTGCGCAGATTACTCCGTCCACAAATACGGATACAACCGCTACATCCGCGTCAACGGCGTTGAAGGCAGCATGAACATCATCGACGACAAAACCATCGAGTTTGTTCTGCCAGAACCATACAACTATCAGATCGTTACTCTGTCCGGCATGAACGTTTACCCAGCTCATGTCTTTGACGGCGATCCGGCAGCTCTGGAAAACTCCACCGAGTACTACAGCACCCCAGGATTTGTTACCTCCGGCGCTTACACCGTTACCGAAATCAATGAGGACAGCTTTGTCTGCACTGCAAGAGACGACTATTACAGAGGCACTCCGCAGGTTAAGAAAATCGTTATGAAGGTTATCGGTTCCGGTTCCACCAAAGCAATCGCTTTTGAAAACGGCGAAATCGACTACATGCGTATTACCACTGTTGATGAGCTGGAAAAATACAGCTCTCAGCCAGACAAATACAACATCTATTCCTTCTCCGAAGCAAGACTGAACTACCTGCAGGTCAACCCATTTGGCCCAGCAAACCTGAATGACGAGCAGCGCGAAGCACTGTTCTATGCTATCAACGGTGACGAAGTCATCGACGCAGCTTACGGCTCCGATGAACTTGCTACCAATCCAAACTCGATCCTGACTCCAGATCAGACCCTTTACAACCCAGACACTCCAGACTACGTTTTCGATCTGGACAAAGCAAAAGAACTTGCAGAATCCTCCGGTCTGTCCGGCATGACTCTGACCTACATCTACAATGCTGACCGTCCAAACATGGAAGCTGTCGCAGTCGTTCTGCAGCAGCAGCTGGCTCAGATCGGCGTTAACCTGCAGATCGAAGGCATGGATTCCACTTCCTTCTTCCAGAGATTCTTTGCTGCTTCCTCTTACGGCTTCAATGGCCAGGAAACCACTTGGGATCTGGGCACCAACGGTTGGGATTCGATGCGCGGTACCACTCTGCACCAGGCATACAGCTACCTGAATCAGGCTGACAACGCTTGGGGTCTGACCGACACCTGCGGCGAGCTGGCAGTTCAGGTAAACACCACCTCCGATCCTGAAGAAGCTCAGAAGCTGGCAGATGAAGTTGTTCAACTGGCTCTGGATCAGCACCGCATCTACCCACTGACCTACACCAACTATGTCATGGTATCTCAGAAGAATGTAACCGGTCTGGACTGCAGCCCGATCATTCCTGAATTTATCGACTACCTGGGTATTTCTGTCAACGGCTAATCAATTTTCTCAATCAAAAAACAGTCCTTGACCCCAAGGACTGTTTTTTAATAAGGAAAGGAAAGACAAATGTTAAAGTATTGTTTAAAGAAAGTTGGACAGTTGGCAATCGTCATGCTGCTGATCTCCTTTTTCTCCTTTGCTATCATCGACCTGGCACCTGGCGACATCTCTTCCATGTACCTGACAGAGGATATGACAGAGGAAGAGAAACAGATTGTTATTGAGAAACTTGGTCTGGACAAAAGCATGGGAGAGCAGTATCTGTCCTGGGCAGCCGAAGCTCTGCAAGGAAACTTTGGCGTCTCGCTGTCCTATAAAACCCCTGTTATGCCGATGCTGCTCAAGCGTCTCCCTTCTACCATCCTCCTGATGGGTACCTCGCTGGTGGTATCCCTCGTTCTATCCATACCGCTGGGTCTGATTGCCGGCTATAAGAAAAACACCTGGATCGACAACGCAATCAGCGGATTTGCCTATATCGGCATGTCCATCCCTTCCTTCTACTTTGGTATGCTGCTCATCATTTTATTTACCGCCAAGCTGCACATTCTGCCGTCCTCCGGTATGCATACCGTCGGTGTCGATACCCCGCTGGATACCTTCATCCACATGATTATGCCGGTGCTCACCATGGCGCTGGGCACCATGGCCTCCAAGATCCGCTATGTGCGCGCAAACACCATCGGACAGCTGAGCGAAGAATATGTCCTGGCAGCCAAAGCAAAGGGCACCACTCCTGCCGAAATCCTGCGCAAACATGTTCTGAAAAACACCCTGCTGCCAATCATCACCATCATCGGCATGAACCTGGCATCGCTGGTCTGCGGCTCGTTCATCATCGAGAGCGTCTTTGGCTGGCCTGGCGTCGGCAGCTTTGCGATGGAAGCCATCGGAAAGCGTGACTATCCGGTCATCATGGCCTACGTCATGCTCTCCGGCTTTATCCTGGTCGTCGGCAACTTTGTCGCAGACATTTTGTATTCGTTTGCAGATCCGAGAATCAAAAGGGGGATTGACGTAGCAAATGGAAAATAAGATCGTCATTCATGAAAATTCCTTCCAGCGCATGGAAAAAAAGCCCAAAGAGCTGGGCACCGTCTATCACCGCAGCCTCTGGAAAGATATCGTCAATGAAATCAAGTCCAATCCGGTGGCAGTCTTTGCCGTCATCTTTTTGATCATCATTATCATTGCTGCACTGCTGGCTCCTTTAAGCCCTTACGATCCCAACAAACTGGATCTGGCAAACAAGTTTGCTGCACCTTCCTCGGAGCATTTCTTCGGCTGTGACGCCTATGGCCGCGACTACTTTACCCGCGCACTCTACGGCGGCCGCGTTTCGCTGCTGGTCGGCTTCTGCGCCATGCTGGTCACCGTCTTTATCGGCACCACCATCGGCATCTTCTCCGGCTATATCGGTGGAAAACTGGACATGCTGCTGATGCGTTTTACCGACATCTTCCTTGCGCTGCCGAGCATGCTGTTGATGATCGTGCTCAACACCATCCTGAAGCCTGGCATGGTCACCCTGATTCTGGTGCTCAGCCTGTTCTCCTGGGCTTCGGTTGCCCGTATCACCCGCGCAGAAACAATGTCCTTAAAAGAGCGTGACTTTGTCATCGCTTCCAAAAACCTGGGTGCCGGAAGCGTCCTCATCGCGGTCAAACATATCCTGCCAAACATCCTCGGTCCGGTCATCGTTGCCGCCAGCCTTGGCGTTGCAAGCGCCATCCTGACCGAATCCTCCCTGAGCTTCCTCGGCCTTGGCATCTCGATCCCACATGCCTCCTGGGGCAGCATGCTGCAGGAAGCACAGACCTATATTCTGGACAAACCACTGCTGGCAGTCTACCCTGGTTTGCTCATCCTGCTCACCGTTCTCAGCTTTAACATTCTGGGCGACGTGCTCCGCAGCGCGCTGGAACCAAAGATCGTAAAATAAGGAGGAAATCATGAGTACACTGGTAAATGTCAAAAACCTTTCCGTCTCTTATTTTACCTATGCCGGTGAGGTTCAATCTGTCCGCGGTATCAGCTTTGATATCGAAAAAGGAAAAACAACCGCACTCGTCGGTGAATCCGGCTGCGGCAAATCGGTCACCTCCAAATCGCTGCTGGGCCTGATTGAAAAGCCAGGCGTCATCAAGGAAGGCAGCCAGATTTTCTATGAGGGCAAAAACATTCTGGAATTTAAGGACAAGGAATGGTTTGCGTTTCGCGGCAAGGAATGCTCGATGATCTTCCAGGATGCGCTGGTCTCGCTCAATCCAACCATGATGGTCGGCAAGCAGATCATGGAAAACCTGCAAAATCACAACGACGCTCACCTGTCCCAGTCCGAAATCCAAAAGAGAGCGCAGGAGATGCTGGACCTGGTCGGTATTCCCGATTCCCACGCCTGCATGAACAAATATCCACATGAGCTCTCCGGCGGTATGCGCCAGCGCGTCATGATCGCCACTGCGCTCATCACCAATCCCAAGCTGCTGATTGCCGATGAGCCAACCACTGCGCTGGACGTCACCATCCAGGCACAGATTCTGGAACTGATGAAGCAGCTCCAGAAAAAGCTCGGCATGGCGATCATCATGATTACCCATGACCTCGGTGTCGTCGCTGACATCGCCGACGAAATTGTCGTCATGTACGCCGGCAAAATCGTGGAACGTGGAAGCAATGAGGAAATCTTCTACAATCCGCGCCATCCTTATACCTGGGCACTGATGAACTCGGTTCCTCGTCTGGACCTGGATAATAAGCAGGAGCTGGTCACCATCGAAGGCAGCATCCCTGATATGATTAATCCTCCCAAGAGCTGTGCCTTCTGCAGCCGCTGTCCTTATGCGATGAATATCTGCGCAGAATACGAACCGGAAACCGTCGACCTGGGCAACGGTCATCAGGTTGCCTGCTGGCTGACCGATCCTCGCGCCGATATCACCGGTGTACCGTTCCATACTGGAGGTGGCAAACATGAATAACAGACCTGTGGAACTGGAGGTAACCAACCTCTGCAAATACTATAACGCCGGAAGAAAACGTGTCCTGAAGGCGGTCGACGACATCTCCTTTGTCATCCACAAGGGTGAAACATTGGGAATCGTCGGTGAGTCCGGCTGCGGCAAAACCACCTGCGGCAAAACCTGCATCGGCATGCTGCAGCCGACCAGCGGCCAGGTAAAATATCAGGGCAAGGATGTCCACCACCTCACCAAAAAGGAACGCTTTGACTTCAGCGGCAAGGTGCAGATGATCTTCCAGGACCCTTATGCTTCGCTGGACCCTCACCAGAAGGTCTATGACATCGTCGCCGAGGGCATCCGCATCCATAAGCTGGCACAGACCAAAGAGGAAGAGGAGCGCATGGTGCTGGAGCTGCTGGACATGGTCGGACTGAACTCGGAACACGCCATGAGAAACGTCCATGAGTTTTCGGGCGGTCAGCGTCAGCGCATCGGTATCGCCAGAGCGCTCGCTGTCAATCCGGAGTTTCTGTTCTGCGACGAACCGATCTCTGCGCTGGACGTTTCGATTCAGGCACAGATCATCAACCTGCTGATGAAGCTGCAGAAGGAAAAGGATCTGACCATGCTGTTCATCGCCCACGACCTCTCGATGGTCAAACATATCTCCGACCGCATTGCGGTTATGTACCTGGGCAATATGGTCGAGCTCTCTCCTTCCAGCGATCTGTACCGCAAACCGCTGCATCCATACACCGAGGCGCTGCTGTCCGCAGTGCCGATTGCAGACCCCAAAGCCTCGCGTGAGCGCAAAAAAATCATGCTCACCGGTGATGTTCCCTCTCCGGTCAATCCGCCGGCGGGCTGCCGTTTCAGCGGACGCTGCAGCAGATGTACCGACATCTGCCTGAACAAACGTCCTGAACTCAAGGAAATCGAGCCAGGCCATTTTGTCGCCTGCCATCTTTATAACAACCTTTAAAGACCATATTTTATATTGAAGGAGGAATTTTCCCATGGAAGTTATCAAAACACTCCCTGAAATCTTTGAGGAATTTAGCGAACAGCGCCGCAATTCCTTTTTGCACGCCTATGAAACCAAACAAAAGAACATTCCTTTCGTAGGTACCTTCTGCACCTACACTCCTACCGAGATCATCATGGCTGCCGGCGCCATTCCGGTCGGTCTGTGCTCCTTCTCGGATGAAACCATCTCCGATGCAGAACAGGATCTTCCCCGCAATCTTTGCCCGCTGATTAAATCCAGCTATGGCTTCGCCAAGACCCAGAAATGTCCGTTCTTCTACTTCTCCGACCTGATCATCGGCGAAACCACCTGCGACGGCAAAAAGAAGATGTACGAGATGCTGGGTGAAATCAAGGACACCTACATCATGGAGCTGCCAAACCGTCAGTCGATCATGGGCCGCAAGCTCTGGAGAGAAGAGGTCGTCGCTCTGAAAAACAAGCTGGAAGAAAAATTCGGCGTCGAGATCACCGAGGAAAAGGTTCGTGAGCAGGTTAAACTCTCCAACCAGAACCGTCTGGCTCTGCGCCACTTCTATGAGCTGATGAAGCTCGATCCGCCTCCGATGGCAGGTGCAAACCTCTACGGCGTTCTGTACGGTTCCAGCTTTAAGTTTGACCGCCAGAAGGCTATCGACGAGGTCAACGCACTGACCGAGCGCATCAAGAAGGAATATGACGAGGGCAACCGTCCAATTCCAAAACGTCCGCGTATTCTGGTCACCGGCTGTCCTATCGGCGGCAATGCCATGAAGGTCGTCAAGAGCATCGAGGCAAACGGCGGCAACGTTGTCTGCTTCGAAAACTGCGGCGGTGCAAAATCGGTCGATGAGCTGGTCAACGAGTACGCCGACGATATTTACCAGGCAATCGCAGACCGCTACCTCAACATCGGCTGCTCCTGCATGACACCGGACGACAACCGCTTCAAGCTGCTGGGCCGTCTGCTGGACGAATATAAGATCGACGCTGTTGTCGAAGTTATTCTGCAGGCTTGCCACACCTACAACGTTGAATCCTACAACATCAAACGCTTTGTCACCAGCAAAGGTCTTCCTTATATGTGCGTAGAGACCGACTACTCCTCTGCGGACATCGGCCAGCTCAATACCCGCTGTGCTGCTTTCATCGAAATGCTCTAATCTTTTGTCTCCAAGATTTCCTTAAAAAAACAGGACCTGCATTGGGATTTTCCAATGCAGGTCCTGTTTTTTCAAGGGTGTATTAAGCTTCTTCCTGGTTTTCATCGTAATATTGAGCCTGTGCGTTCCACAGCTCATAGTATTTTCCGCTTTCATCCGCAACCAGCTGGTCATGGGTTCCCTTCTGAACCACGGCGCCGTGGTCAAAGACTGCGATTTCGTCGCAGAACTTGCAGGAGGAAAGACGATGGCTGATGTAAATCGCCGTTTTATCCTCGATAATCTCGTTAAACTTGCTGTAAATTTCTGCCTCCGCCATCGGATCGAGCGCAGCGGTCGGCTCGTCGAGGATGATAAACGGCGAATCCTTGTACAGTGCTCTGGCAATCGCAATCTTCTGCGCCTCGCCGCCGGAGACCTCTACGCCTTCCTTGTCCAGATCCTTGTATAGATAGGTATCCAGCCCATACGGCATCCGCTCCATGCGCTCGGCAAAGCCGGCGTTTTTCAGCGATACCATCACGCGCTCCCTGTCATAGGATGCTGCACCCGCTACGTTTTCGCCCAGCGGCAGCGCCATCAGCTGGAAATCCTGAAATACCACCGAGAAGATGTCGATATAATCGTCGTACCGGTATTTGCGAATGTCGATGCCGTTTAATAAAATCTTACCTTCGGTCGGGTCGTACAGCCGGCAGAGCAACTTGATAAAGGTGGTCTTGCCCGAACCGTTCATTCCCACCACGGCAAGACGTTCTCCCACCTTAAACTTCATGCTGACGTGGCGCAGCGCCCACACATCGGCGCCAGGGTATTTGAAGGATACATCCTTAAATTCCACTTCATACTGGCGGTCGGCGCGCTTCTCGGTGGTCAGGCTGCCCTGATACATCTTGTTTGGAACATCCAGAAATGCAAAGTTCTGTTCCAGAAAGGCAGCGTTTGCACGCATCACGCCAAACTGTTCCAGCAGGTCGGCGATGCCTAAAAACAGGTTGTTGATGGCGCCCACATACTGGGTGACCGAACCGACACCAAACGCACCCGCCCATGCTTTCAGACAGGCAAACAGGTACACCACGCCGGTTAGAATAACGGCAACACTTCGGGAAGCCATCATCCAAAGACCGCGCGGACCGCGGGACATTTTTGCAAGAACAGAGTCAGCGCTGAAAATTCGGTTTCCCTGCATATATTTTCTACCGACTCTTTCCTCCTGGTTATAGATTCTCATGTCAGCCGCGCGTTTTCTGTCCTGCGCTAAAAAGCCATAGAAATCAAACAACCGATTTCCATATCGGGCTGTTTCCGCCCACTGGGTCCAATATGCATTTGATTTGTTTGCACACATCGGAGACAGCAGTGCAATCCCCAGCATTAGCGCCACCATCAACACCGCACAAAGAGGATGGTTGAGCAGCGTAAAATCGCCCTCTGGCACCGGCAATATAAACAGGCTCACCGACAGGACAATACCACCGAGGATACGCAGAACAGCCAGCAACATTTTTTCAAATCCATCCATATTAAGCCAAAATCCCCAGCCATTCCAGTTCATATTCTGTTTCACCTGGGAATACAGGTCATAAACCTGCTGGCGGTCCACATCGGCATAATCCAGTTTCATCCACTTTTCCATCCAGATGCGGTCGTACAACCGGTCTGCACTGGCCTTTTCACAGTTGTACCAGCGGTTGAGAACACCTGTACACAACGAGAGCAGCGCCGCAGACACCAGCTGAATCACAACCAGCTGGAATAAGCGTTCGGGGCTTCGATTTCCCGCCAGTTCGTTGATAATCTGCGCAGAAAGCCAGATGGTGACATAGGGACTCAGCGCTTTCAAAATCGAATAGAAGGTGCAGGAAACAAAGTACTTTGGACATAGCTTACCCCAGATTTTCAGGGCGCGCAGATTTCTTTCCCAGGCAATTTTATAGGAAACCTTATTCTCCATCCTGACAATCTCCTTCCTTGTAATACTGGCTCTGCACCTCAAACAGGTGCGCATACCCGCCGTTTGCCGCCAGCAGCTGTTCATGGGTTCCTTCCTCCACGATGGCTCCATGCTCCAAAAACAGGATGCGGTCGCAGAAGCGTGTGGACGCCAGACGGTGGGAGATAAACAGCGAGGTTCTTCCATGGGTCATTTCGCTGTATTTCATGTAGATATCATTCTCCGCAATCGGGTCGAGCGCCGCGGTCGGCTCATCCAGAATAATCAATGGCGAATCCTTGTACAACGCTCTTGCCAGCATCAGTCGCTGGGTCTGGCCGCCGGACAGCTCGATGCCGTCCTCGAACACTCTGCGTCCAACCTTGGTTTCCAGCTGCTTTGGCAGCGAGCGAATCTTCTCGGTCAGTCCTGCCTGTTCCAGACAGTCCCATACCTTCGGAATGTCGATGCCTTCCACCCGCTGAGCGACGTTTTCAGCGACACTTGCCTCCAGCACCGAGAAATCCTGAAAGACCGCTTCAAACAGCTCGTAGTAGTCGCGGCGGTTATATTTGCGGATGTCCTCGCCGTTTAAAAGAACTCTGCCCTCGGTCGGATCCAGGAATCCGCAGACCAGTTTGACCAGTGTGGTCTTGCCGGCACCGTTTAAGCCGACAATCGCCAGCTTTTCGCCAGGGTGAATAGTCAGATTCATCTTCGAAATGGTGTCCTTCTGCGCTTCGGGATAGCGATAGGACACATTTTCCAGCTTGATTTCATACTCCCTGTTCATATCCTTTGCAAGCGGCTCACCGTCCTCAAAGCAAAACGGCTCCGGCCATTCCAGGAATTCCCGCACGATGGAAAGATCCAGACTTTGCTTGTGCAGAATCGAAAACTGGTCCAGAATACCGGTCACCCACTGGGTAAAGCCGCTGACCGCGTTAAAATAGAGCAAAAACTGCGATACCGGCAGTCCCTGATCGAGCACCAGTCCGATCAGGTAGACATAAGCGATGCCATTTCGGGCAAACGCCAGCAGTAAATCCACCACATTGGTCCAGAGATAGGTTTTCTCTCTCTTTTCCAAAAATGCGCGATACAGAGAGAAGGTGCTGTTCCAGAGATCATCCAGCCAGCTGCGAAGCCCAAAGATGCGGACATCCTTTGCAAAGGCTCTGTTTTCCGACTGAAACCGGATATAATCCATCTGTTGATTGTATTTGATTTCTTCCTCCCTGTGGCGATATCCCCACTCGTTGATGCGCTTGTTGATAAAATAACCGGCCACCGTTGTCGCCAGAACCACAAGGATCAGTCCCAAATTTAACGTAGACAGCAGCGCCAGATAAACTGCAAATCCCAGCACATTGGTCAGGATGTCGGTCCATGTTTTCCAGACCGCTTCGGTAGAATCCCTGTTGGAGGAGCAGGCGCGAGATGCTTTTTTGCTATACTCGATAAACCTTGTGTCCAGAAGGTTTGCAAAGGAGGTCTCTGCCAGCTTCTGATTGAGCATGTTGATAACTTTAATTCGGACATCTACCCGACCAAACAAGGTGTTTTCTGTAAAATAGGCTTTGAGCGCAGACACAGCCAGCAGCACCACACTAAACCCCAGGATGGTGGAAACCAGCTCCCCAAGCGGCGCCATCGTTTCGACCTTTTGCAGAATCATCGGTGCAATCAGCAGCTCGGTGATGGTCACACCCGCTGTTGCCGCCGCCAGAGCGACACAGAGAAAAAGCACGAGTTTATTATCTTTCCAGGCAACTTTCACCATGAAGCCGGTGTTCTGCCACATGTTATATTTTGGCTTTTGCAGTTGATTCGTTTTCATCCTTTTCACCTCGGTTTTATCTTAGCATAAAAAACGTCCCCGTGTTCATTTCGGGGACGAATTGTTCCTATTGGGGGACGAATTGCAAAATTACCCTTCGACTGGGTCCTGCGGGAGCAAAATCTCGGTGGTGAAGGCGCCATCCTCACTGTTGCGGCTGAGGTACCCGCCGTGACGCTCGACGATGTTGTCGATGCGCACCAGTCCAAAACCGTGACCTTCTCCCTTGCTGGAAGCAAACCGACCCTTGACCTTTGTTAGCTTTCCCTTTGCGGTAAAATTGGTAAACGAGATGTACAGCTGGGTGTTCTTCATGTCCATATAGACGCGGATCATCCGCTCCTCCGGCGGCAGCGCAAGGCTTGCCTCGATGGCATTGTCAAACAGGTTGCCGATGATGCAGCACAGGTCGATCTCTGGCGTGGTGAGTGCCAGCGGAATGTTTGCGTCGGCGTGGACCTCGATGTCGTGCGACTTTGCCAGCGAGATCTTGCTGTTGAGGATGGCGTCGCACATGGGATTGCCCGACTTGACCACCGTGTCGACGGTGGTCAGATCCTTGTCCAGCTCATCCAGATACAAGCGGATGGCCTCCCAGTTTTCACTGGCGGCATAGGCTTTCATCGTCTGGATATGGTTGCGGTAGTCGTGCCGCCAGCCGCGAATTTGGTTGTACATGTTCTCTACCTCTCGGTAGTGGGTTTCGATCAGCTCCCGCTGATAGTCTGCGATCCGTCGGTCGATCATATTGGCGATAAAGTGCAGTTTCATGCCGACCCTCCTTTACAGACGGGCGATAATCGCCCGATTGAGCGGTTCATACTGTCCGCGCGGCAATGGAAGCCTCGTTCCATCGGACAAGGTGACCTCGGTTTTGGTGACCTTCTGGACGCAGGTCAGATTTAGGATGCAGCTGCGCCCGATGCGTAAAAACCGCTCGTCCAGCTGCGGCTCAAATTCGGCCAGCGCACGCTTGAGGGTATAGTCCTGCTTTGCATGGACGGTGACATAGTTGTGCTGCACATCCAGATAGCGAATCTCATACAAGGGCACCCGCACCATCTCGCCGCTCAATTCCAGCAGGATGGTCTTTTCATTTTTCTGCAGTTTCTCCGCGGCACGGCTGAGCACCTGTTTTAATTTTGCAGGCTGTACCGGCTTAATCAGATAGTGCAGTGCCGCTACATCGTACCCTTCGGCGATATATTCCGAATAGCCACTGATAAAGACAATCTGTACCGCCTCGTTTTCTTTGCGGACGGTCTTTGCCATCGTGACTCCGTCCATCTGGCCCATTTCAATGTCCAGCAGCAGAATATCCCAGCATTTGTCCTCGGAATAACGGAATAAAAACGCCTCCGCCGACGAAAAAAGTTCGGTCTGCGGCTCCTCCAGCCGGTTTTCCTGTGCCCACTCTTTGACAATGGACACGATCAGTTCTCCATCGGCAGCACAGTCGTCACAGATGGCAATACGATAGCTCATGCACTTCTCCCTCTCTGCAAATCATTCTGTTCTCTATTGTATCAACTCTCCCAACAAAAGGCAATGAAAATAAAACGCTGCTGAAAACACAAAAACCGGAGTGATTTCCACTCCGGTTTTTGCATGGGGGTTATTTTATATGAAAACGGATTATTCCTGCTTCTGGCATCCTGCGCAGCCGTGAGAACACTTCCACAGCCGATCCGCTGTCGGTGTCCAGTTTTTGGCATAGTCGATACATTTGCCGCACAGGTGTTCTGCACTCTCCGGCGATTCCAGATCGGTCGAATGGGCGCCCGTCCTTCTGACCATTTCCTGCAATTTTTCTGGATTTTCCAGCATTGGGCATGGGCGCAGATGGTTTTCATTAAACGGCTGACCGTCATGGTAAGCCATAAACAGCGGCGAGGTCAACGCCTGCAACAGGGTCTTTTCACGGATGTTGGAATCCGAATAATGGATAAAGACGCACGGTTCAATATCGCCGTTTGGATTGATATGCAGATAGTTTCTTCCGCCGGCAATACATCCGCCGACATACTCACCGTCGTTTTGGAAGTCGATGGTGAAGATCGGTTTGGTTTTGCGGTATTCACGAATGCAATGATACATCTGCTCTCTTTGCTGCGGTGATGGAAGCAGATCTGCAACAGCGCCATTGCCAACCGGCATATAATGGAAGAACCACGCAAATTTTGCTCCCCATTTTACCAGCTGATCGATAAACTCCTCCGAGCTGATCGAATCCAGGTTCTGGCTGGTATAGCAGCAGGAAACGCCGAACGGCAGTTTTTTGCGTTTGAGAATCTCCATGGCGCGAACAACTTTCTGATAGGTTCCTTTGCCACGGCGGGCATCGGTGGTTTCCTCTCCACCTTCTACACTGATTGCCGGAATAAAGTTTTTGATCCGCAGCATCTCGTCGGCAAATTCTTCATCAATCAGGGTTGCATTGGTAAATGCCAGGAATTCACAGTCGCTGTGCTTGTTGCACAATGCGATCAGATCGCGTTTCCGCATCAGCGGCTCGCCGCCGGTATAGATGTACATATAGACGCCCATCTCTTTGCCCTGTGTGATGATCGAATCAATCTCGTCAAAGCTGAGGTTCAGACGGTTGCCATATTCTGCTGCCCAGCATCCGGTACAATGCATATTGCAGGCAGAGGTTGGGTCCAGAAGAATTGCCCACGGAACATTGCAGTGATATTCCTCCATCACCTTTTCTCTCTTTTCTGCCCAATCCAGGTTTGCGTTCATAATAAAGTTCTCAAAGAACTTGCGGATGATCTGAGGGTCGATGTCTGTCCACACACTTTCGATCAGTTCAAACCAGTTGTTGTCCTGATCCTCCAAAATTTCTCGAAAGACCTTTCTTTGAGGGGCATAGACCGATTCCGGCAAAACCTTATCAATCATTTCCATCAGTTTTGGAAGGTTCGTTTTCGGGTCCTTTTCCAGATAATCATATACTTTTCTCATTCCAAGATTCATCATTTTTGCAGAAAAACTCATACATTTCACTCCTTTGATTTTTCTGAAATAGCTTATTCTGATTGTAACTCCCTGTTCCCATCTGAACAATAGACAAAAAGAATCGGGTGTCTAAACTTTAGACACCCGATTTTCTTTGTCTATTTTGTTTCCTCGAATTTTTCCAGTGTATAAGCAATACTTCCGTCCATACAGCAAAACAGCTTGTCCAGCTTCCCCAGCTTATCCTTTGGCATATCATATTCCATCCACTCCATAAAAAAGCCGACCATCATCAGAACATAGACATCTGTAACAAAGTCCCGATTCTCCTGGCTGACTTCCATTGACTGTGCTACTTCACTGACAATAGAGGTCAAAATCGGCTTGAGCCACGATTTTAAGCGATCCTCCAGCTGAACACGATTAACGGAGTGATAAACATTAAGCACCAAGCTCCGATTTTCCTGCATATAGTCCAGAATCCTTCTGCATCCCTGATGCCAGCTGGTATAGTCAGAATAATCCTTTAAAAGGCGCTCAAAGTCGTGATGAAAAATCCAGTCTACCAGATCGTAGACATCCTGAAAATGATAATAAAAAGTCTGTCGATTTACCCCACAATCATCGACAATATCTTTGATGGTAATTTTATTCAAGGTCTTTTTTTGAAGCAAAGACTTGAGTGAATTTGCCAACGCCTGTTTTGTCATTTGAGACATGCTGTCTTCTCCTTTCCCTGCTGTTAAATTATGTATCATCATATCATATTTTAAATGGCGGCGCAACTTTTACACTTTTAAGCCTTTGTATAAAATCCAAACAGGAATTCTTTTTTGTCTATGGTAAATGCCAACTGATTCCGTTACAATACAATCACCAAAAGCAAATATCTCCGGTGCAAAAACAAAATTGCACCGTCCACAAACCATAAACATCTTACAGATTCCCAATGGAGGTTTCACTATGTATTACAGCAATGGCAACTATGAAGCATTTGCACGTCCGTTAAAACCAGAAGGAGTTGACAACAAAACCGCCTGGCTGGTAGGTTCCGGTCTCGCATCCCTTTCCGCAGCCTGTTTCCTGATCCGCGACGGTCAGATGAAGGGCGAAAACATCCACATTTTAGAGGAACTCAAGCTGCCTGGCGGCGCCTGCGACGGCATCCAGGATCAGCAGCTCGGCTTTGTCATCCGTGGAGGCCGCGAGATGGAAAACCACTTCGAATGTCTGTGGGATCTTTTCCGCTCCATTCCGTCCATCGAAACACCGGATGCCTCCGTTCTGGACGAATATTACTGGCTGAATAAGCGCGATCCCAACTACTCGCTGATGCGTGCAACCCAAAACCGCGGCGAAGATGCTCACACCGATGGAAAGTTTACCCTGTCTGATAAAGCTGCCATGAGCGTCATCAAACTGTTCATGACGCCAGACGAACAGCTCTACGACAAGAAGATCACCGATGTGCTGGACCCAGAATTTTTTGAATCCAACTTTTGGCTCTACTGGCGCACCATGTTCGCCTTTGAAACCTGGCATTCTGCATTAGAAATGAAGCTGTACATCCAGCGCTTCATTCACCACATCGGCGGCCTGCCGGATTTCTCCGCCCTCAAATTTACCAAGTATAATCAGTATGAATCGCTGATTCTGCCGCTGATCCGCTATCTGGAAGCACACAACGTTCAGTTCCACTATGATACGCAGGTCACCAATGTAAAATTTGAATTTGAAGGCAGCAAAAAGATTGCACGCCAGATTTTGTGCATCCAGGAAGGCAAGGAAAAAACCATTGAATTGACCGAAAACGATCTTGTTTTTGTCACCAATGGTTCCTGCACCGAAAATTCTTCTCTGGGTGACAACCATCATGCTCCGGTCATGAACACCCAGCCTGGAGAGGGCGGCTGCTGGCAGCTGTGGAAGAACATCGCCGCCCAGCACCCTGACTTTGGACATCCAGAAAAATTCTGTTCCAATATCGAAGCAACCAACTGGGAATCGGCTACCGTCACTACACTGGATGACCGCATCCCGCCGTACCTCCAGAAGATCTGCAAACGTGACCCATTCTCTGGAAAGGTCGTCACCGGCGGCATCATCACCGTCAAGGATTCTGCCTGGATGTTAAGCTACACCTTTAACCGCCAGCCTCACTTCAAGGCTCAGCCGGAAGGCCAGCTGGTCGGTTGGATCTACGGTCTGTTCACCGATGTCCCAGGCAACTTCATCAAGAAACCGATGAAAGAATGCACCGGTGTTGAGATTTGCGCAGAATGGCTGTATCACATGGGCGTTCCAGAAGATCAGATCATGGACATGGCAGAACACTCCGCCAGCACAATTCCATGTATGATGCCATATATTACCGCTTTCTTTATGCCTCGTGCAAAAGGTGACCGCCCTAATGTTGTACCGGAAGGCTGTGTCAACTTTGCCTTCATCGGACAGTTTGCCGAAACGGTCCGCGATACCATCTTCACCACCGAGTACTCGGTTCGCACCGGTATGGAAGCTGCCTACACCTTGCTCAATATTGACCGTGGTGTACCGGAAGTATGGGGTTCCTGCTATGACATCCGTGCTTTGCTGGATGCCACTTCCAAGATGATGGACGGTAAAAAGCTGACCGAAATTAAACTTCCATTTGGCTATCGTTTGGTCGAGAAAAAGGCACTGGAAAAGGTAGAAGGCACCATTGTGGAAGAACTGTTGAAACTCTACCACTTGATTTAAATAGAAATCCTCTCTTTACTGCGTTATAAAAACAAGGAGGGCATCCCGTTAGATGGGATGCCCTCCTTGTTTTTATAAACGTTGTTACTTTTTTATTCGTTATGTAGCTGCAAAA
>NZ_CALXIN010000035.1 GCF_944388365.1 uncultured Negativibacillus sp. | reverse complement strand
CTAAACTCGTTGCCTTTTCTGCGATGCCATCAAACAACGGCCGCATCGGCTCCAGTCTGGCTGCAATCGTTTTCGCAGTGTCAGCAACACTGTCCTTGATTTTCTTTGCAACACTGATGACCTTTGTTCCGTACTTTACACCGGTCTGCACCACGCTGCCGATCTTTTTGCCAATCTGCTCGAAGGTTCCTGCGTTGGCCATATTCTGCATTTTGGTTGCGACCCAGCTCAGGCCCTCTTTGGCTGCATCAAAGGCGCTGCCCTCAATGATCTCACCGGTGCCGCTGATGCCGGCCATGTTGGCAAGACCAGTTTTCCATACGCCGGTAATCGTTGACATGATACCCTTGTAACTCTTTGCCTGAATCTCCATGCCGCCTTTAAAGCGGTCCTCCATCAATGCAAAAAGGGCATCGTTGAACTTCTCCTGGTCAACGATCTGCCCTTTGTTGTTGATAATGGTTTGATTTTTGTAAAGCTCGGCACCCTTGGCCTCAATCATGGCTTTTGTAATGCCGAACTCTTTGAGCCTCTCCAATTCTCCGGTCTGGGCATCAGCTACCGCTTCCACCGCCTGCATCAGATCCTTGTTCATGACGCCAGCCATGTCGCCGATCCTGGTCATCGTCTTTTGCGCATCGATGCCATAGGACTGCAGCCGCACCGTCGCTTCAACGACGGAATCGGTTGCAAACGGGGTTTTGTTCGCAAAATCCACCGCCCATGCCATCATCTGAGCCGCCTTTTTCTGGTCCTTCATGACAACATTTAGGGTGCTGCGGTATCCTTCCAGACTGGATGCGCTTTCCAGAGCTGACATTGATACGCTTTTCAGTGCCTGAGCGCTCACATAGGTGGTAGCCACCGCCGCCACCGTTTTGGTCAGGCTTTTGACACTGTTCGATACCGCCGAAAAGGTTTTGTCAAAGCTCCCCTGCTTCTTTGCTCCAAACAGGAAGTCGACAATGAATCTGTTCTTTGCCAATTTCGGAAAGCACCTCCTCTGTCTGCACCATCAGCTCCAGCAGATCACCGAGCGGCATCGTCCACAGCCGAAAAAAATCAGCGTGCAGCACGATAGAAAGGCTGATGGCAGATTTTTTGAGCAACAAGGCGGCGGTATGGTCTAATCCTCCGAGAGAAAAAAACTACCGATCTGATAGCGCAACCGCGCTGCATCCTTTGCACTCAGCGTCTTAAACAGGTCAAACGGCAGGCCGGTCACCTTTGCGGCCGTCAGGTACACAAAGGTCAGGCTCTTTTCCGGAACCATGCTTTCCCCTTCGATCTTCTCCGCCTGTTTGAGCAGGCTTGCATAGTCCTCACCGGACAGATCTTCCAGACCAGAAAGGTCAAACTCTTCATATTTTTTCGTTTCATAGGTTACCGGCTTTTTCAAGATGAACTTTTCCATGCTATCATATCCTTTCTTTGGAGTCCCTAAATCAAATCTCTGATTTCCTTCATGTAGTCGACACCCTCCACCACAAAGATGTGATTAAACTTGTCCAGCTCGAGCACAACGACGCTGCCGCGGGTGATCTTGATATAGGACAGCTCCAGCTTGGTTGTAGTTTCGGTCGACTCGCCCTGCTTGAAGGTTCCCACCGAGTAGCTCTTCGGCACACCGCGGCAGACCACCTTTAAACCTTCCTGACTGTTTGTTCCGGTCGCTGGGTCGTGTTTTGTCTGTGCTGCCCGCAGAGTCAGCGTGTGCGCCTGCGGGATCATCAGGCGGCTGGATTCTTCGGATACCGTGCGGAATTTCAGCTCAATTTCCAGCGAGCCAAAATAGCCCGGTGTCGGGTCCTCCATTGTACCGGCAATTCCCGCGCCGCTGATTTCGGAGGTAACCGCTTCCAGATCCGGCAGTGTCACCTCTCCGTTGGTGCCGATCAGCATCTCGCCCTCGTTGTAGATGTTATAATCGGTCAGCTTGGTCTGAATCGTTCCCTTGTTCATATTCTCACTCCTTTTGATACCACAAAGGAAGGGGCACAAAAGTCCCTTCCTTTACAAACTTTAACCGTCCCTACTTTAAAGCTTCCTGAAGCGCACCGGTGTCATATTCCACCGTGGTCAGGATCTGCTCGGCTGGTGGATAAGGAGAAAACAGCATCCCGATGCGGATGATTCCGTTGATCAGGTCGGTGGTCGGGTTGTCCGCCTGGTCAAAAACCATTCGGGCTTCCGCTACCATGTATCGCTGTTTCCATGCGTTTCCCTTGATATTTTCGCTGTCCACAATGCTTTCGATCAGGCGTCGGTTTGCCGGATCATCCACCTTCTGGAAGTAGGACAAAATAAACTGATTGGCCCACCAGTTGTACATCCTGCGGCAGGGAATGAAACAATCCTTGATATCGGTGTTGCCAGGATAGCAGGCGGTTCGGTTGCCCCATGCCTTCCAGCCGTTCATGTTGATTGCGGTCACGATGCCCTGGGAGTTTAACAGATTTGCCTGTTCCAGATCTAAGATCACCTCGGTGCCGTCCGCCAGACAAAGTCCACTGATTTTGAGCGACTTGTTCGAGAAGGAAACATAAGGAATCCCGTCGTTGTTGTAGTCGGTGTCCGCAATCAGAGCCGCTGCAGCTGCAGAGTAGTGGTAGATTTCTTCCCCAATCTGCACCATCGGCCAGAGCAGCGTGCTGTTTTCCTGCACAAAATTGTTCTTGTTCTTTTCCGCATACGCTGCGTCGTAGGTTGTGACCGTTTCGGTGTCCAAGTCCACCAAGCAGTGATACCGGAACACACTGTTCAGACTGTCTGTTTTGGCCGTCATGGCATTGTAAATTTCCGGCTTGCCGCTGAAGCCTGGGACAATCAAAGTTCCTGGCACCATGCCAAACCGCGGATAAATCTCCCGAATCTTTGCAATGCCGGCCAGAATGTCCTCATCCTCTACCGCGGCCGGATCGAGCACATCATAGGTCGCGGTCAGCGTCGCCGTATCTTCCAGAATCTTTCCGCCCTCAATGCGCTCGATGACCGCTTTTCCGTCCTCAAAGGAGAGCAGATAATCTTCCCCGACGGTCAGCGCTTCCTCGGTCTGGGTCAGCTGCACCGATGGCAGCAGCACACTCTCCTCTGGAAGCTGGGTCTTGCCTTCCAGCAGCTGCACGCTGACGGTCGTTTTCTGCTGCTTGTGTTTGGTCGGGTCGAGCACGTTAATCATGATCAGCGGCGACACGTTGTAGGTTGCAAACGAAAGCTTGATGCTTTCGCAGATGGTATAGGTCAGATGGTCTGCACTCATGCCCATCTTCTCGACCGCTTCCTCGTAGCTGTACGCAATCTGCGGCGCCAACGGGTCGCTTAAGTTCCCCATGTTGACCGGTGCCAGACCGACTACCACCTGCACGGCCGAATCGACCTGCACCGGCGCCACAATCTGTGTCTGTTTTTCTGACACCTGAATACCGTGGAAAAATGCCATTTTCTTCACCCTTTCTTTTAGGTTAAATCGTTGTAATCTCTCTGCGGGGATGGAATCTGCACATCAAACCAAACTGCTCCGAAGAAATGCGGATAGGTGTTTCCTTCTCCTTCTGCCGGTGTAAAGTTGACCGGCAGCTTTACTTCAAAGCAGCCATCCAGCACCGGGTCCTCGGCAAAGGAAAGTCGCAGAATCTCAATCAGATGACAGATTTCCTCATAACCGCGCAGCTCCGGCGCCGTGTCAATCGTCCCCAACACCAGAACCGCGGTCATGCTGCTTTCTTCCTGTGCATCTGCCCCATCTCCGACGGTGATGACACAGTGCGGAAAATATTTTTCTGCATCCCCTTCATATTTGAGCGGCGGCAGATTGCGGATATAGACCTGCAGTCCATGAAATCCGGCTTCTGACGCTGCCTTTTCCACCCTCTCTTTGATTGCCTGATGCAGTCTGTAAATTGTCATTTCAGTCCCATCACCCTCCGAATTTCGGTCTGTACTTGCGCTTCCAAAAAGGTCTGACCCTTCTGTTGGATTTCAAAGGCGACATCTCTGCTCTTGACCATATCTGGGATACTCATGCTGTATAACTCAGCCAGATCTTCTTTGCCGTCTGTCCCCTTTGTCCCCGTCATTCGTTCAAAAATACCGATATGACCGCTTTTCATCTTCGCAACAAAGGCCTTTGACCTTTCCGAATTACCGGTCAGGTTCTTTTCCTTGACCCTTTTTTTGATTCTTGCTGCGTAAAATTCCGGTTTTGCATCCTGCTTGGTGATGACCTGCTTCGGCGTTACCTTAAAACCATACAGTTTCGGCTTTTTGTCATCTCTGGAAGAAACCACGCCGGTCAGATCCTTCTTGGTCGCTTTTTTCAGGTGTAGCGTCTTTCTGACCTCCGGCTGGCTGATGATATACTTTTGCTTTGCTTCCTTGCCGACATCGCGGCTCACCTGTTTGATGGTGCTGTTGATCGCCCGCTGGACAGCAAGCGGTGCCTTGTTCTTTGCTGTCACCATCTGTGCCTGCACTTCTTTGACGTCGGGGATGGAAATATTAAGCTGCAATCCCAGTTCGTTGCTCATCGGTTTGCCTCCAATACAATTCGCCAGATCAGTCTTCCGGTGACGCTCTTGACAAGATAGGTCTTTCCATCCAGTGTCAGATGCGCCCCTTCGGCCGGTTTTCCGGGCAGATCGGTGGGGCGAACCAAAATCAGTCGGGTGGCCGTGTTATAGCCATCGGCATACTTTGGCTGTGCCTTCATTTTTTCCAGCGTCACCTCGTCAAAGATAACCAGAATCTGCCGGCCGTCCAGCTCGTGGATGTCGGCCAGCTCCTCCAGATTGAAAATCACTGTGTCAGTGTCCTGCTGCACCATCGCTTTAAAAATGCTCATTATGCACCTGCTGTCCCTGTCAGACAATCCTGCAATCTCACCAGCACAGTTGCTGTGGAACTTTCTTTTTTCTTCACGCAGATTCCGGCCGGAATTTCGGACGCACTCTGTGCTGCCTTCATGGTCTTGCTGGAAGCATCCCAGTAAGCAATCGCGCCAAACTCGATGGCTGACGAAGTGTCGGCCGGAAACTCCCAGACACCGGTCAGGGCCAGTGTTCCCACTGCTCCTACCTCGATCTGGCAGTCCGCTACCGCAATGCGATTGGTTCCCATCGCTACCACATCGCCGGACTTGATAACCGCCTCGGTGTCGTTTTTATAGTCGATTCTGTCGCCTTTCTGAATGTAAACTGCCATAAAAAAGACCTCCTTATTTGCCTGGATTGTAGCTCATGCCGCGGTAGTCGATGATGTTGATGCCGAAGTCATGGAACATCCGATATTCGATGCCCAGAGTGTCCCAGGATACCTTGCTTTCCAGCGTTGGTGTGCGCTTGCCGTTTAAATAGGTCACTTCGATACCGTCCGCCTCATTCGGGTCGGCCACTGCATAGTAACCCTTTGGATTTGCAATATCCAGCTGTGCATCGGTGATCAGCTGGAAGGCACCCTTCATCGGATTCATTACGCCGCTGTTTGTTGCATCCGGGTCGGCGGTGGATTCCAGAATCTGACGGATTGCCATTCCCAGCGCCACCGGTGCCAATACAAAATGCGGTTTGATGTTGAGCACATCCTTGCCATTGATGTCCTTCTGCTTGGCCATCGCGACGATCATCTCGTTAAAGGATGCAATCGAAGGAGCGGCTCCAGTGAAAAGGTTGTTGTGACTTGCGTCAAACAGATTCTTCCCGTCAGAAATCTTTGCGTTTTTGGTGAGCGCCTCATAACATTTCTGGTTGATAAAACGCTGATTGGAGCGCACCTGTGCGGTAATCATGCGGGAAACGGTGCCCAGGTCGTCGTTGATGATGGTCTGGCGGCTGAAGCCAAACTTCTTTCCGTAGGTTTTCAGACCGGTTTCTACTCCTTCATCCTTGCCGCTGACCGTTTTGAACTCACCGTTTTCCGGAATTTCCTGCATCTCGCCGGTGGCTGCCAGACGATAACGGGTCATCTTCTTGAAATCCGGATTGGAGCCGACGCTGGTCCAGTACTGATAGGTAGTCGGCGCGGTTGCGTAAGCTCTGGCGATGGTTGCGTGCAGGGTGGAGTTGACGATGGACACAAAGCTGTTGGTATCGGCAAACTGACCGCGGGACTGCATGGCCATCTCTCTCCACAGTTCATCCGGGGACAAACGGTGCGCATCCTTGACGCCGCAGCGCATTGCGCAATCTGCCATCAGCTGGTGCAGGCTCATGCCGCGAAAGCTTTCTGCACCAGGAGCCGGTTTTTCCAGCATCTCTCCCATGCGCAGGAGCAGACCGTCGCGTGCTGCATCGCGGTATTTGTCCTCCTCGTCTGCTACTACCTGCACGCGGGAAGTCAGAGGGGTTCGGTTTTTTCAGATTGTCAATTCGAGCACATACAAAAAGCACCAGTGCGATGCACTGGTGCTTTTTATTGTTTGTCCTAGGAGATTTTAAAGATTGTCATTCTGTTTCCGTATCTTCTGCGATATATTCTATCAAGTCGGCAGGTTGACAGTTCATGATTTTACACAGCTTACCAAGCGTCTCGGTGGTAATTGGTTTGTCATGCCGAACCCTTTGCAGAGTCTGTGCGTCAATACCTTCGTTGGCTAAACGATAAAAGGAAATATGATGTTGTTCCATATATTGACGCATCGGTCGAAAAGAAATCGGCATATTGTCACCCCACTTTTCTTTATTATATGGGGCTTGCATAATATTATTATAGTGATTATAATCACTATAATAAGGAGATGTTCCCATGATAGTTACCTTTTGCGGACATGCAGAGATTGAAAACGATACAGATATGAAACAATGGTTAAATACTGTGCTTGATAGATTGATTCAAAAAGGTGCAAATACCTTTTATTTGGGAGGATACGGAAAATTTGATACCTTGTCTGCTTCTGTTCTTCAAAAGAAGAAAGATCAATATCCACAGATACGTCTTATTCTTGTACTACCCTATCTAAACTTCAACATAGATACTTCGATATATGACGACAGTGTGTATCCTCCTCTGGAATCTGTTCCCCCAAAATATGCCATTCTAAAAAGGAATCAATGGATGGTGGAGCAATCCGATATTGTAGTGGCTTATGTTCTTCATGGTTGGGGCGGTGCTGCAAAAACATTACGTTATGCACAGCAAAAGAAAAAAGAAATTATTTCCTTTCCACGATGAAAACCACCACCTCCTGCAAGGTGGTCTGGTTGGTTTCCAGTGCAATTCGATTTGCGTTGACCTCCTTGACTGGATCAATCCAGCTCATTCCCTTGGCAATCCACTTGCATTCGGTGTATTTTTCCGGATTCGTAAAATAGTCCGGAATATGCAGACTCCCCGCCATCACGCAGCTTTCCATCCACCAGGCATAAACCTTGCGGCAGAGGTGCTCAGAAAGATAGTGCTGCCACTCCTTGTAGCTCTCCCTGTCCTCGATCAGGTTTTGACGGGCGGAAGAGTAGTTGACCTGGCTCATGTCTCTCGAGGTCGCCTCATAGCTCAATCCCAACGCCGACGAAAACGCCCGCAGCAGGATAGTTGCCATGTCTTTGGTGTTGGACGCCTGGCCCGATGGGTTTACAACCTGGATTTCGTCTCCCGCATCCAGCTCCATAATCATTCCTGGTGCCAGCTTTTTCCTCTTGGCGCCGGTCGCCTTGTCCGTTTTCTGGTTGCGCCAAACTCCCCCCGCGGGGTTGACTTTTTTAACAAAAACTGACAGGCAGGCCAAGATGCGCTCCTTGACCGATACAGCATTTAAAAACTGATTCAGGTCCCGGAGGCGGGAAAGGATATTGGCAAATCCGGAAATTTCCCGCACCTGCGAGGTGCGTTTGATCTTGTTGAGGTAGATGACCCGATCCGCCGGAATCCGGACGGTTCGGCCAGTTTCACCATATACGTCATAGACCGTAAAATGATAGGCAATTGGCTTGTTGTAAGAATTGACTTCCACGCCGCCCACCACCTGATTGCCCTCATGGAACAGCACCCCGCTGTTAAGCTCATCCACCTCTTTGATCTGCAGCTGCAGTGGGAAACGCTTGTCTCCCGTGTAGGCCGCTACGATCAGCAGACCTCCATCGACCAGCATCCGGCGCACCGCCATCTTGAGTATTTCGCAGAAGCACAGTCGGCCTGTGACATCGCAGTTTTCCGGGTGACACCACCGCTCCCAGAGCGTTTCGATTTGCCGTTCCAGCTCCGGATTATCCACCTTGCAGTCCAGCCGGATGCCTGATCCGACCACATTGCGCTCCATGGCAAGGATGCTCGACTCTGCATAGTCGGCATTTCTTTCCAGATCCCGCGCGCGGCGGCGGATCATGTCGCGGGACATGGCGTTGATATCCTCCGCCCGGCCGTCTACTGGCGTCCAGTTGTCCCCTTCCCGTCCCCCGCCCGCATCATATCCGTTTCGATTGCCCCCAAAGCGCATTTTGAGGTTTTGCCATACTCCCAAGTGCCTCTACCCCCTATCTGCAAAATCCACAATATACAGGTCTCCCCCGTTTGCCTGCCGCAGCTGGCTCTCCAGCGCTTTTTGCCGGCTATACAGGGTGGCAAGGCTTGCTTTGGTCACACTCTGCCCATCAATGTTGTAGCTCTGCGCGCCGTTTTCGATCGCTTCGATCGCCTTGCAGAGGTTTTCATACTGCTTTTCCAAACTGATCATATCCAATCATCCCCTATATCAAAATCGTCCTCACTGCCAAACCAGTTCTCTTCCTCGTCCTGCTCCCGTTGATATGTCGGCTCTTCCGCTGCTGGCTCTGGCTGCTCCTCAAGCAGAGCAAAAGCGCCCATCAAATCCGCTGCACAGGCCGCATACACCTCACAGTCCAGATAATGGTTATCGGCGGTGCTGGTCTTTTTCTTCCACACCCAGCTGTCCACCCCGTTTTTGCGCTCAAATACCTTGTGTTCGCTAGTGACCTGGTCGCAGTATTCCTGATCCACCCCATCAAACACCTGCCAGCTGCCGTCTTGTGCGTTAATTTTTGCATAAATCATGCTTTTGTAGTAGCTGCCGTCGCAAATGACAAGGTTGAGTCCCCGCGCAACGCTGTCCTCTTTTTGGATGATTGAGACACGATAACGGGACGGAATCGGATTGGATGCACCTTTTACCGGAATCGTCAATGGGTTATGGATGTAGCAGAAATCATACACAAGGTCGGTCTGGTCACCGGAGTCGATCAGTGCCAGATCGATATACCAGTCCTTTCCCTTCTGGTCATAGTAGGTCTGGTTGATGACGTCCCAGAGGGTGTTAAAGTCGGTCCCCGGGATGCAGCCGTGGTCGATGTTGTAGATCTTCTTGCCCTGCCCCCAGACATCCACCGTGTAATACAGGCAGGTTCGCTGCACATCCACCCCACAGGTGATAATCTGCGCCCAGTCCGGAACAATTCCTCGGGTATACTGTCCCTGATTTTTAAAAATCAAATCTTCTTTCGCTGTACTCTCTACATCCTCCCACGGCTCTCCCAGCCAGGAGTTGACAAAGTTCTGCATCTTCTCCTGATCTCCCTGCGCATCTAGCCACTTATAGGCCACATCCCGAAAGGAAAGCCAGGGCGAATAGATGGCATTGAGCGAAAATCCGGTCTTTTTCGGGCTCTGCTTTTTGCCGTCCTCCTCATTCATCCAGCGGCCCTGTTTAAGCATCCTGTGTTTGTCCGCATCAAAGAGCTGCGACTGGCAATAGGGGCATTCATAATAAGCCGACTCGGCACGTTCGGTCTTGGTGCCCTCTTTGATAAACTTGATTTGCTGAAAACGCAGGCGCTGGAACTTTCCGCAATGAGGACATGGGACATAAAAATAGAGCTGCCGTGTGCAGCTCTCCCATTCTTTCCAGATCGCGCCGGTCTTTAGGGTGGGCGTGGAGGTGATAAAAATCTTCTTGTTGTATGCAAAGGTGTTGGTTCGCTCCCTTGCCAAAGAGATCGGGTCAGCCTCCTTGCCGCCGCCGGAACGAGGTGGGTATTTGTCCACCTCATCGAGCAGCACAAATCGGATCGGCTTTGATGAAAGTGACGCTGCCGAATTGGCACCGGTGAGCGGGATGTACATATTCTCAAACTGCAGCGCCAGCAGCTTGCTGTCCTCCTCCCGAAACTTTTCTGCCAACGGCCTTGTTGCCCTTAGCATGGGCTGAATGCGATTTTTGGAAATATCCTCGGCCAGTGTATCGGAGGGATAGACCACCAGCGTCGATGCCGGGTCCTGATCCACGATATAGCCCAGGATATTGAGGATGGATTCGGTGCCGCCAACCTGTGTCGGCTTGATAAAGACAATTTCCTCGATTCGGTCATCCGAAAAGGCATCCATAATGCCTTTTAGATACGGGGTTCTCTCTGTTTTCCAGCGGCCGGGCTGGTTGGAGGTTCCGGCCGGAATCACCCTGTTTTGATCCGCCCACTCACTGACCGTCATTCTTTCGGGCGGCCTCAGTGTTTTCATACTGTCCAGAATCCAGCTCGGATAATTTACCTTGACTCCATTCCGCGAGTACATCATGTATCACCTCACTTACTTCGTGTTCCATCTCTTTCGCGACATCCAGCTCCACAGACTTGGATGCCAGAATGCCGATTTTTCGGGGAAGAAGCAAAAGTGCCTGTTTTAAGGCAACAAAAAAGGCGGTCAGCTCATCCGCTACCACCTGTTTTTCGATATAGTCTCCCCGCTTGATCCCGTTTTCAAGCTCCCTGTTTTCGGTCTGCGCCTTTTTGAGCAGCGCTTCCCAGTAGAGCTTGCGGTCTTTGAGACTCATGTTATCCAGATCCTCCCCGGTCCCGCTGCCATCCATCCGCCAGGCGATGACCTCCCGGATTGGCCACCATCCGCGGTCAGCCTTCGGGCATCCGTCCTTTGCCCAGCTGGCCAAGGTCTTTGGCGTGACACCAAAAATCTCGGTCAGAAAAGAGGTGGGAACGCAGGTTTTTCCGTCGATTGTTTTTGTTCTGATGTTGTTACCCAAACTCCCACCTCAATGTAACAAATTTCTAATCCATTTTTTCACTTCCAAACGCTTCTATCTACATCTCATGTGCCTGCAAAATTCTAATTTTCTAGTTTGTTACCTTGTTACCCTGTTTTTTTGCACTTGCAGCGAGGAAATTTTCGCGCCTCAGCCCGACCCGCACTCCCGGTGGGGTCAGGAAGTACCTACCAGGCTAAGCCTGGACGCTGTATCGCGCTTTGGTTTGCTGTGATGCTTTAGTTTATACACGCGACAACACACAGGTTAGTTGCTCTCGTTCTCGACACGCCTGCAGGCAGTCTCATAGTGTTTTGCATCCAGTTCAAACCCGATGTAATTGCGGCCGCTGCGGATGCAGGCCACCGCCGTGGTGCCGCTGCCCATGCAGTTGTCGAGCACAAGCGCACCCTCATCGGTGTAGGTGCGGATGAGATACTCGAACAGCGCCACCGGTTTCTGTGTCGGGTGCAGGCCGCGCTCACAGGGAATATCCAGCAGATTGCGGGGATAGTTGATATACTCAGTTACATAATCGGATGTCAGTCCGTGGCTGTAAACTTCCCCGTTTTTCTTGCTACTTCCCTTGTGATACTTTGGCTTGTCCAGCCGGATCAGCCCCTGCGGGTGATAGACCGGCGGCTTTTTGTAGAATACCACCACATCCTCGATGCAGCGCATCGGCTGCCTCTTTGCATTGGCAAAGCCGGTCGGACAGTTTTTGTGCCAGTACCAGCAGTACCGAAACAGTTTTCGGTTGCTTTGGATGAGCGCTGTCGTGAATGGCTGGATCGCCGTCAGCACGATGGCACCGTTGTCCTTGATGATGCGCTCATACTGCGCCCATAGCTGATCGAATGGCAGCACACTGTCCCAGCGGCAGCTTGTGACACCATACGGCAGATCGCACAAAATCATGTCGATTGACTTGTCCTCGATCGCCTGCATTCCGGCAAGGCAATCTGTGTTGTAAATTCGGTTTGTTTCTAGCATTTATCGTTTCACCTTTCTCGGGGCAAGGTGGAAAACGGCATGAAAAAAGCCGGTCTTTCCAAAAGAAATCCGGCTTAAAAAATATAAAAAATCCGCATAATTAAGCGGTTTTTCACTAAAAACATATTGACAACAGCGTTACGCTATGATATAATAGAATCAAAGGAAAGGGGGTGAAACGGATGGGCAGGAAAAAGAAAAAAGCCCGAAAGCAACGACTTAGACAGCTGAAAGAAATTCTTGAAATCATCTCACTGGTTACCGGAATTATCTCAGTCATCTACTCAATGCTCAAGGGCTAACAGAGTGGGGAGCGGGTTCACCGCTCGCTCCCCTTCTCTAAATCTATTATACCCCATCCGTGCACAATGTACAAGAAATATTTTAGAAATGTCCCGCTGTATCTTCTGACACTCTCCAATGTGATTTTGGGAATCCAGAATGGATTTACCTGGGTTACCTGGTTAGCTATCTTTCTGGCACTAATCGTCATTTTGTGGGACATCTGGGAGGTCATTCATCATGGAAATCAAAGACATTAAGCTCTCACCCAAAAAGGGCGGTCATGGACACATCACCAGTTATTCTATTAACCTCGGCAGTGCAGAAGTTCGCTCGTGTGGTTTTCTGGGTGATGACGGTATCCCTCTGGCGATTGAAAAAATTATTGATCCAGAGAATCACCAAATCATCATACGCCTTAAATCAAAGTAATCCAACACAAAAGCCGCTTGTCCTTTCGGGCAGGCGGCTTTCGTGTTTTAAGGAGAGTTCAAAAACTCAAAACCAAGGAGGCGTTCCTTTGTTCTTCCCACTTTCTTCAGTTTACAGTATATCACAGGGTCAATATGAAGTTCTATGAAGTCTTATAATATTTTTATAGATTCTACCGCCTCTTTATGAAGTTCCTGAATCCATCTCCAAGAGCGATTCATTCGTTCCGCCGTGAGTGCCAGACTTACACCTTCTATGTATCGATGCCACAGCAAATCACGATACCTTTTATCATCCAGAGCGCGGATCGCCACCTCGATCTGCTGCTTGCGCTGCCTCAGCTTCTCCATCTCCTGGGCGATTTCCGTCTGAAGCTCACAGATCTGATCGATGCACCTCTGCAGCTGGTCACCGCTACCGGCTGCCTTTGGCTCCTGTGAGATGCTTGCAGTGATTTTGGTCGCCCGCGCATTCCACACCTGCAAATCTTCGGTCAGGCTTTCGATTTTGGTATCCAGCGCCCGATAACTTTTCAGCCACTCGATTTTCTGCTCGTAGGTCAACGGCATCACGTCCTTTCTTTTCCCTTCCCCCAACCTTACTTTCCCTCCATCTGCTTCAGCAGTATTTCCACCTGCTGCTCGCTCAGATCGGCAAATTCATCCCCCGCTATCCCGACAAAAAGGATTGTCCCCACAAAGGAAACCCCGCAGAATGTCAGGTTATACGGCAGCCCTTGAAGCCTTCCCTCCTCGTTGCAGATGATGCAACAATCTTCAGCAAGGGTAACCGTTTCGATATACCCTCCCACCGCCTGCTGTAATTCGGACAGACTATTTTCGATTTCAGTCACCCTCGGACGTTGTCCTGGCTCTTTGATGATGACTTTCATGGCGTTCGCTCCTTTATTTCAAAATGGGGTATTCCGACAGCACATCGCAGGAAAGATGCTGTCCAGGAGATAACCGCATATATTCTGATATGACCTGTATGGCCGGTTCTGCTTCATAGCAGACAACGGCACATCTGCCCATCCTTCGCAGGGCTTTCAGGAATCTATCCTGATCTGCCGTGACCTTGTTGTTTCCATGCTTCAGCTCAATGTGCAGACCGGTATAGTTGCCCCGTGCAGCCGGAAGCTCCAGATCCGGAACACCGGCTTTCACTCCCTCCTCTTTGAGGTTGGCCGCTTCGATCCTGTTTCGGCTGCCGCCATTCGGGACATGATAGAGATATTCCAGCTCCGGCCATCGCTTTTCCATCAGGATACACCACTGGATCACCGCCTTCTGCTCATCCGCTTCGGTTCTTCTGTAATTTATTTTAATTTCCTCCTATCCTCTTTTTCGTTACTGCTATCGGGAACTCCTCTATTTCACTCGCCCATAGGCATGTACCTTTCCCATTGATTTCTTCCCAAATCAACGGGAATCCACCAATGCCATCAAATAAGCTCGCCATTGTTACCGGTCTACAATACTGTTTACAAACACGCTGCAACACCCATCTCCACGGCGGTATGGCAATCGAGTTTCCCAGAGCTTTATACCGCGAAGTATCAGATGATTGTCTAAGCTTTCTATTGGAATCATGATATACACCAATATCTGTCCATCCATCAGGAAAACCTTGCAATCGCTCACACTCCAGTGGAGTTAGCCTCCTAACAGCCATTTGTTCCAATACATTACTCGGCATATTTGCTTCCAAAGTCGGGGCCACATTCTCCTTATATTGGATACTACTCGTAATCGACTTATAGCCGTTAAATCCCGCTACTGTTCCGCAGGATATGCAAAGATTTTCTGATCCTCCACCGCAATCTCCCCCTGATTCTCTAAAGCTTCCTATTCCCAGCCTATATTCTGAAAACCCATAATTTTCAAATATAACCGGAGCATTCCGTCCGCTGGCATTAGAGTTTGTGCTCAATGTGTTAGCAATGTCTTTTACTCTGATCTCTCCATTTGCATTTTGATGGACTGCCATCACAATCGGCTGTTCATGATTGCAGTTTAAAGTTGTTGAAATGTTACATGCTATTTCTGCATTTACTTGCCCATGAGCTATGCACATAACAGCGTGGCGATCTACCGTATTCAAAGTATACGACCTATCTTTTTTCCGCCCTTTCCCATTGCATCCCGCGTTCTCTGACCGATCAATGCAATTTTCTTGTATGCAAATGACCTCATGGTCTGTTATCCTATTTTGATGACTACTATTAAGGGGATGGACTGTCATTCTCCCTCCATTTTCTCTTGCACCATAGACTGACTGATCAGAGCTTTCTCCAAAACTTCCGGCAACTTCTTTTTTCTCTTTTCTGCCCTTTTCAAAATCCCCTGACATGCCTTTGCGCTCAAATAATATTTCGGGTGCGGATTGTCCTCCAAAATCTGCCACAAGTGCGATTCTACGGCGACGCTGGGGGACTCCCCAAAACTGTGCATCAAATACTCTCCAAGCAACACTCCACCAATCTCCCATGATACAGCCGCTATTCTTCCACTTTCCTTTCGGAGGTCCAGGAATAACGGCATCTGAGTCCGCAATTTTTGCTGTTTTTTCAAGCACGACTCTAAAGTCTGCTCCTTTGTTACTGGATAAAGCTCCTGGTACGTTTTCCCATACCATGAATCTGGGGTAATCTGCTCCATATTCTTTGTGCATCTCCTTTATGATACGAATTTGTTCCATAAAAAGCCCTGATCTTTCACCTGACAATCCAGCTCTTTTTCCTGCTACAGAAAGATCTTGACAGGGTGAGCCTCCTATTATCACGTTAACTGGCAGTACTGTATCACCCGTTAGCTGGGTAATATTACCAAAATGTTTCATTTTTACCTTTTCCTTTCTTTTTCTCTAATCCTTCGCCCTGAAACGTTACATATTTACAAGGCTTGTCAGAGCCGATTCTGTCTCAGCTCCTCATTTTTTCGTGTTCGGTTTTCTTTCTGGTTCTTTTTGGCGGTATCTTTACATATTTAAAGTAGAGATAACCGTACCCTGTCGCTTTGCTCTCGACCAGGACATATCCTTTCGGTGCCCTGGGCGGCTTCTGCTCGGAATACTGGCGCTTGATTTCCTTCGGCTTCTCCCGCTCCGGCTGCCTCAGGTTTTTGGTCGGCTTCCAGCGGTGGCCACCCTGTTCCGGCGTCCAGTGGTCAAAGAGGTAATTGGCCAGACCGGTGTAGTCCTGCCCGTGATCCACGCCGTCATAGTAGTTGTGCTCCCGCAGGTGTTCGATTCTGACCACGCTGCCCAGATACCACTGGCGGCGGATCAGCTCCTCCGGCACACCCTCGGACAGCATATGCAGGTGGATGCGGTTGGTGGCCTTTCCTCTGCCCAGATATGCCATGATCCGCGCCTCGGGACAGGCACGTTTCAGTCGGCGGATAAAGTTTTCGCGGATGCGCTTTGCTTCGTCAAAGGTATGTACTTCATATTCATTGGAAAAGGTCAGGGTGCTGTACAATGAGGTCGGGGAAAAGTTTGCATTGACCAGCCTTGCGTGCCGGCGGCGGGAAATCCCCAGCTTGTGCTGCTCCCGCTCTTCCTCGGTTTGAAAGCGCGGTTTTGGCGGTTTGGCCGCTTTGACATTTCGGGTCAGCTCCGAAATATCATAGACTTCCCGCTCACACACTGCTCCTGCATAGGTATTACGGATAACCCGACGCATCTTTTCCCCTCCTTCCATTCCGTGCTGCTAAAAAGGCGGCATGATGCCGCCCTCGGTTTCTTTTATCGGTTTGAGATTCGGGCCTGCTCGTTTGACCCGAAAAGTTCCTCCGGCTGGTACCTTCCCTTTAACAGCAGTGCGTCCATCTCTCTTTCAAAGTTCCTCCGCTGCTGGTCGCTGGGTGGGAAGTGCTGCGGGCAGCCGATGCGCCGCTTATATCGCTCGAAGGATTCCCGCACCAGCTCCACCCGCAGCGAATACCGAAAGCCGTACCGGTTTGGCACTCCGGCATAGAGCAGCTGGTGAGGTGATACGGCCCCGATCGGACGTCCCTGCTGTCCCTGCCACCGCACAAAACAGCGGTTGTCGTGCAGTTCGATCACTCGACCGAGCGTTCCCCGTGCGGGAAAGCCGCCGTCCAGCGTCTGAAGGACACAGCACCCTTCGGTGATCTTCACGGCTGCTCTGCCAATATCAGAACGACCGGCTCGTCTGTTGGCTGCTCCCTTTGCTGTCCACAGCCGGTCAGCAGCAAAAGCAGGCAAACCAACAGCACCACTTTTTTCATCTGGCATCTTCCCCTTTCGCTCTGTTTGTGTTATGATATGGATAGTTTAATCTTTCTTCTTTGCGCTGGGATCGGTGGCCGCCGATGCCGGCGCTTTTTCTTTGAGGTGCCGCTTTACCCGCAGTAAAAACGCACGGTTTCTGGGCGGTCGGCACAGCAGGTAAACATCAAACAGCTGCTCCATCGCCTCGGTTCTCCGCTCCCAGGCGCGGCTGATCGCCCCATGCAGCTTGTTTGATACCGTACAGGTACCCAAGCTGCGTGTCCGTCCCATCAACCGGTAGAGCTCCATCATCGACATTCCTTCTTTGTGCAGCTCAACGGCATCCGCCACAATATCCAGACCTTTTCCGGAAAACCCAAGCTCAGATAGCAGCTTTTCGATTGCTTCTCTGTTCATCTTCTCACCACCGTTTCTTCTGTTTCTCTTTCATGTGGCGGGAGATTGCTTTATGAACCTTGTCCCGTCGCTCCAGACACACAGCATGGTACTGTCTGTAATAACTCTCCCTGATAGCCTCATCGGCTCCGTCGTAGAGTGCCTTATAGTCACAGCCTGCGCAATTCTTTCCTTGGTTAATGCAACCGATGCAGGCGGTGCGCTTTACCTGTCCAAAAGGCGGGCGCACTTTAGGACGCTTCCCGATCGTGATTCGCATGGCTGCGCACCTCCTTCTCAAAATCCCGCAGCTTTCGGAGACATCTGCTGCGATGAAGCCACAAGCCCAGCTCATAAAGTGCCGGCAACAGGATCATCCCACCAAACAACACCAGGCTAACGAATATCAGTTCAAACACGATTCTCCCTCCTCTTCGACTTCCCCCGTTTCTGGGTCGATGTACAGCTGCGCTTCGTCTGAGTCACGCTCCTTGTGCAGACTGATCCATCGGCTGCACTCGCGCTGCAGGTCCCGAAGGTTGTCCAAAAAGCGCTGATGAAAGATGCTCTCATTGCTCGCCCGAATGACTGCCATGAGCATCAGACCCGCTTTCACTGCGATGTACTCCTCCCCGTCATCCGTTCTGCGAATATAATAGCTGGTACCCTTTTTCAG
>NZ_CALXIN010000034.1 GCF_944388365.1 uncultured Negativibacillus sp. | reverse complement strand
GCTTCTACGCAAAAAAAAGCACGATGCGTTTGCATCGTGCTTTTTTGGCGGAGAAGGAGGGACTCACTCCGTTACCCCTCACCTAAAAACAGTCCACCGGACTGTTTTTCCCGTAAAATCTAAAGATTTTACGGTCGGCTCAATCGAGTCCCTCTTCTCCGATTCAATAAAAAAACAGCCCCGAAAAATCGGGGCTGTTTTTTGGCGGAGAAGGAGGGACTCGAACCCTCGCGCCAGTTTTAGACCGGCCTACGCCCTTAGCAGGGGCGCCTCGTCACCAACTTGAGTACTTCTCCAGATTGGTAAGCGGATTACACTTATCTTCAATTTTTATATTCAGAGCGGAAGAAGCTGTTCCTGTCTCACTCTCTACCGCCCGAGATTTTCTCTGGCGGAGAGGGTGGGATTCGAACCCACGGCTCTTGCGAGTCACTAGTTTTCAAGACTAGCTCCTTAAACCACTCGGACACCTCTCCATCTAGCAACGAAAATTATTTTACCACAGCTTCTAGAAAATGTCAAGAACTTTTTTAAAATTTAAAGGGTCTTTTTTGCTGCCGCAAAAAAGACCCTTCTATTCTACTTCTTAAACTTTAAAATACGCACTGCATTGAGTACCGCAAGGATGGAAACACCTACATCGGCAAACACTGCCATCCACATGTTGGCCATGCCTGCAATTCCCAGTGCAAATACAACCAGCTTGATGATCAGAATAAACCAGATGTTAAAGTGGACAACCCGCAGTGCACGGCGGCTGATGGTCATGGCGTTGGTCAGCGAGGTGAGCTTTTCGCTCATCAGCACCGCATCCGCTGCCTCGATGGCTGCATCGGTGCCCAGTCCCATTGCAATGCCGACATCCGCTTCCGCCAGTACCGGTGCATCGTTGATGCCGTCTCCGACAAACAGCACCTTCTTGCCCTGCTGTTTGAGCTGGGAAAGTTTTTCCAGCTTATCCTGCGGCAAGAGGTCGGTATACATGTTGTCGATTCCGCACTTTTCCTTGACGCGCTGTGCAGACAACGCGCTGTCGCCGGTGAGCATTAGCGTCTGGGTGATGCCTGCCGCTTTCCAGTCCTTCACGGCCTGCGCCGCTTCCTGTCTTGGACGGTCGGACAGAATCACACTGCCCAGCACCTTGCCGTCGTAAGCGGTGTATACGTTTGCCTTAGGCAGAGAGGCAACCTCAATGCCTGCCTCCTCCAGCAGTCGGGAGGAACCGCACAGCAGCTGCTTGCCGCCGTACATCATGCTGACGCCCTTACCGGCAATCTCTTTGAGGTCGGACACTTCGCCTGCTTCCGGCTGCGGCAGCGCGCGCAGAATTGCCTGTGCAATCGGATGCGCACTGTAACTTTCTGCCATGGCGGTCAGCTGTTCAAACAGCGCCTGATCCTGCTCGGCAAATGCCTGTGCCTGCGATACCTCCAGCTCACCGGTGGTCAGAGTGCCGGTCTTATCCAGAACAACCACATCTGCTTTGGCAAGCGGCTCCAGGAACTTGGTTCCCTTGACCAGCACGCCCTGTTTGGAGATGGCGCCGACGCCCGAATACAGTCCCAGCGGAACCGAGATAATCAGTGCACAAGGGCAGGATGCAACCAGAAATACCAGCGAACGCATGATCCATTCCCGCAGCTCTCCCAGTCCCAGCAGCGGCGGTACAAAAGCAACGATCAGCGCAGCCAGAACAACCAGCGGTGTATACACCTTTGCAAAGCGGGTGATGATGCGCTCGGTCTGACCTTTTCTTGCGGAGGATTCTTCCACCAGCTTGATCATTCGGCTGGCAGTGGAATCTGCAAAAGCGGCTGTCGCACGCACCTTGATGGCGCCCGACAGGTTGACCGAACCCGACAACACGCGGTCACCGGCATGAACACCGACCGCTACCGCTTCGCCGGTCAATGCGGACTGGTCCATCGAGCTTTCGCCTTCCTCAATCACACCGTCCACCGGCACACGCTCTCCGACACGGACCAGCAGCAGATTGCCAATTTGAATCCGATCCGAATAGATTTCCCGCACGTTGCCCTGTGCATCCAGCAGATTTGCCTTCTGCGGACGGATATTGACCACCTCTGCGATGTCGCGGCGGCTCTTCTGTACTGCCTTTTCCTCCATCCATTCGCCGATGGCGTTGAGCAGCACAACCATGACCGCTTCAAAATATTCGCCGAGGATCAGCGCTGCGATGACTGCGATCATCATCAGCGCATTTTCATCCAGACTTCTGCGCACAATCGAGCGGACGCCCTTGTTGAGCAGCTCCCAGCCCCAGACAAGGACAGCAAGGACGCTGACTACCAGGCTGACCGCCGCAGGTACCTCGAGGACAGCTCCAATCAACAACGCTGCAACTGCCACTACGATCTTGCCTGCTGTTTTGAGAACAGAGGGTTTTTCTTCTTTCTCTGCGGGTTCTGCCGCAGCAGAAGGATTCTCCAGCTGGCACATCGCACAACTGCAGCTCTCTCCGTCCTTATGCTCATGATGATGGTCATGGCCGCAGCTGCATCCTTCATGGTGATGTTCGTGCTTTTCTCCTGCATGACCGCCGATCACCGATTCCAGCTGGCACATCGCACAGCCGCAGCTCTCCCCATCCTTATGCTCATGTTTATGTTCATGATGGTGATGGTCGTGTCCACAGCCACAATTCTCGTCGTGGTGATGGTGTTCACATCCACAGTTTTCGTGGTGCTCATGTCCACATCTGCAGTTTTCGTGGTGCTCGTGTCCGCAGCCGCAGTTTTCGTGGTGCTCGTGTCCGCAGTTTTCGTGGTGCTCGTGTCCGCAGCCGCAGTTTTCGTGGTGCTCATGTCCGCAGCTTTCGTGGTGCTCATGTCCGCAACCACAGTTTTCGCTGTGGTGTTCGTGTCCGCAACCGCAGTTTTCGTGATGCTCGTGCTTTTCTTCTGTCTGAGCACCGATGATCGATTCCAGCTGACACATCGCGCAGCCGCAGCTCTCTTTTTTCTCCTGATGGGTCTTTGTTGTCTGCTTACTCATCACCCAATCCCCTCTCTGAAAAAAATCCTACTGGTGGCGAACATGCTCCATTCCCTGTGCCAGGATGGTGGCTACATGGTCGTCATCCAGCGAGTAAAAAACGGACTTTCCTTCGCGGCGGTTTTTGACCAGGCGGCTTGCACGAAGCAGGCGCAGCTGGTGAGAAACTGCCGACTGGGAAATGCCCAAAAGGTCGCTTAAATCACAAACACACATCTCCTGTCCCAGCAGCGCTGCCAGAAGCTTCAGGCGGGTAGGATCTCCAAACACCTTGAACAGCTCCGCCACGGTTTCCATCTCCTGCTGGGTCGGCATTTTGTTTTTCAGATAGGCCAGCTGATGATGGTGGCGCTCCTGACACTCTTCCATTTCTTCGGTTTCCATTTGATGATTCAGAGTATTTAACATTGTCCTTTTCCTTTCTGTATCCGCAGGTAAGATATATGAGCAATCATTCATACGTTTGTCAATATCATACCCTATTTGCTCTCAAAAATCAACCGGACCACCTGTCAGGATCTGTGTCTTTGTTTCTTCCGCAAACATATGAATAACTGTTCATATGTTTGTGATAATATCATAGCACTTCGTCCTGATACTGTCAATAGGATTTGCCCGTTCTTCTGAAAAAAATGTTAAAACCTGAAACAGAGGGCAGACGCCCTCTGTTTCAGGTTCGCTCAATCAAGCTGCTTTCGGGATAGTAATGAGCTAGAATCTCCTGATAGGTTTGACCCTGTCTTGCAAGGTAATCTGCTCCGTACTGACTTAAGCCGACACCGTGTCCATATCCCAGCGTGGTAAAGGTAAAGCTGCCGTCCTGATAGGAAAAATCAAAATCGGAGGAGCGCAGTCCCAGCGCCTCCCGCAGCTGGATACCGGTGAGCTGAAGATCTCCGACCTTGATCAGGGTGACATAGCCGGAACCGGAGCGCTCCATCACCTGCAGCCAGCTGGCTGGGTCCTCCGGCAGAGTCGGCGGAGACTGAAGCTGCTGCAGCTGTTCCCGCACCTCATCGGCGGTGAAAGACAGCGTTTGCTCATATCCCTGGGCATGAATGTCCCAACTGCTGTCCACCGGCGCCAGACAGGGCAGCGATGTTCCCCACACATTTTCCGGTGACTCGGTCCAACCGGCGCTGATGGCGTGGTAGGCGGCGACGATGGGCTGCTGCTGCTCATCCACCAAAATTTCCTTTAAAACGGCTTGAGCGGCGGCGCTGACCTTGCCCCAGTGCTCATCAAAGAAATCGCCGAAGCGCTCCCTGGCCTGCTCCTCGGTGACATAACCCTGCCAGTTTTCTGGATCGGCAGAAAAATCGTAGGCCTGTCCGTTATTGTCGGTCTGCTGCTGACAATACAGCGCCCAGGTGTGCGCGCTGACCGCCTGTGCCTTGAGTGCTTCGCTGTGAAAAGCTGCCGGCATCTCGGCACACAGTGCGCCGGTGACATACTGCTCCACCGGAATTTCTTCGATCTCCCCTGTGCTGCGGTTGAAAATCAAAAACGGCTCCCAGGAGGCCGCCATGCTGCTGTCGGGAGCCTGCTGCTGCGGCTGCTCGATGGGCTGTATCTGCTGTTGCTGCTCCATTTCGGAAGGCTGATAAGGCTGGTCACTCATCAACGCGGGCAAAATGACCAGACACGCCGCCATCATCACAATCAGTGCAAGGATCATCCTCATAATATTTAAACGCTCCTTTCCCTGTACTGTTGTCCATTATATGTCGATGGAAAAGAGGACTAGACCTTGCCGCATAAATTTATCTCTGCTGTGGAGGCCACACTATACAAAGCCTCAAAAATATGCTAAAATAAACGGAGTGTTTGTACCAAATCCGCGGCATAAACACACAAGATCGACGATGAAAAGAGGGTATCTGCCTTGAATTTAGCCAAAGTTCTTTTTGTCATCGGCGCAGTCATCTGTCTGCCGCTGTATGGCTTTTTATCTGTCACTGCGCTGGACCCTGTGACAGGATTTCTTGCCTCCGAAAATGTACTGACCACCGTATTTTATGCAGCGCTTTTGATCGCACCCGTATTGATTTTGCTGTCCGCGCTGTTTTTGCACAAAAAGCCTGCCTTCTCCATCACCAACTCCAAAATCCTGGCAATCCTTTCTGCCGTGCTTGGCGTTGTGATGATGCTCAACGGCTTTATTGTCCTCTGGCAGTTGATCGCCAGCGTCCGCGCCACTCTTGCCAGCCAATACATCTTCCAGCTTCCTGCCGGTGCGCTGCTTTCTGCACTCCACATCCTGACCGCTGTTTTAGGCGGACTGGTTTTCCTGCGGCTGGCAATTAGCTATTTTCAGGAAAATATCGCCAACCGCGAATCCAAGGCCTTCCTGTTCCCGCTCGCCTGGTCGTTGATCTGCTGTGTGGAACTGTTCCGCGACTATCCGCAGATCGCCGGAATGCCGGAACGGATGCTGTTCCTGCTGTGTCTGCTGGCCTTCACTCTCTTCCTGACGGGACAAAGCCGCATCCTCGGCGATGTCGATTTTGAAAAGGGCATCCGCTGGGTCAACGGATTTGGACTGTGTGCGGCGCTGTTCGGTCTGACCATGACCGTCGGTGAGATCGCTGCTCATTCTTCCATGACGCTTCCGATCTTTGATGCAGTTCTTGCCTTCGTACTGGCTTTGTACTGCCTGTTCTTCTCGGTCAATGTGTATACCGATAAAGATTAGTATCATATCAAAACCGGCGGCTCCAATCGCTGATTGGAGCCGCCGGTTTTTTTACATTTTATCCAAGCTCGGTGCCATCGTAGGTATGGTCACAGATCTCGCGGATCTTTCTCTGCAATGACAGCATGTCCTCAAACGCATCCGGTTTGTTGTTCGGATTGCGCAGCAGCGCCGCCGGATGGAAGGTTCCCATCATCCAGACGCCGTTTTTCTCAAACCACTGGCCGTGCTGTTTGGTTACCTTAAATCCTTTTTCGATCAGTGCAGTCGCTGCAATCCTTCCCAGACAGACAATAATCTTGGGACGGATCAGCTCCATCTGCTCTGTCAGATAGCCGATACAGCTGGCAACCTCCTCAGGACGCGGGTCCCGATTCTGCGGCGGACGGCACTTGACCATGTTGGTGATATAGATATTTTTATTGCGGTCCAGGTCCACTGCTGCTAAATACTTATCCAGCAGCGCACCGCCTCTGCCGACAAACGGCTCTCCTTGCAGGTCCTCGTTTTCTCCAGGACCTTCTCCGATAAAAACAACCTCTGCATTGGGTACGCCGACGCCGAACACCACATTGTGTCTGGTCGAGGCAAGACCACATTTCTGGCAGCCAAGGCAGCGGGTCTTTAATTCTTCATACCTGTTTTCCATCTATTTTCTCTCCTCTGACTTTTTTGTCATTATATCATATTGTGTGGTCGGGTGCAAAAAATAATTTTGTTATTTCTTTAACAATACTTGAAAAAAATACCTTTCCATACTATCATAATATATATATGTGATTCATTTTTACCTTATCTAAAATACAGGAGGATCATAACAATGAGCTATACTTTTCCAGTAGAAACTTCCGCAAGACACGTACACCTGACCGCTGAGGACTTTGCAACCCTGTTTGGTGCAGACGCTCAGCTGACTGTTAAAAAAGAGCTGTCCATCAAAGGTCAGTTTGCTTCCAACGAGAAAGTAACTGTTGTTGGCCCGAAAAAATCTCAGGCTAACGTCAGCATCCTTGGCCCATTCCGCTCCAAATCTCAGGTAGAGCTTTCCGCTACCGATGCAAGAAGCCTCGGTCTGAACGCTCCTGTTCGTCTGTCCGGCGACCTGGCTGGCAGCGCTCCATGCAAACTGGTTGGCCCTGCTGGTGAAGTTGAGCTGAACGAAGGTGTTATCGTTGCAAAACGTCACCTGCACATCAGCGCTGCTGAGGCAGAAAAAGCAAACGTTGCTAACGGCGAAGTTATCATGGTAAAGATCACCTCTGCTGACAGAAGCCTGATCTTCGACGATGTTGAAGTTCGTATCGGCGAAGGCTGCGACGCTACCATGCACGTTGACACCGACGAGTCCAATGCAGCTGGCTGCACCACTGCTACCGTTGGCGAACTGATCAAAAAGTAATTTCGACAAATCATTTTATCGCTCCTTTCATAAAAAGGCGTGCCGTACCAAAGCGGTACGCCTTTTTATTTACCCTCTCGCTCCCATTTCCTTGTTACAAACCTCATAAAAAAACAGCATTGGAAAATCCAATGCTGTTTTTTGCTTACTTCTTTTCAAAGTCGCGGTACATCAAACTCGGCTGAATATCGGTGTTGTTCTGATATTTGCCGGAATGGTACGGCTCGTAGTCGCCCTCGATGCTGTGGTAGTAGATCTGACAGATCTCGGCATTTGGATAGATGCGAATGGGCTGGATGCAGAAGATTTCCAGCGTCCAGTAGCCCGCAAAGCCGACATCGCCAAAGCCTGCCGTCACATGGATAAACAGTCCCAGTCTTCCGGTGGAGGAGCGTCCCTCCAGCATCGGTACAAAGCCGTCGGTCTTGGTAAACTCGTTGGTTCGTCCCAGATACAGACGGTTTGGCTCCAGCACCAGACCCTCCTCAGGGATGGTCAGCCGGCGGGTGGGATTGAGCTTTTTCATGTCCAGCGTGTCGTTTTCATAGACCAGCAGCTCGTTGTGCAGCGTCAGATTGTAGCTGTTAGGATTCAGGCGGGATGGTTCATACGGTTCGATGATAATTTTCCCGCCGATGTTTCGTTCGATCTCTTTGCCTGATAAAATCATTCCTGTCGATTCCTTCCTGATTATTCGACGGTAAAGGAGCGGATAGTCTCACCGGTTTCCACATTCTTCCAGGTGAAGGTGCGTCCCTCCAGCATCAGATAGCTGTGCTGGCTGTTCTCCTTTGGAATGGACAGCGAACCTGGATTGATGTAGTAATATCCATCGCCGAACTGCTCCGCCGCCGGAACATGGGTGTGTCCATGCAGCAGGATATCGCCTTTTTTCATCTTTGGGCAGTTGGAAGTGTTATAAACATGACCGTGGGTCGCCCAGACCATCAGATCGCCCAGCCAGAAGGCAGCATAGTCTGCCAGAATCGGGAACTGCAGCACCATCTGGTCAACCTCACAGTCGCAGTTGCCGCGGATGCACAGCAGCTCCTCCTTCATGTTGTTGAGCATCTCGATCACCTTTTTCGGTGCATATTCCTGTGGCAGATCGTTGCGCGGACCGTGGTAGAGGATGTCTCCCAACAGCAGCAGTTTGCCTGCGCCTTCCTCGCGGTAGCGCTCAATCATCTTTTCACACCAGTATGCCGAACCGTGCAGGTCCGATGCAATCATCCATTTCATCTTGTCGTCCTCCTGTTATTTTAAATTACTTTTTATTCCATGCGCATTTTTTGAATCTCCTGCGCGATCTGTTCACGCAGATGTTCCGGCAGAGCGCGAATCTCCTCGCGGCTCATTTGTTCGGTAGAAACCGGCGGCAGAATGTGAATCTTCACCTTCGCCGGATGAATCCACAGGCTGCCTTTTCCCATCAGGTTGCAGCTTCCGTCGATACATACCGGTACAATCGGCACGCCTGCACGGGTCGCCATACGGATGGCGCCGGCTTTAAATTCCAGCAGTTCCTTGCCATTGTTTCTGGTGCCCTCTGGGAAGATCACCACTGAATATCCCTCTTTGAGCAGCTCCTGCGCCCGTTTCAGGCAATCCATCGACTGTCGTGCATCCTGTCGGTCGATAAAGACACAGCGCAGCTCCTCCATCCAGGAGCGGATCATCGGAATTTTCTGGATTTCCTTTTTGGCGACCAGCGGATTTGGTTTATCCATCTGGGTGATCATCAGCGGAATATCAAAGTAGCCCTGATGGTTTCCAACAAATACCACCGGTCCCTGTGGAATGTTTTCACGTCCGGTGGTTTCAACCTTTGCTCCTGCCAGACGCAGCAGACGGGATGCCCAGTCGCCGACATAGTGGCGGACCAGACGGTCGTGTTCCTCCCGCTGTCCCCGTTGTTCCAGCCGCTTAACATGGTAGTAGCGCGGCAGACTGACCAGCAGATACAGCCAGAAATAAATAAACCAGATGATTGTTCTCATCACAATGCTTCCTTTCCTTGCTCTTTTTTATTGATGCGCCGCCTGGGAATGGTCAAACAATCCATCCTGCCAGCGTCCGCGGCGGTATCTGGTATACATACACAGCGAACGGGTGATGACGTCGGCGATCATACACATCCAAACTGCCGTTAGTCCCATGCCCCACACCTTTACACAGAGGAAGGTGAACAGGATACGCACACCCCACATGCTGCACAGCGAGATGACAAACGGCATCTTGGTGTCGCCCACACCATTGAACACACCCTCCAGCGACAACGTCACTGCAAAAAATGGTTCGCTGACCGAAACGATACGCAGCGCCACTGCGCCCTGTGCGATAACCTGCGGGTCCTTGGTGAAAAAGGACATCAGTGCACTCGGGAAGAGAAACAACAGCAGTCCCGAGATAAACATACAAAAAACGGTGATTCGCAGAAGCGTTTCGCTCATGCGGTCCAGTTTATCCCGATCTCCTTCACCGAGGGTCAATCCTGCCAGCGTGGTTGCTGCCGCCTGAAATCCGTATCCAGGAACATAGAAGGCGCTCTCGGCGGTAATCGCAATCGAGTGCGCTGCCAGCGACACGGTGCCAAGGCTTGCAACCATCGCTGTAAAGACGGTGCTGCCCAGACAGACGACCGTTCGCTCTCCTGCGTTGGGAAGACTGATTTGCAGACAGCGCTTTAAAATCTCCCGATTGGGACGCAGATGCTCCCTCTTTGGAGAAACACCGCGGTCGCTTTTAATCAGCAGACCCGTCATCAGCACGCCACCGATGACATAGGAAAGTGCCGTTGCTGTCGCTGCACCGGCGACGCCCATGCCGGCTCCCCAGATCGGAATTTCCAATCCAAACACATTCATCGTCCGGCTCGGATAAATCAGGAAAAAGTTGAGCACCACATTGATGGCGTTCATCAAAGCATTGACCAGCATCGGATGACGCATATCACCGGTGGCGCGAAGCACCGCACCAAACAGGATGATCGCCGCTCGAAACAGCATCGGGAGGTTGATAATCAGAAAATAAGCGGTGGCATCTGCACGGATTTCCGGCGCACATCCCAGCCAGGTGGGAAGCACAAAGCTCAGTGACACACCGACAACACCGATGACCAGACCCATGACAACGGCAGCCAGCACCGCCTGACCTGCTGCCTGCTGTGCACGGTCGCGGTCCTCAGCACCGATGGCGCGGGAAATCACCGCCAGAAAACCGACGCCCGCCGCAAAAAACAATCCGTTGAGCAGCCAGGTGACCGTCTGCGTCAATCCGACCGCCGCCGAAGCGTTGGCGCTCAGCCTTCCGACCATCGCCGAGTCGATAAACTGCACCACCGTCTGCAGCGCCTGTTCCAATATGGTCGGCCACGCCAGCGGCATGATGACAGCAATCAATCGTTTGTCAAATTTCGATTTCTTTTTGAGAATCGCCTGTTCTCCCATCTTCATCCCTCTTTCCTAGCTTTTACTTCCTGTATTGTACAATAAATCCTTCCCCATTGTAAAGAATTTGCAGCGGTGTTTTGTCTATAAAATCTGCCTTGCGCAAAACTGTCAGCCTTTTTCCCCATTCCCCACCTGTTTTAGTTGAAAATTGATAAATGTCATGGTAGAATATCCTTGCCGGCAGTGATTCTCTGCCGACCCTATCTCTTTCATAAATACATTCAGAAATGGAGTGACTCATATGAAATTTGCCGATTTTCCTTACCAGCGCCCCGATTATCCGGCGGTGATGGAAAAAATCTCCGACCTGACCGCACAGCTGAACGCTGCAACCAGCGCACAGCAGCAGATTGACATCTATAAGCAGCTTGAAGAGCTGTCGATGGAGCTGTCCACCGCTTCGACCATCTGCACCATCCGCTACACCGTCGATACCCGCGACAAGTTCTACAGCGATGAGCAGGAATACAACGAACAGATGTCTCCGCTGGTTCACGAAAAATTGCAGGAGTTTGAAAAGGCGCTGTACCACTCCAAATTCCGTCCTGAGCTGGAAAAAGAATTCGGCTCGCTGATGTTTAAAAATATTGAAATCTCGCTCAAGAGCTTTTCTCCTGAGCTGATTCCGCTGATTCAGGAAGAAAACCAGCTGATTCAGCAGTACCAGAAACTGTGTGCTTCCGCAAAGATTGAGTTTAACGGCAAAATCTGCAACCTCTCCCAGTTAGGCCCGTATCAGCAGAGCCCAGACCGCGAGGTCAGAAAAGCCGCTACTCAGGCTTACGGAAAATTCTTTGATGACCATCAGGCTGAGTGCGACGAAATCTACGACAAGCTGGTCAAAAACCGCACCGAGCAGGCGCACAAGCTGGGCCTGCCAAGCTATGTGGAGATGGCATTCCTGCTGCGCGGACGCAACTGCTATGCACCGGAGGATATCGCCAACTTCCGCCGCCAGGTGGTCGAGGACATCGTTCCGGTCAACAACGAAATCAAACGCACCCAGGCAAAGCGCATCGGTGTAGACCATCTTCAGGTTTATGATAACACCTACTTCTTTGCAGACGGCAACCCTCTGCCGCATGGCACTCCAGAGGAACTGATGGAAGCCGGACGCCGGATGTACACCGAAATGTCGCCGGAAACCGCCGAATTCATCAAGGTCATGTTTGACTACGACCTGTTTGACGTCCTCTCCAAGGAGGGCAAGGCGATGGGCGGCTACTGCACCAGCCTGCCAAAATACCATGTTCCGTTTATCTTTGCAAACTGGAACGGCACCGCCGGCGACGTCGATGTGCTGACCCACGAGGCAGGACACGCCTTTGCCGACTACATGGCAGACAAGTGCATCAAATACATCGAGCAGCGTCAGCCGACCATGGAGGTCTGCGAAAGCCACTCGATGTCGATGGAATTTTTGACCGCACCATGGCACCACCTCTTCTTTAAAGAGGACACCGACAAATACGAGTTGTTCCACGCAGAGAGCGCCATGACCTTTGTTCCTTACGGCTGCCAGGTCGACCACTTCCAGGAGAGCGTCTACCGTCATCCAGAGTGGACGCCTGCTCAGCGCAACGAGGAGTGGAACCGTCTGGAAAAACTCTACCGTCCACACCTGGACAACAGCGAGGTCAACTTCTACAACCGCGGCGCCGGCTGGCAGAGACAGCTGCACATCTACGAGTGCCCGTTCTACTACATTGATTACAGCCTGGCACAGATGATTTCTCTGCAATTCTGGAGCCTGTCAATGCACGACCACAAAGCTGCCTGGGACAAATATCTGTCCTTCGTCAAGATGGGCGGCACCAAGACCTTCGTAGACATCGTCAAGGATTCCGGCTTACAGTGTCCAATCGAGGACGGCAGCCTGAAATCCACCGTCGCCGACATCAAACGCTGGCTGGAAACCCATCAACTCTAATCTGTTGACAGCTTGATTCCCATTACAAAGGAGGGACCGCAATGGCCAAACTGGAACAAACGATCTATGGAAACTTCAACCAGCTGTTGAGCCAAATTGAGGACGGAATCATCAACGGAAGTGTTTCCGCCTCGCTGGAGGACAGCAGCGACTTTTATGAGGGCGGTGCTCGATGCAGTGTTCGTGTCTTTGAGCGATACAGCTATATGGGCGGCAACCGTGTGAGTATGAACGTCACCCTGTTTCAGGTTGGTAACGGGCCCATCCATCTGACTGCCATTACCGCCGGCGGCAGTCAGGCGCTGTTCTTCAAGGTCAACACCTTTGGCGAAGAAGCCTTTCTGGACAAACTGCGGGAGATTTTATAACATCATAACAACAAAAGCGGCAGCTACCTTTTCGTAGCTGCCGCTTTTCGCAAGGAGGTCATCGCTTGTATCTGCATATCCGTCCTGTCACCAATCAAAACCGAGAGGAGATTCTCTCTCTCCGCGTCAAGCGCGGACAGGAACATTTTATCGAGAGCACTGCCCAATGTCTGGCAGAAGCTGACAAGCTTTCTGTCTGGCGTCCAGTGGGTATTTATGACCAGGACACTCTGGTTGGATTTGCCATGTACGGATTATTTATGGACTATCCTCCCAACGGCAGGGTATGGCTGGATCGCCTTCTGATCGGCGATTCGTTTCAGGGCAAAGGATACGGCAAAGCTGCACTGCGCATCCTGATTCAAAGGCTGTGGGAAGAATACCATTATCCTGAAATCTATCTGAGCCTGTTTGCCGGAAATGATGCAGCGGAACATCTCTATCAATCCTTTGGGTTTGCTTACATCGGAGAAAAAGATACTGGCGGCGAGGATGTCATGCGGCTTTGCGTTCCATCACCGCTTGAATAAAACTCAAGCAACGGTTGCTGTCGTTGGTTTCTCGCTTGGTTTATGATAAAGGCAGAACCAACCACTACAAACGCTAAGGAGGAAATGTTATGTTTGATACACAAAAAACCGGTGAGATCATCGCCCAACATCGCCGCCAGAAAAACATGACCCAGATGGAGCTTGCTGAGGAGATGTCTGTCAGCTTTCAGGCGGTCAGCAGCTGGGAGCGCGGCAACACCATGCCGGACATCTCCCGTCTGCCACAGCTGTGCAGCATTCTGGGCATTTCCATCGACCAGCTGCTCGGCGACAACCCCTATCTTCCAACGGTGCATCAGCTGCTGGAGCCCCAGCAAAACAACGCTATCCCTGCACAGCACCTGATCGACCTGGAACCGGCTATCAAGCCGCGGGATCTTTCCGAGATGATCCACCAAAACAGAGAGAGCATGTTTTTTGAAAGCTTTGACCAGCTTTTGCAGCTGATTCCCTTTTTGACGCAGGAGGATGCAGAAGCTCTGGTGCGCGCTCATCGCCCGCTCATCACCTCGCTCGACGACTTTGCCATGATAGCGCCGATGCTCTCGACTGAACTAGTGCTCGAAATTGTCGATCAGCTCCCTATGGAAAACGCCGGTAGCACCACCTGCTTGCTGCTGGCGCCGTTTATCGGTCCAGAGCGGATGCAGCATCTATTGGAACAAAGCCCTGCTGTTTTGGAATCCGGTGAAACTGTCGCCCAGCTCGCTCCCTTTGTTGCGCGCGATTATCTCCATCATATCCTGTCGCAGCGGCAGTTTTCCTTCTCTCAGGAGGAGCTTTTCCTGCTCGCACCCTTTGTCGAACAACCTCTATTGCAGCAGATGGTGGAACACTTCTCCGCTGCACAGCCGCTTTCTGCCAAAGCACTTGCCCAATTTGCCCCATTTTTATCGCCGGAATTTCTGCACGTCATGCTTAAAAGGTGCTGCTGATAAAAAAGAATCCCCTTCAAGCTTGGCTTGAAGGGGATTCTTTTTTATAAATCCTGAATACTCATTTTGTCAAGTTCCTCTTTTTTCCCGCGACGGCGGCGGCAGACTACATAAATCAGCAGCAGCAAAATGGTCATGATGTTGCTAAAGAGCAAGGCGATCAGCAGTGTTCCCAGCACATTCCAGAATCCTCCGTAAGCCGCTACGCTGAACACCTGGATCAGCGATACCAGAAAGCTCAGCGACGGCAGAATCAATCCTGGGATTTTCGAGCGGGTTCTAGCCAGAAACACCTCCAGAATCAACGGCGCTACCCATAAAAACAACAGCAAAAAAGTCACCCTCGAAGCAAACTCCATTCTCTATTCCTCCCTTGTCTTTTTGTATTCATTGATTAAAATTTTGGCCGTTTCAAAATCCAGCTTGTCATTGACAGCCATCCGCTTGATGAGCGAGATGTACGGGTCCTCCTCCCGATTTTCGCCAAGCTGAATCTTTTGAATCAGCCGGTCCAGCCGCAGCCGAACCGTCGGATAGGTCACCTGATACTGCGATGCAATCTGCTTGAGCGATCCGGATGCCAGAATAAATTTTTTGATAAACACAACGTCCTCTTCCTCCAGATTTTCCATCCACGAAGGAACTACTTCTATCGGCATATTCTGATTTCTCCTCTCCTGTGAGCTTGATTTTATTATAAACTTTAATAAAATAAAAGTCAACCTTTAATTTTATTAAAAACAAAATCAAAAACACAGGCGCCACAAGTTGTGACGCCTGTGTTTTTGATACAGATACAAAACTCTTTGACAGCACTTGCGGTATTTTTGCACATCCGGCTAAATCCGAAAACGCAGCCCTAAAAATTCAGCCTGCCGGTCACGCCGGTTTTGTCCGAATTCTTTTCTCAGGGACACCATACTCATCGTGTCATAGCCCAGTTTGTGGTACAGGTGCAGGGCAGCTTCGTTGCGGGTGACCACTTCAATGGTCATCGCTTCGATGCCTTCTACCTTTTGTGCCTCCTGTTCTGCCAGTGCGATGGCCTGGGTCGCAATGCCCTGTCCACGCATCGGCTCATCCACAAACAGGTCCTCCAGCTGCATGACGATTGGACCGATCCGGTGCAGGTGGACAAAACCCACATCTGCACCATCCTTGAGGATCACAAACAGACGGTGATCCTCCGCAGTCCAGTTTTTCAGATCGCCGGCAAGGGAACTGTTCTCTTCTTCAAAACTCTCTTCTTCTGCAATTCCGACCAGGCCGCTGTGGAATCCCCAGAACGCTGCGATGCGCTGCAGGGTTTTGCGGCGATAACGGTCGTTGTACAACACAAGTTCAATCATGTTTCCTTTCCTTCCAAAATTATCGGCAGTCCATCTTTTTATCGAGCTTTGTTCCAATATCCCACAACTTCACTGACCGTGCTGACCGTTACAAAGGCCATTGGGTCAGTTTTGTGAATGTAATCTATCAACTGTCCGTATTCATTCTGGGTAAGGATGGTCTGGACCTCTACCTTTTTGCTCTGGTCATATCCACCCTTTGCTTCGTAGAGGGTAACGCCTCTCTTGATATCATGCATGATATACTCTGCAATCTCCTGATATTTCTCGGACAGGAAGCAAACTCTCTTTCTTCTTGCAAAACCACTGATGTATTCGTCCAGCACCAAACCGTTAAAATAGGTTCCCAGAATTCCGACGATCAGTGTTTTGGCGTCATAAACCAGAATGGTTGTTGCGACGGTCAGGATACCTGCCAGCGCAATACCTTTGCCAAGTTCGAGGTGGAAATATTTGTTGAGGATCTTTGCCACAATGTCCAGTCCGCCGGACGAAGCATTGGCATTGAACATCAAGGTCTGACCGATGCTGATCAAAATGATACAGCACAGTGTATCCAGCAGCAGGTCATTGGTCAGCGAACTGTTGTTTGGGAACAAGAGCTCCAGCACATACAAGAAAACTGGAAGAAGGATCGAGGTATAAACCGTCTTTGCTCCAAACTCCTTTCCTACCAGCAGAAAGCCGATCACCAGGCAGAATACGTTCAAAATAAAGGTCATGACCGATACCTGTACCGGAATAAAGTTGACCAGTACAATGGCCAGACCAGTGATGCTTCCCAGAACGATATTGGCAGGCATCATAAAAAAGTATACAGCTGCTGCTGTCAGAAAGATACCCGCTGTGATGATGGCATATTCCTTCACCAGGGCACCTTTGTCTGCAACTGTATTTGTTTTGTCCATGGTTTCATTCCTCCCGTTTTTAGAAATCTTTGGGCGATATTATCTTTTTCCTTCGACAAGTATTCTCTTTATCATTTTATCAATTCTGCCATTCCTCCGTTTCTGCTTGTTCTTTTGCTGGGCGCAGGCAAAAAACAAGCCTTTTTCTGTATAAGTACATAGTATCACACAAAAAAAGGCTTGTAAATGGGAAACTTTTTGTTCATCTTATTTACAATCGTACACGATTGAATTGGATGCTTTTCACCTATCCCTCATAATAATGAGGATGTTTTCCACTGATGATTCTGAAAAGTTTGGTCATCAGAGGAAGATAGGTAACTACAAAGACACAGACCGCTGTCATCAAGGCTGCTTTTTTTGCTTTGGTTGGAACAAACAGTCCGATGACCACTCCTACTGCAAACAAACAGAACTTGATCATCGCCAAATCCTTCCAGTCGGATTGCTGCAAATACTCATTTGCAATCGAAAACAGATGATTCATATAACTCCTTCTTTCACTCGATCATTTTGTCTGTGGTTTTTCCCGATATTTTTCGATTGGAACCTGTTTCTGTTTCAATCTATTTTTGACAGCCTCACGGAACAGGCTGTACAGCACCGAGAACAGCGGAATGTTGACAAGCATTCCCACAACACCCATCGTGCTTCCACCCAGTGTGACCGCAACCAGCACCCACATCGCCGGCAAACCGACCGAACCGCCGACCACCTTTGGATAGATAACATTTCCTTCAAACTGCTGGAGCACCAGAAACAGGACAACAAACCAGATTGCCTGAATCGGGTTGAGCAGCAAAATCAAAAATGCTCCGACAATACATCCGATAAATGCGCCAAACACCGGAATCAGTGCGGTAAAGGCGATCAGTACGCTGATCATCAGTGCATAAGGGAAACGGAAGATGGTCATGGCAACAAAGAACAGCGATCCCAGGATGACTGCCTCGATGCACTGACCCGACAAAAAGCTGGAAAAGGTTTTGTTCGCCATCCGGCCGACACGAACAATATAATCCGCGTGCTCGTCCTTCATATAGGCATACAGAATCTGCTTGATCTGACCGCCCAGCTTTTCCTTGTTGAGCAGCAGATAGAACGAAAAGACGATCGCCAGAAATCCGGTGACAATACCGCTGAAAATAGAAGCTGCCACGTTGAAGGTGGTGCTGAGCACATTGCCTGCTCCATTCTGCAAAAAGCTGATCGCTTCCATGATTGTTTTCTGCCAGTCGATGTCCATATTTTGATCCAGCTGTTCCAGCCACACTGCAATCTGCGGCATATAGTCCATCAGCTGCAGGCTCCAGCGATGCACCTGCTCCGGAAATTGTTTGATGCTGACCGCAATGGTCGAAAAGCTGTCTGCAATCTCCGGTACAATCAGAAACATACCCAAAAAAATGACGC
>NZ_CALXIN010000033.1 GCF_944388365.1 uncultured Negativibacillus sp. | reverse complement strand
AACAAGCCTACAATGACCGGCTTGCTGCCGCCGGAGAGCAAGTGACGGTGCGCTGCCAGGTGGATGCACTGGGACGGCCGATGGAAAACGGTAGCATGCAGGTGGAAGGCAGTTCCCGACCGCCGCAGCAGGGAGTCATCCTCACCCTTGATAAACGGATGCAGCAGGCGGTCGAGCAGGTGGGAGAACAGATCGATCAGGGTGCCATCGTAGTGATGGATGTGCAGACCGGTGCAATCACTGCCTCCGCCAGCTTTCCGCAGTATGATCCCTACCATTTGGAAACAGCGCTGGAAGATGCAGGTCAGCCGCTGATCAACCGCGCACTGCTGCCGTACTGCGTCGGTTCCAGCTTCAAACTGTCGGTCGCTGCCGCTGCATTGGAGGAAGGGATTTCCCCCAGTTTTTCGGTCGACTGTGTCGGCGGTACCACGGTGGCAGGACGAATCTTTTACTGTCACAACCGCGCCGGACACCGTGAGACCGATTTGAAGCGGGCGATCGAGCAATCCTGCAATCCTTATTTTATCAAGCTGGGTCAGGAAACTGGCGCCGAACAGCTGCTTGGCATGGCAAAAGCACTGGGATTTGGACAGGAAACACAGCGTGCAGACGGTGTAATAGCGCAGGCGGGAAACCTTCCGACGTTAGGAGAACTGTCCAGTCCACATGAGCTGGCAAACTTTTCCTTTGGACAGGGAAAGCTCACTGCTACACCGGTACAGATTGCAGCGATGGTCAGTGCAGTAGCCAACGGTGGAATGGCAGTAACACCACATCTGGTGATGGGCACCACCGAGGACGGACAGACGGTGCAGGAAAAGGAATCTCCTGCACCGGTGCGGGTGTTTTCACAGCAGACGGCGGCATTTTTGCAGAAAGCGATGATCGGCGTTGTCGAGGAAGGAAGCGCACCGCTGGCACAGCCCAAGCAGGGCGGCGCCGGAGGAAAAACAGCCTCCGCTCAGACCGGACTGTACGACGAAGAAGGCGAGGAGATCGTCCATGCGTGGTTTGCAGGCTTCTTTCCTGCACAGAATCCGCAGTATGCAGCGGTCATTTTGATCGAGGGCGGTGAGTACGGCGGACAGGTAGCGTCACCGCTGTTTGCGCAGCTGGTGGATTTGTATGGACCGTTGGACGAGGCGGAGATACAATAAATTTTCTCACTTGTAAAAAATATCCTATTTGCAATTTGCGGATTTGTGCTATAATAAATATAGGGGATCAGTGTACTGGTCCCTTTTACCGACAGACAGCCGGAAGCAGAAAGGAGCAGGATACCCATGGCTATATCAATGACACAGGGAGATGTGATCAAGGTCGTCTCCTTTAATCTCCGGCGGGACTTTGGTCCACAGCGCAAAAACCGCTGGGAAACCCGCAAAGAGCTTGCAGCAAGAATGATATCCGAGTCGGATGCCGCCATCATCGGCGTGCAGGAATTTCTGCCGCGGATGCGCCAGGACCTCAAGGAAATGCTGGAAGGATACAGCATCTTCGGAAAGGGACGGCTGAGCGGAAAAAATCCGAACAACGACGAACATTCGGATATCATCATCAAGAACAATGATGTGGAGGTAGCCAGCTGCCATACGTTCTGGCTTTCGAAACATCCAGATGTTCCCAGCCGTGCCTACTTTGCAGTCTATCCCCGTATCTGTACTGTGGCGGAGGTCAAAATGAAAAAAAGCGGACGCCGCATCCGTGTTTTTAACACCCACTTTGACCATGTCAGCCCTCTGGCCAGAACCTTTGGCGCAAAGCTGATTTTGGAGCAGATCCACCGCTTTAATCAGACCGATCCGCTGCCGACCATCGTGATGGGGGACTTTAACGCCAGCCCTAACAGCAAGGCGGTCCGCCTGATGCGGGAAAACCTGATGAACTACAAGGATGTCCGTTTGCAGGATATCTATGGTTTTCTCGACCAGCTGATCGGCAACACCTACCACGGATTTAAAGGGAAGATTACCCAGAAATTTAAACCGATCGACTATATCTTCGTCTCAGACGATTTCGAGGTGGTCACCGCTTCGGTGAATACCCAAAGCTACGACGGTGCTTATCCATCCGATCACTATCCCATCAGTGCAGTGCTGCGCTTAAAACCGCAGACACAAGAATAATGTATAAAAAATCCCTGCGCCAATCTGGTGCAGGGATTTTTTATACATTGACAGATACAAATTAGCTTAGGCAAGCAATGTGTGCTCAAGCAGGATTTTGACGCCGATCAGGATGAGGATAACGCCGCCGAATACCTCCGCCTTACTCTTGAGCAGCGAGCCAAAGCCTTTGCCGAGGAAGGAGGCAGCCAGCGAGAGCAGCAGGGTGGTCAGAGCGATGATACCGCTTGCAGAGAAGATCTCCACCTGAAGCAGCGCAAAGCTGACGCCGACAGCAAGAGCATCGATGCTAGTCGCAACGGCCTGGGTGACAATGGTGCCGAAAGGAAGGTTGACGTCACATTCTTCCTCCTCAGGATGGATCGCTTCCCAAACCATCTTGCCGCCGATGAAAGCAAGCAGCAAAAAGGCAACCCAATGGTCAAACGACGAGATCAGCGCAGAGAAGGTTCTGCCCAGAAAGTAGCCCAGCAGCGGCATCAGTCCCTGGAACAGGCCGAACATTGCCGACCACACAAAGGCGTGGCCGAAAAAACGGTTTTTGTTACAGTGACCGGAAATGCACATGCCGTTGGTCATCGAAACCGCAAAGGCGTCCATCGAAAGTCCCACCGCAATCATCAACAGGTTTAACAAGTAAATTCCTCCTCGATTCTCAGTTCAGATGTAGCTGTGTTGTTATTGTATTTGATTCAAACATGGAATAGTATACCAGTTTTTTGTATAATTCACAAGGGAATTGCGGCGGAAGAAAATGGAATTTTACAGAAAAAAAGGGAAAGGATATGAAGAAAATAGAAAAGTTTACTGCCTGTTCAAGAAATAACAGCGCCAGTATTGTAAAATAATAAAAGAAATTTCGTCTTTGGGAGGTGCAGTCAGCGATGTTTGGTTATATAAAACCTGCCAAAGCGGAATTAAAGGTCAAAGAATGGGAAGCCTATCAGGGAATCTACTGTGGACTGTGCAAGCAGCTGGCACGCCGGTATGGATGGTTTGCCAGAATGACACTCAATTACGATTTTGTTTTTCTGGCAGTGCTGGATATGGCGCTGCGGGAAAAGCAGATTCATTTTTGCCGAGAGCACTGTGTCGTGCATCCGCTCAAAAAGCGCACCTGCTGCCGGCCAAACGAGAGTTTGGAGCTGTGCTGTGATGTGGCAATGCTGCTGACCTGTCACAAGTTGGAGGATGACCTGCACGACGAGGGTTTTTTAAAGCGGACGATGGTCCGGCTGATCCTGCCGTTTGCACGGAGGGACTACCGCAAGGCTGCGGCTTTTCGTCCGGAGCTTGCACAAAAGCTGCGCGAACAGATGCAGCGTCAGCAGCAGCTGGAGGACGGACACTGTGCCAATGTTGACCAGGCTGCCGAACCGACCGCCTGTCTGATGGGACAGGTTTTATCCTCCTTGTCGGAGGACCCAATGCGCCGGCGGGTGCTGGAACGGCTGGGATATCTGCTGGGACGCTTTGTTTATCTCATTGATGCACTGGACGACTGGGATGAGGATACTGCAAAAGGACGGTACAATCCCTTTGCAGAGCGTGCAGCACAGGAACAGGAAACCGATCGCTGCACCATGTATGCTGACGCCAGAGGAACATTGTATCTGACCATCGCCGAGATGAGAAAGACATACGATCTTCTGGGAGTGCGCTCACTGGATACCGTGCTGGAAAATGTGCTGGATCTGGGACTGCGCAGTACGGTCGATCAGATTATGGCAAAAAGAATGACACAAACAGAAGAAAATTCAAATAGAACTGAGCAACAGAGAGAGGGCAACAAACAATGACAGATCCATATCAGGTGTTGGGAGTTTCGCCAAACGCTTCGGATGAACAGATTAAAAATGCATACCGCGAGCTGGCCAGAAAATACCATCCCGACAACTATGCAAACAATCCGCTGGCAGATTTGGCGCAGGAGAAGATGAAGGAAATCAACGAAGCCTACGACCAGATTCAGCGTCAGCGCAAACAGCAGCAGAGCTATTCTTCTCAGGGAGGATATTCTCGTCAGAGCTATGGTTCCGCGCAGAGCGGCTACTCGCAGTTTGCGGATATTCGCCAGCTGCTCAACGCAAACCGTACCTCCGACGCAGAAGAACTGCTGGAAGGAATTCCGCAGCACCGCCGCGATGCAGAGTGGTACTATCTGCGCGGACGGGTGTTCTATGTGCGCGGATGGCTGGACCAGGCATACAGCTGTTATGCGCGCGCTGTCCAGATGAATCCGTCAAATTCGGAGTATCAGTCGGCGCTCAATCAGCTGATGTGGCAGCGCAACACCGGTCGTGCGGCTGGCAACGGCTATGGAGATTACCGCAATGTGCAGTATGGCGGCTGCAGCGGCTGTGATATGTGTACCGGACTGATGTGTGCGGACTGCTGCTGTGAATGCATGGGCGGCGACCTGATCAGCTGCTGCTAAATCTCGGTAGGAAGTGATTTCGTGATTAAAAAAAGTACGCAGGTGGCGATGGGAGGCATTGCCTCCGCGCTGTGTCTGCTGCTGATGCTTTTAACCATCATCCCGATCGCAACCTACACCATGCCGGCATTGGCAGGAATGGTTCTGATCGTTGTTGTCATCGAAAACGGCTATTCGACAGCGTGGATGGTCTATGCAGCGGTGGGATTTCTGTCGCTGTTCATCTGTCCGGACAAGGAAGCTGCCATGTTGTTTGTGGGCTTCTTTGGATATTATCCGGTGCTCAAGGGCAAATTGGAAAAGATTCGGGTTCGTCTGGTGGAATATCTGGTCAAATTCGTCGTCTTTAATGTGGCGATGATCGCCAATTATCTGATTATCATCTATCTGTTTAGAATTCAGGATGTTCTGGAGGAGGTTGGCCCGCTGGGACAGTACAGCGTTCTGCTATTGCTGTTGATGGGCAACGTTGTATTCTTCATCTATGATGTGGCGCTGTCCAGAATCATTACGGCGTACAGAGAGGTGCTGCGGAAAAAAATCTTTCGCAGGGTAGGATAATTTCTGAACAGAATGTGATCATATACCTATTATAATGCGCTGCGTTATAAAAATATCAATAAAAGGAAACAGTCTTTTTGCAAAAAGCAAAAGGCTGTTTTCTTTTTTTACAGCGAAAGGTGCTGAACCTGGACATGTGTGCATATCCTCTTTGCAGGGGGGATCGACGTGAAACTCAACAAGAACAGTATTTTTTACCATTGCCTGCTGCTGAGCTCTTCCTCGGTGATGCTGCAGATGCTGGGATTTGGCTACCGCATCCTGCTGGGAAGGTTGGCTGGGGCACAGGCAATCGCTGTCTATGGGCTGGTCATGTCGGCCTACAATGTAGTGTTATCCTGCACCTTGACCGGTGTTGCACTGTCGGTCTCGCGAATAGCTGCCTCCTATCAGGCGATTGGAGAGGGAAGGTCGATCATTCGTCTGATCCGCACGGCACTCTGTCTGTTTCTGGGACTATTCTGTCTGCTGGCGATTCCCTTTGGGCTGGGACGTTCCTTCTTTGCAAATCAGATTTTAGGGAATCCCCAAACCGAAGCAGCACTGCTGCTGATTGTGCCCTGCTTGTTTCTGACAGGATTTGAAAATGTACACAAGGCGTTTTTCTATGGAACAGGACAGACGCTGCCGCCGACCATCTCAGAAACACTGGAGATGCTCTGCCGCATCATAGGAGCAGCAGTGCTGTTTTCGCTGGCACGGGAGAAGGGAAGTCTCAATGATGGGCAGGCAGCAGCCCTGATTGTCTGCGGTATGATTTTCAGCGAAATCATCAGCGCCAGCTTTTTGACCGGACTGTACCGCCTGCGCCGAAAAAAACTGCGCGGACGCGACAGCGTCGGGATGGGACGTATCCTGCGGGATATTGCATCGGTGGCAGTGCCGGTATCCTTGGCAACTCTGCTTGGCAGGCTGATTTCCTCCGCCAATATGGTGCTGATTCCCAGGGTTTTGATGCGGGCAGGCAGCAGCTATGAAACAGCGATGGAGGAGTTCGGTGTGCTTTCGGGAATGACCATACCGATGCTGATGCTGCCGTCGGCCTTTCTCTCACCGTTGATTACCGTGCTCAGTCCTCGATTTTCAGCGGAACATGCGCTGGATAATACGGCGATGATTCGGCGCAAAACGGCAAAGGCGCTGCATATTGTCGGGTTGATCGGCTTTCCTTCCATGGCATTGATGCTGTCGATGGGGAAGGAACTGGGGCTGCTGCTCTATCAAAATGAAAAAGTGGGGCAGCACCTGGCATTTTTGGTGGCGATTACAATGGCGGGCTTTTATTATGCGGTGCTGGAAAGTGTGCTGGAGAGCATCGGACTGCAAAAACGCTGCTCGGTGCTGACTGTGGTAGCCAGTTTGACGGGCTTGTGCTGCACGCTGTTTTTGGGAGGAGTACTGCGTCTGGGTATCCATGGTTATCTCTGCGGAGAGCTGCTCAGTGCTCTGCTGGGAGGCAGTGTTTGTCTGGTTTGGGTACTGCGGAACACAGGTTTGTCCTTGCGCCTGGAAAACTGGATAGGGCGTCCATTGTTAGCCTCAGCGACCGCCGCCGCACTTATGCGGCTGGTATTCAGCCGCTTATGGAACAGCGGGGTAGCTCAGCCGCTGGCAGTTGCTTTTTCTGCCGCACTTTTCTTTTTGTTATATACTGTTTTTCTGCGAGGACTGGGGACCGATTTCTGGACATACACACAGCATACGCTGCTCAGAGAAAATCACAGGAGTGAACCGCTTGTTTAATAGAAAAAAACTGTATATAATGTAAGAAAAAAGGATGGGAGGAAACTGTTTTGTCAGTAGAAAAAAAGGATTTTGGAAAGCTCAGCGATGGACGTCAGGTGCATTTATACACCATCGTCAATGCAAATGGGATGTCGGTCAGCCTGACCGAATTTGGTGCATCCATTGTTTCAATTATGGTTCAGGATCGTCAGGGGAATTGGAGAGATGTCGTGCTTGGATGTGACAATGCAGCCGCTTATGAAAAACAGACGGCAAGTCTGGGGTCGGTTCCAGGCAGACACGCCAACCGTATCGAAAAGGGTTGCTTTACACTCAATGGGCAGCAATATCAGTTGGCGATTAACGATGGACCAAACCATCTGCATGGAGGCCCCACCGGTTTTCAGCGCAGGCTGTGGAACGGAGAAATTGCAGGAAAGAACAGCGTCGTATTCACAAGGCTGAGTCCCGATGGGGAAGAAGGTTATCCAGGTAATCTTGTGGCTGCCGTACATTATATATTAGAAGACAACAACCAACTTCGGATTTGTTATCATGCGATTTCCGATAAAGATACCGTAATTAACCTAACCAATCATGCTTATTTTAATCTGAACGGTCATCAGAGCGGATCAGCTTTGGGGCAGTATCTGCAGATTTTTGCAGACCAGTTTACCGAAAATGATGCGGGCTGTCTTCCAACAGGGAGAAAGGTTTCGTTGGACAGCGATGAAGGAAAGCCTATGGACTTCCGTCAAATGCACATGATTGGGGAATTCATCAACGAGGAGAATCAGCATCTGAAAAACGGCAGTGGCTACGATCATAACTATGTGCTGCGAAAAGATGCCGAGGGATTGTGCGCTCGTGCATACAGTGAACAGAGCGGTATTTTGATGGAATGTCATACAACACAGCCTGGTCTGCAGCTATACACGGCAAATTTCCTGGAAGGAAGCCATATTGATGGAAAAGAGGGTGCAATTTACCACAATCGGGATGGTTTTTGCCTGGAAACACAGCATTTTCCAAACGCAATGGAGCATCCGGACTTTCCTGGCGTTGTCTTAAAGGCTGGTCAGGTATATCAGGAAGAGACAGGATACATTTTTAAAACAATTTAATTTTATCTTTTTGCGCCGCAGGCATATTTTTGACACGAAAACTTGCGGCGCTCTTTTTTAAATTAAAAGAGACTGTAACAGATTTGAACAAAGGCAAAAGGATCTATAAATGGAACGAAAATGGAATTTTTACTAAATTAAAGTATCAATATATGGAAGATATATCAATAAAAATACGGCGTATGGAGATGGATACTTCTGTCTATCCGCAATATTGAACAAAAAATTAGTCCGTTTGATGGGCAAAAAGTCAAAATTATTGGTCATCAATGAAAAATAACCTACAAAGACTTTTGACAGTTTCACATTTTTTTTGCAAATTATTCTAAAAAAGCAAAAAATGTTAGCACAAGTGCATACAAATTAATGCCTTAAACATACAAAATACCCAATTTAATTTAACGGGAACGAAATTAGGTAATCTTTGGTTGTGCAATTTGCTGGCAAATCCTTGAAATAGTTATTAGGTAATATATAATATTGACAAAGGCGATGATATCTGTTATCCTTTATTACGATAAATATTGATGTCACCCCTGAATCCGATCGAGTGTTATTTACACAGGAAATTTTATAAATATACTGTTTTCTGTATGATTTAGATTGGCAAAGGTGTTTGTGAGGATCAATGAAAAGGCTGCCATGGTACGAGAGATTTGTTTAGAAAATCTCTCGTATAAACTTTAATGGCAGATGCGATTGGCTTGGTTTTTAAGTAAACCCTGCTATGCGAAGGAGGAAAAACATGAAAAAAACAGAAACAAAGCTGTCTGCTTTGGCTGTGATCAAGCTGGAGGGCCCGAAAATGTACAGCTTGACCTTGCACTCAAAGAGAACCAGGCAGTCCAGGGGGTGAGCAGGTTACTGATCGTGATCCCGAGACTGATAACCGGAAGCTTACAGTGTTTGAGTGCTCTCTGTACCTGCCGTACAGAAACTACAAAAAGCCTAAGAGACCTGGTTGGTGGTCTATTGGAGTGAAATCCAATGAACAGTAATAGAATTCAGGAGTTGAATAATAATGATCAAATATACTATTAAAAGACTGTTACAGTCGATTGTGACAGTACTCATCATTGTTACAATCGTTTTCCTGTTGCTGAGAATGCTTCCTACTGACTACTATTTCACAGAAGAACAGCTGATGAAATTTACAGAGGAGCAGAAAAATGAGCAGTTGCTCGCGGCAGGACTTCTTGACCCGATTCCGGTACAGCTTTTCCGTTTCTATGGAGATCTTCTCCATTTTGATCTGGGCGAATCCAGACGTATTCAGAACGGCGTTCCGGTTGAGGAAGTTATTGGTGGTAAATTCGCCATCTCGATGCGACTTGGTCTGACCTCCCTTGCAATTTCGCTTGTTATCGGTGTTGCAGTTGGTATCCTGCAGACCCGTCATAAAGACAGACTCTTTGACCACATTGGTACCGCTTACACCATCTTTGTAAACGCAGTACCAGGACTGGTATCCTACTCATTGGTGCTGATCTTCGGTTCACGTGTTCTGGGATTGCCGTCAATGTATTCCAGCCGTAACCCTGGTCCATCCAGTATCCTTCCAATTGTGTGTCTGGCAATGACCTCCATTGCGTACTACGCACTGTGGACCAGACGTTACATGATTGATGAGCTGAACAAAGACTACATCAAGCTTGCTCGTGTAAAAGGTATGTCTACCAAAACAATCATGGTTAGACACGTTCTGAGAAATGCGTTCGTTCCGATCGCACAGTACCTGCCGGCATCCATGCTGTTGACCATCGGTGGTTCCCTGCTGGTTGAGAGATTCTTCTCTGTACCAGGTATGGGTCCTCTGCTGACCGACTCGATCAGCCGTTATGACACAAACATTGTTCAGGCACTGGTAATCCTGTACGCATCCCTGGGTATTTTGGGCGTATTCCTGGGCGACGTACTGATGATGATCATCGACCCAAGAATTACACTTGCTAGCAAAGGAGGTTCGAGATAGTGGAAGACCAGAACAAAGTATTGGATCAGAAACTGGAAAATGAAGACGAACTCTTTACCTTTGTAGAGTATTCTCCAGAGGCTGCTGAGATGATCGGTTATTCCGACTACTCGTATTGGAAATCTGTTTTCCAGAACTTTTTGAAGAAAAAATCTGCAGTAGTACTTAGTATTATTTTCTTTGGCCTGGTAATTTTCTCCTTCATCGCACTGGCCATCGGCAAATACAACTATGCAGAACTTGTTACAGACAGCTCGAAAGCATTTATCAGCCCGAACTCTGAATACTGGTTCGGTACTGACAACATCGGACGTGACTACTGGTGCCAGGTTTGGTACGCATCTCAGACCTCCATCAAACTGGCTCTGATCGTAGCAATCGGTGAGTGTGCACTGGGTATCACCATCGGTTGTCTGTGGGGTTATGTCCGCAAGCTCGACCGTTTCTTCACCGAGCTGTACAACATCATTCACAACGTTCCTACTATTCTTTACATGACCCTGATCGCACTGCTGATCGGTCAGAGCTTCACCATCATGGCAGTATCGCTGATCTGCTTTGGCTGGCTGGTAATGGCAAGAAACGTACGTAACCTGGTACTGATGTATCGTGACCGTGAGTTCAACCTTGCATCCAGAACACTGGGTACTCCAATCCATCGAATCCTTATTAAGAACATTCTGCCGCAGCTGATCAGCGTTATCATCCTGCGACTGGCACTGTCCATCCCAGGTACCATCGGTATGGAGTCCACTCTGTCTTACCTCGGTCTGGGCCTTGACATCAACACACCTTCTCTGGGTATTCTGCTGAGAAACGCACGTAGCTACTTCCTGGATTATCCTTACCTGCTCGTATTCCCAGCTGTTATCGTATCGCTGATTACCGTTACCTTCTACCTGATCGGTAACGCATTCTCCGATGCTTCTGACCCACGAAATCACGTATAAACTAGGAACAGGAGGAAAGCATAATGGCAAAAGAACCAATTTTATCTGCTAAAGATGTGGAAATCCAGTTCAGTTTACGTGGACGCAAGCTGACCGCAATCAGAAAGTGTTCTTTGGACCTTTATGAAGGTGAAACACTGGCGATTGTAGGAGAATCTGGTTCCGGTAAATCGGTATTCACAAAATCTTTCATCGGTATGCTTGATGCAAACGGTAGCATTACTGGCGGCAGCATCATGTATGAAGGCGTAGATATTTCCAAATACAAAACTGAAAAAGAGTGGCTGACCATTCGAGGCAAAAAGATCGCAATGGTTATGCAGGACCCAATGACTTCTCTGAACCCACTGAAAAAGATTGGTAAACAGATTCAGGAAAGTATTGAGCTGCATCAGGGACTGAAGGGCGAAGCTGCTAAAAAAGAAGCACTCGAGATGCTCAAAAAAGTAGGTATTCCTGATCCAGAGCGCCGCTATAATCAGTATCCACACGAGTTTTCCGGTGGTATGAGACAGCGTGTAGTTATCGCAATCGCTGTTGCCTGCCGTCCACAGATCCTGATCTGTGACGAGCCTACTACCGCTCTGGACGTAACCATTCAGGCACAGATTCTGGACCTGGTACGTCACCTGCAGTCTGAACTGCACATGACTGTTATTTACATCACCCACGACTTGGGCGTTGTTGCAAACGTAGCTGACCGTGTTGCTGTTATGTACGCTGGTCAGATCGTTGAATATGGTTTGGTTAATGAGATCTTCTATGATGCTTGGCATCCATACACCTGGGCTTTGCTTTCTGCACTGCCACAGCTGGGTGTTAAAGGTCAGGAACTTCCTTCCATCGAGGGTACTCCTCCGAACCTGTTTAATACCATCAAAGGTGATGCATTTGCACCTCGTAATAAACATGCGCTGGCGATTGATTTTGTCAAAGAGCCACCGTTCTTCCCAATTTCTGAAACACACAGCGCGAAGACTTGGTATCTGGACCCACGTGCTCCAAAGATCGAGCAGCCAGAGGCCGTTCGCCGTCTGCGTGAGAAAATGAGAGAGAGGAGATAATGGCTATGGCAGAAAGAGAGAAATTAATCGAAATTAAAGATTTGCAGATTAGTTTTGGAACCGGAAGAAAGAAGTTCGTAGCTGTAGACCATGTCAATTTTGACATTTACAAAGGCGAGACATTCTCTCTGGTAGGCGAGTCTGGTTCTGGCAAAACCACTATCGGACGTGCGATTCTGAGAATCAACCCAACCTCTGCAGGTGAAATCTATTTTAAAGGTCAGAAGATCAACGGCAAGATTGATGTAAATCTTGATAAAGAAGTTATTCGTAAATGCCAGATGATCTTCCAGGACCCAATGGCTTCGCTGAACGAACGTGCGAAGGTTGACTATATCATTTCTGAAGGTCTGCTCAACTTCCATCTTTATAAAGATGAGAAAGAACGTGAAGAGAAGGTACAGAAAGCTCTGCACGAAGTAGGTCTGCTGCCAGAGTTCGCTTCCCGTTTCCCACACGAGTTCTCGGGTGGTCAGAGACAGCGTATCGGTATTGCTAGAGCGCTGATTATGGAGCCAGAGTTCATCGTAGCTGACGAGCCAATTTCCGCGCTGGACGTATCGATCCGTGCGCAGGTACTGAACCTTCTGAATAAGCTGAAAAAGAGCAGAGGTCTGACCTATCTGTTTATTGCGCATGACCTGTCGGTTGTACGCTTTATCTCGGACCGTATTGCCGTTATTCATAAAGGTAGAATCGTTGAGCTTGCTGAGGCAGAAGAACTCTTCCTGCATCCGCTGCATCCTTACACCAAGGCATTGCTGTCGGCTGTTCCTCAGCCAGACCCAGAAGTTGAGAAAAAGAAGAAACTGCTGGTTTACGATCCATCTATCCATGATTATTCTGTTGACAAGCCAGTTTGGGAAGAAATTCTGCCAGGACACTTTGTCTATGGTAACCAGAAAGAGCTTGAACAGTATAGAAAAGAAGTTCAGTAAAAATATTTTTCTCATAGTAAAACAGAGCTGGCCCAAATGGGTCAGCTCTGTTTTTTATAAATACGATATTATGCAGGATTTTAGCGTAATACATGCAAAATTTATTCAATTATGCAGAATATTGCCAGATAATTGGCAATAAAAAGGAATTTTATTAAAAAATTTGAAATAAATTATTGACATATCCTTCATGATGTGGTATTCTTGAAACAATCAGCTGAGACGGTTATATTTCACTTAAATTAAATTATCACCAGAATATAACCGTAATAGGTGCCCCGAAAGTCTTATTCACCAAGACTGAGGGATAAAGGAGGAAAGTAGTAATGAAGAAAACAATCTCTCGACTTCTCGCATTGGCATTGGCAAGTGCGCTTGTACTGAGCGGATGTTCCGGCTCGACTGGCGGAAGCGATGCAAACGGAGAAACATCCTCGGAAGCAAATGGCAGCTCTGAAACTACAGAAGCTTCGGCTGATGAAATCACCGATCTTGTTATCCCGAAAGTAGCAACCCGTGAGCTGGAAACATTCAACATTCTCTATAGCCAGCTGGCAGCCGACTTTGAAAACCTCTGTAACCTGACTGATCCTTTGCTGGAAGTAGATAACCACGGTGCACTGTCTCCAGCACTTGCTGAAGAATGGGGAACCGAAGATGGAGGCTTAACCTGGACATTTAAACTTCGTGAAGGCGTTAAATGGGTTGACATGAACGCTCAAGAAAAAGCTGACGTTACCTCTATGGACTTTGCAACCGGTCTGGAGTGGGTACTGAACTTCCACAAAAATGACTCTGCAAACACTTCGATGCCAGTTGAAATGATCAAAGGCGCATCGGAATACTATGAATATACCAAGAGCCTGAGCAAAGAAGAAGCTTATGCTCTGACTGCTGGTGAAGGTTCTAAATTCCAGGAAATGGTTGGAATTGATGTATCCGATCCTCAGACAGTTGTTTATACCTGCGTTGAACCAAAACCATACTTCGACACTGTTGCTACATACGCATGTCTGTACCCACTGGCACAGGGCATGATCGATGAACTGGGCGTTGACGGTGTTAAAGCAATGAACAACGAGACCATGTGGTACAACGGCTGCTACACTATGACCGCTTACATTCAGGGCAATGAGAAAACCTTTACCAAAAACCCAACATACTGGGATACTGAATGCAAACTGTTCAACACTGTTACCATCAAGATGGTAGAGTCTACCGACGTTGCTTTCCAGCTGTATCAGACAGGTGAGGTTGATTACACCGATCTGACAGAAGCAAACATCAAGACCATCAGCGGCAATGAGAACAACGACTTTAACCAGTATCTGGTTGAAAGACCTGCTGATAAATATTCCTATCAGATTCACTTTAACTACAACAAACTGAATGAAGACGGCACAGAAGATACCAACTGGAACACTGCGATCGCTAACGAAGCATTCAGAAAAGCAATCTACTACGGACTTGATTTCTCTGAGTACTATCCACGAATCAATGCAGTTAACCCAATGAGCTGTGAAAACAACTTCTACACCATGAAGGGTCTGGTTTACACCTCTGACGGTACCGACTATGTAAAACTCGTTCAGAAAGAAATGGGCCTGCCGGATCTCAATGGTGAAACCATGGTTCGTCTGGATTCCGAAAAATTCGAACAGTACAAACAGCAGGCAATGGAAGAACTGACCGCTGCTGGCGTTACCTTCCCAGTTTCGATGACATACTACATCGCAGCTGCTAACCAGGTATCTCTGGACGGTGCAAACGTTCTTGCTCAGACCATTTCCAACAGCTTGGGCGATGACTTCATCAAACTGGAAATCAAGACCTATATCAAGAGCTCCACTCAGGAAGTTTATGAGCCACATCTCCACTCGATCACTATGAACGGTTGGGGCGCTGACTACGGTGACCCACAGAACTACCTCGGCCAGGAAACCTACGGTTACGACAACGCTTACTATTCTACCTCCCAGTCCAAGATCAATGACGTAGAGGAAAATGAAAATACAAAAGCATTGTTGGATACCTACAAAGAGTTTACCGAGCTGGTAGATGCTGCAAACGCAATCCACGATGATCTGGATGCTCGTTATGCTGCATACGCAAAAGCAGAAGCTTATATGCTCGACCATGTACTTGTTCTGCCAGTATACTACAACGTTCCATGGTGCCTGACTAAGATCAATCCATACTCCAAGATGAACGCAATGTTTGGTAGCCAGAACGAAAAGATGAAGAACTGGGAGACCAACGTCAACGGTTACACCACTGAAGAGATGGATGCAATCGCAGCAGAATACAACGCATAATCGTTTGTTTCACTCATCTTCAAAAATTTTACACAAACTTTCAGTTACCTGGGCTTTATGCTCAGGTAACTGTTTTGTGGTTTTTGGGTTTTTAAAGATTTACAAAGAAAGTAACGTCAAAACAGAAAGGAATTTATACGGGAATGAAAAACTTTTTCAAAAAATACAATAAGTATATGATTGGACCGATGATTTATAAGACACTGACCCGCTTGATGATCGGTGCACTCCTTTGTTTGTTATGGGCAAAGTATGGAAATACCTCGGGACATTTTACGGTATTAAACTATCCATTTTTTATTTTGGGTGTTACTTTTTTGGGACTCTTATGGAAGAATTATTTGCAGTTGGATGGCGTCGGAGGAGGCCTGGTCAGTGCCAGAGAAGCACTTGGTATCCTGTTTAAAAGAAGGAAGGAAGAGAAAAAGTATAAAGGCATTTCTGACTATGCAAATCAGGAGAGAAGAGAAGATGCAGAGGAGTTTGATGGGCTCAGCGACGAAGAAAAGCTGATGTGTGCCATGGCAGCCAATTTTTTCTCCGCATTGTTTTTCCTGCTGCCTTCGATTGCAGTGAGTATAATGTAAAAAAGGTTTTATCCTGAAAATAAACTGGGAATACTTGACAAAACACATTTTTGCAGATATACTATGTATCAAACAAAACACAGTACCCATATTAAAAGGGAGTAGTTCACGACATACGCGCAACAATCTCGTTGGCTCTGTAAAGTGCCTTCTGCGCTATGTGCCAAACTTTTTGGTAACAAGACTTTTCATGTGGTTTCCGTACATACTGGTATTGGAAACGCAGGAAGAGTCTTTTTTTATTGCCTTTGTACAGTGACAGTGCAAAGTGCCTTGCTTTGGAATTGAAGGAGGAATTTACAAAATGGATCAAATGTTCCGCAAAACCGCGCAGCAGGTGCTGGACCAGTTTGGTGTAACCAAGGATGGTCTGACACAGGCTCAGGTGGAAAAACAACGCCAAACCTACGGAGAAAATGCTTTGGCAGAGGAAAAGAAGAAAAGTCCGCTGGTTGTTTTTCTTGAGCAGTTTAAGGACCTGCTGGTTATCATCCTGATTATTGCGGCGATTATTTCGGCAGTATCGGGCAACAGCGAAAGCACCATCGTTATTCTTGCAGTTATCACCCTGAACGCGATTCTGGGTACCGTCCAGCACTTTAAGGCAGAAAAATCGTTGGAAAGCCTGAAAGCTCTTTCTTCGCCAAGCGCAAAGGTCATGCGCGACGGCAGAAAGGTGGAGGTTCCATCCAAAGATATCGTTCCTGGCGATATCCTGATGCTGGAGGCCGGCGACCTTGTCGTAGCTGACGGCCGTATCGTCGAAAACTATTCGCTGCAGGTCAACGAAAGCTCGCTGACCGGTGAGTCGGAAGGCGTTGATAAAATCAGCGATGTCATTGATGCGGAAAGTGTTGCACTGGGTGACCAGAAAAACATGGTCTTTTCCGGCTCGCTTGTCACCTATGGTCGTGCCTGTGTTGTTGTTACTGCTACCGGTATGAAAACCGAAATCGGTAAGATTGCAACACTGATGAACCAGACCCAGCAGAAAAAGACTCCTTTGCAGGAGAGCATGGATAACTTCAGCCAGAAGCTGGCGATTGCGATTATCGGCATCTGTATCGTTGTATTCGGCCTGAGCCTGTATCGTGAAATGCCGATTCTGGATTCTCTGATGTTTGCTGTTGCACTGGCTGTTGCAGCAATTCCAGAGGCACTTAGCTCGATTGTTACCATCGTACTGGCAATGGGTACCCAGAAGATGGCCAGAGAAAATGCCATCATCAAGGAACTCAACGCTGTTGAAAGCTTGGGTTCGGTATCGGTTATCTGTTCGGATAAAACCGGTACATTGACCCAGAACAAGATGACCACCAAACAGGTTTACGCTGACTTTACTCTGTTTGATGGAGAAAACCTCGATTTTGCAAATCCGGCACATCGCTGGCTGCTCAAGACCGCAGTTCTTGCAAACGATTCCACTTCAGTGGACGGCAAGGAGATCGGCGACCCGACCGAAGTTGCACTGATTAACCTCGCACATAAATTCTGGGTGGAAGAGACCACCTATCGTACCCAGCATCCTCGTCTGGCAGAGCTGGCCTTTGACTCTGACCGCAAGCTGATGAGCACACTGCACTGCCTGGATGGCGTGTATACCCTCTGCACCAAAGGCGCCATGGACGTTCTGCTTGCTCGCAGCGTCAATGTTGTAACCTCTGAGGGAGTTCGCCCGATTACAGAGGAAGATAAGAAAAAGATTTCCGAGACCAATACCCATCTGTCGGAAAATGGTCTGCGTGTCCTTGCCTTCGCCTATAAGGAGCTCCCGGACAGCTCCTGCTGTGACACCTTGAATCTGGAGGACGAAAGCGGATACACCTTCGTCGGCCTTGTTTCGATGATTGACCCGCCGCGTGAGGAATCCAAGAAGGCTGTTGCCGATGCAAAACGCGGCGGCATCCGCACCGTAATGATTACCGGTGACCACAAGGTTACTGCGACTGCGATTGCAAAACAGATTGGTATTTTCGAAGAGGGCGACATCGCGCTCAGCGGTGTGGAACTCGACAAGATGAGCGACGAAGAGCTGGCAGAAAAGCTGGAGCATGTTTCGGTTTATGCCCGTGTTTCTCCAGAGCATAAGATCCGCATCGTCGATGCATGGCAGAAGAAGGGCAAGATCGTTTCGATGACCGGCGACGGCGTCAACGATGCTCCTGCACTGAAGAAAGCAAACATCGGTGTTGCTATGGGTATCACCGGCACCGAGGTTTCCAAGGATGCCGCTGCAATGATTCTGACCGACGACAACTTTGCAACCATCGTCAAAGCGGTTACCAACGGTCGAAACGTCTATGCAAACATCAAGAACGCCATCAAGTTCCTGCTGTCCGGCAATATGTCCGGTATCCTCAGCGTACTGTACACCTCGCTGTTTGCACTGCCGATTCCTTTCGAGCCGGTTCATCTGCTGTTCATTAACCTCTTGACCGACTCGCTGCCGGCGATTGCCATCGGTATGGAACCTCCGCGTGAGGACCTGCTCAACCAGAAGCCAAGAAATCCAAAAGAGTCGATCATGACCAAGGACTTTATGCTGACCCTGCTGGTACAGGGCGCAATTATCGGCGCCTTTGTCATGGCCGCATACCACATCGGTCTGGCACAGAGCGGTGCTGCACTGGCAAGCACAATGGCATTTGCAACACTGACCCTGGCAAGACTGTTCCACGGCTTCAACTGCCGTGCCGATGCTTCGATCTTTAAGCTCGGCCTGCGCTCCAATATCTACTCCATCCTGGCCTTCCTGGCAGGTCTGCTGCTGCTCAATGCGGTTCTGTTCATCCCAGCATTCCATGGCCTGTTCATGATTGCGGATCTGACCGCCGGTGATGTCGGCATGATCTATCTGCTGGCTTTCCTGCCGACTGTTATCATCCAGCTCTACAAGGTCATCAAGGAAAGAAGAAAATAAAAGAATCTTCCAATTTTTTCCGCCCCTACCTTTTTGGTATGGGCGGAATTTTTTAGGGGATGCTATGGATGAGGTGATTGTGATGAGTCGTCAAAGCGCATATTTTCACACACAACACAGACATCCTGATTATCAGACACTGCGGGACCAGCTGAATCAGCTGGATGGGATTCATTCGATGGAGATCAACTATCTGGACCATGGAGTCACCGTCAATTATGACAATGGCTGTCTGCCCTA
>NZ_CALXIN010000032.1 GCF_944388365.1 uncultured Negativibacillus sp. | reverse complement strand
CCCAGGAGCCGCCCCAGACAGAGGTGGTGATACCTGTAACGCCGTCCCCACCGGATCCAGTCGCAGATCCATCCCCGATAATCCCATCAGATGAGGAGGATGACGGGGATTGGCGGGAGGATTGGGATGACGACTGGGACGGCGATCCTATCGGCTCCGACTACCCCGGAGACAGCGACGATTGGGACGATGATGATGGTGACCGTTATGATGACGATGACGATTGGGAGGGCGATGATGACGGGGACGACGGTGATGGTGATGAATGGGACGACGAGGACGAGGATAGCCGGGATGATGATGACTGATCGATGACCGCTTGCTTTTTGCGCGGACGGCTTCGTTTGTTCAGCAGCATCGCCGTGTCTCACATATCGAAACACCTGGAAGGGCCGGTAAAAAAATATTTCAAAAATTATTCGGTTGACCCCGGTTTTCCAGAAGCGGTTCCGTATCCTTCGGACAGAAAACCAACCGAAAACAAATTTAACCAATCAAAGGAGTGGACATTCATGAAAAAGAATATGCGTAGACTGATGGCTCTAAGCCTCACTGCTGCCCTCGCCCTCACCGCTCTCACCGGATGCGGCGGGAATGCCAGCTCTTCCGACGCCATGTCTGTAAGCACCGGTACTCTTGCTCAGGAGGAAACATCTGCCCGCGTGGGCACCGTCCTTCTCAGCGTAAACCCGGAGATCGAGATGGATTATGACGATGGAGGCAATGTGGTGGCCCTGAATGCCCTCAACGACGACGGCCGGACGGTACTGGCCGGTTACACCGGTTATGAGGGCCGGCCCTGCACCGCCGTGGTGGGGGAGCTGGTGGATGAGATTCACGCTGCCGGCTATTTTGACACCACCGTGGGAGGGCATGAGCGCAATATCGTACTGAAGCTGGAGAGAGGCTCTGCCTATCCCACAGATCACTTCCTGGATGACCTGGCCACCTCGGTGCGTATCGCAGTGGAGACGGATCAGATCGGATCCCAGGCGGTAACCCTGGGTCAGGACGACTACGATGATACCTATGGCGATAAAGGATATATCAACGCCGCAGCAGCGCAGAATCTGGTATCCGCTCAGGTAGGCCGCAGCGATGTGCAGTTCGTAGAGAAAGACTACGACCTGGACGATGGGGACTACGAAGTGGAGTTCATCCTGGACGGGGTGGAATACGAGTACGAGGTGGACGCCTACACCGGAAAGGTGAAGGAAGTGGACATTGACCATCGGGACGACGACCGCTACGATGATGATTGGGATGATCGGTTCGATGACGATGATTGGTACGGCGATCCCACCGGTTCCGACTACCCCGGCGACAGCGACGACTGGAATGACGACGACTGGGACGATCGCTACGATGACGATTGGGACGACCGGTTCGACGACGATGATTGGTACGGCGATCCCACCGGTTCCGATTATCCCGGCGACAGCGACGACTGGGATGATGACGACTGGGACAATCGCTACGATGACGATTGGGACGATCGGTTTGACGACGATGAGCGGGACGACGATGATGACGATGACTGGGATGACTAAGCGAAAGCCATGCTTCTGCTGAAAATGCAAGCCGCCGGCTATTGAAAATGATTCTACCGCAATCGTTAAATAAGCCTCTACTCAAGGCCCCCGGCTTCACCGGGGGCCTTGAACGAGCCTGAGAAGGGCATGATACCGGCAGACCTCTCACGAAGAGAGACGCTGAAAAATCTGCCGCCTGCATCACTTGCCCTACAATCCGTAAACTTGGACTCGACACGCTAAATCAGCCATCACCTTGCAAGAAGATTGTTATTATCCTTTTCTCGCTTTGTTCGATACTTGAAGATAAGGCTTTTTACGCTCTTCGACAGAGCCGAGGGGTGTCGTTATGCTAAAACGATAACAATACAAGAGGCCCGGAGAGTATCTCCGAGCCTCTTTGCTGCCGTTCCGGTTGCCCATAGTCCACTTTTTGTACCTGTGAGTGACCGCCCTCTGGGTTCCTTTTTTGTTGCCCATTTTTGAGCACAAAAAAAGAAGGCGGTAAAACCACCTTCCCTTTTTGCTTCAAAACTTATTCAGCTTTTGGAGCGCCTACTGGGCAAACGCCTGCGCAAGCACCGCAATCGATGCATTTACCTGGATCGATTTCGTATTTGTCTGCTCCTGCGGAGATAGCGCCTACTGGGCACTCTGCTTCACATGCACCACAGCTGATGCAATCGCTGCTGATTTTGTATGCCATAACTTGACACCTCCATTAATTTTTGTTTTCCTTCTTCGGACAACGTACAAGCTGTCTGTACAACCCTATTTTAACATATCGCGCAAAAAAATCAACTGCAAAATACAATTTATTTTCGATTTTTTGTTTACCTAACGAAATTTTTTATGCAAATGGCAGTATTTATAACGATTTTTTATCGAAAAAAGTTGGTCAAAACTCCAACTTCCCGCCCTGTTTTGCGCTGGGTGTCCTTTTGATCAGTTTTCGAGCTTTTTCAGCTCTTTTTCGCTCTTGTGGTCGTACTCTTCCCGCTGTGGACGGGCATCACGGATCACCTTGACCGCCTCGCGCTCAAAGACCATCGGCACGCCGTCGTTGGCTTTGTCCAGGCGCACCCTCAAAAGTCCTGTCAGCAGGCTGACCTCGGTGACGGTACCCTTGCCCTCGCTGGTAGAAACATAAGCTCCCACCTTCGGAGTGATGCGCAGCAGATCCTCGTAGGCGTTCTGCTCGTACTTCAGACAGCACATCAGACGGCCGCAGGTGCCGGAAATCTTGGTCGGGTTGAGCGACAGTCCCTGTTCTTTGGCCATCTTGATGGAGACCGGCTGAAACTCTCCCAAAAAGGAGGAGCAGCAGAACGGACGTCCGCAGATACCCAGTCCTCCCAGCATCTTTGCCTCATCGCGCACACCGATCTGTCGCAGCTCGATGCGGGTCTTAAAGACCGAAGCCAGGTCCTTGACCAGCTCGCGGAAATCGACGCGGCCGTCGGCGGTGAAATAAAACAGGATCTTGTTGTTGTCGAAGGTATACTCGACGTCGACCAGCTTCATCTCCAGCTTATGCTTTTCAATCTTCTCCAGGCAAAGCTTGAACGCCTTCTTTTCCTTGGCTTTGTTTTCCTCGATATGCTTGAGATCGTCCTCGGTCGCCACACGGATCACCGTTTTGAGCGGTTTAACGATGCCCTCGTCGTCGATCTCGCGGTTGCTGATCGCCACCTCGCCGCACTCGATGCCGCGCGCGGTTTCGACGATCACCTTTTCACCTACCGGCATCTGCACGCCGTTGGGAGAAAAATAATATATTTTGCCCACCTGTTTAAAGCGGACTCCGATTACTTCGGTCATGGTTTCCTCCGTTCCTTGTTCTTTCTATCACAGACACAGTTGTTTATCGTTATGGCAGCAGGCGCTTTGCCTGTGCACAAAAGGCGGCAGCCACCAGGTTCAGACTGACGTTCTGGGTCACCTGCGCCGTCGCTGTGTCTATTATATCAAGAATCTGCAGCGCCTGCAACGTGGTAATCCGATTTTGCACGGCGACCGGAATATCGTCCACCCTCTGCACAACGCCGTTTTGCAGGTGGATCAGCTCCATAAAATAGGCGCGTACTCCCTGCATCAGACGCAAAAATTCTTCCCGCTTTTTGGCGCCGGTATACTCCTGCAGACAGCTGAGCAGCTCAAATTCCTGCCCGATGCAGACCGTCTGACCTACCCTGCGGGCATCGCAGGCAATCTTCAGGCTGCGTTCGTCCTGCAGCATCTGCAGCGCCTTGCCGATATTGCCCTGTGCAAGCTGTGCCACCTGATGGCGCTGCTCGACTGAAACATCCGCTGCCAGCCGTTCCAGCGCCTCCATGCATTGGCCGACACTGCAGACCGACAGCGGGATAACCGCTGCACGCGACAAAATGGTGGGCAGGATGCGCGCCCGATTGTTGCAGGTCAGAATGAACAGCACCTGTCGGGGCGGCTCCTCGATAATTTTAAGCAGCGCATTCTGCGCCTGCTCGGTCATGTTGTGGATATTGCGCAGGATGTACACCTTATAATCTCCATCGTTAGGACGGATATAGGCGTCGGCGCGCAGCGTGCGGATCTGGTCGATATGAAAGCCGCGGGCCTTGTCTTCCGACTGCTCGAGATGGACGTCGGGATGTGCGTCGGACAAAATCAGGCGGCAGTTTCTGCACCCGCCGCAAGGACGCTGGGAAACATCCTGCTGCTGGCACAAAACACCTGCCGCCATCATCCGCGCAAAAGTTGTTTTGCCGCAGCCGTCCTCCCCTTCCAGAAGGACGGTATGCGGCAAACGCCCGTCAGTTAAAAAATTGACGAGCGTTTGTTTCGCTTTATCGTTTGCATAAAATTGATCTAACAGCAACCTGATTCTCCTCTGATGCTAGAGCGATGCTTTATACTTTTTCAAAGCGCTCAACATCCATAACGAAGATGGTTGCACCGCCGATCTGTACTTCTACCGGATAGGTGGTGTACATGCCGACGCCATACGAAGCAGAGGATGGAACCATCTGTTTGCGTTTCTTGGAGTGGTCTGCGATGATGGTGATAACCTCATCGACCTTTTCATCCTGAGTACCGATCAGAAATGTGGTATTGCCCGAAAGCAGGAATCCACCGGTGGTTGCCAGTTTTGTTACCGAAAAGTGATTCTTGGTCAACGCGGAAGATACCTTTGCGCTGTCATCATTAGAAACAATCGCCAAAATAAGTTTCATATATGTAACCCCCTCTGTCCAAGTAGCGCTTCCATTCCTACCTGGTCAATTTGTGTTAAACTGGAGCAACAACTTCTTCCCAGATGCTCCATAGCATTATTTTACCACATCTATAACAAAAATACCAGAGTTTTTTAAGATTTTTATTATTTCTTTGTGCAATCTTTCCCCAGGCATGACCAATGGAATTCCTGGCGGACAGGTGATTTTGACCTGTGCGGCGATTCTGCCCTCCGCCTGATCGACTGCGAGCGTCTGACGAGGAGAGAACATCGCCTCGCGCAGTCCCATCGACCGCTCGGACGGATGGATCGGGAAAGGCGAAAACGGCTGCTGTTCCAGCTGACACTCGCTCAGCATCGCTTCTACCCTTGCAAAATCCTCCTCGCGGTTAAACGGCGAAAAGAGCAGCACACAGCCGCTGTCGCTCAGGTACTCCTCCATGATCCGATGCTTTCGCAGCAGCAGACGAAACCGCTGTGCATCCCAGCCGGTGCCGGTCAGCGGCAGACTGATTCGCATCGGGTCGCAGTGGTCGGGCAGCACAAAACCTCGCTGACTGGCAAGCTCGCGCAGCTGCTGGCAGCGGGCGACACATTGCCGGAGTTTGCTCGGACCGTCCTGCTGCAAAAAGCCCGCCGTCGTATCCATCGACAGCATGATGAGGTAGTTTGGGCTGGTCGAGCCAAAGACAGTCATCGCCGCTTTGAGCTGCTCGGGAGAAAGATCAAGCGCACAGTGCAGCAGTGCCGCGCCGGTCAGTGCAGGCAGCGTCTTGTGCAGTGAATCACAGCACAGATCGGCGCCCAGCTGCATCGGGTGCAGTCTTTCTCCCACAAAGGGCAGATGTGCGCCGTGGGCATTGTCCACCAGCAGCGGCACTCCGAAGCGATGTGCCACCTGTGCCAGCGTGCCGATGTCGGACATCACTCCGAAGTAGTCCGGCGAGGTGATGTACACAGCACAAACTTCATCCAGCCGTCCGGCACGGCGCTCCGCTTCCAGCGCGTCGGAAACCTCCCGTGGGTTGATGCGGCCGATCAGCCGTTCTTCCTTCCCACGCTGCGGATAGACCCACACCGGTTCCAATCCCAGCAGCGCCATAGCGTTGACCGCCGCCGCATGGATATTGCGTCCAGCGATGATTCTACCGCCTGGACGCGCCACCAGCCGCAGCATCGCCTGAATACACAGTGTCGAACCGCCCGCGCTCATCACGGTGGCTTTGGTGTGGTACAGCTGGGTGAACAGCTCCTCCAGCTCCTTGAGCGGACCGTCGTCCTCAAACAGGCTGTCGGTGCCCTCCACCTCGGTCAGGTCGTACGCCATCAGCGCACCAAAGGGAGCAAGTGCTGCTCCCTTGTGTCCAGGCATGTGCAGCCGCGACCAGTCGTCGGCAATATATTGTTCCAGCGCTCGTCTGAGCGGCGTCTGTTGTTCCATTCTTGTCTGCTCCTTTGTGCGATTATTTTCCACCGGCACAGAAAAACCGGTGCAAAATAGATTGTTTATTTTTAAAATAAGAAAACGGATTTTGCATAACAACTTTGCAGGTCAGAACACACCTGATTCCTTTTCTCGGCCTGCATCCTGCCTATCATCCTCATCGCAATATGCTTTGCTCATACAGTTCATGGGGTGCAATGTCCTGTCCGTTCCTCCACGCGATTCCTGTTCCTCCTGGCAGTAAATAAACCGTTTTGAAATAACTCCCGTCTTGCAGCTCACCAAACCATCTTCCTTTGATGTAGGGCAAGACATCAAACAACCGTACTTCCCCTGTTTCATAGGTCAGCTGCAACTGAAATCCATCCAGCGCTATGACCTCTGTCAATCTGGGCTGCAACATCCTTAGATCCCTCCTAAAATAATTAAATTTCACCAAGGTTGCGTCGGTTTTCCTCCCCTTCGGGAAAGTCGGTGCAAAACCGCTACTCTCCGTCATGGAGCAGTGCGATATTGCGCAGGATAGTCTTTTTGCCGCGATAATTAAACGCCCTGTCCTTGAGCATTTCCTGTGCCAGCTGCTCGTCGAACACCGGCTGCACCGAGGTGAGAAACTCCGGCACCGGCGTCAGACGGCGGGCATCGCGGTTCATCGGGCAGACATCGTTGCACAGGTCGCATCCCCAGATCAGTCCGCCGGCACGAATCTGGGCGATTTCCTCGTCGCTCAAATCTCCTTTTTTCTGGGTGATGTGGGAGCGGCAGCGGTCTAAATCAATGCTGCCATCCGGCTGCAACGCACCCTGCGGACAGATGCGCTGACATTTTCCGCAGCCGATGCAGTCCGGTGGGTCAAGCGGACGGTCAGACAGCAGCGCAAGGTCGGTCACAACCTCACCAATAAAAACATAGCTGCCGTAGACCGGATGCAGAAGCAATCCATTTTTCCCCTGTCTTCCCAGTCCCGCGTGGAAAGCGGCGCTGACCTCGCGGATCGGGGAATTGTCGGTAAACCATGCAAAGCTCTGGTCCGGAAAATGCGCACTCAGCGCCTCACAAAACCGCTCCAGGTACTCTCCTGCAATCCGGTGGTAGTCGCTGACCATCGCATAGCGGGAGATATTGCGCTGCGGCCAGTCGCCGGTGTAGTACGGAAACAGGCAGCAGAGCACCGAAGCTGCCTTTGCAGGCAGACGCTGGGCGGCGCGGCAATCAAGACAGGACTGCACCTCGGAAAAGGTACAGATGCCAAAGGGAAACGGCTCTGTACCGCACAGAATCTGCGCGGCAAGCGCTCGGACAAGTTCGGTATTTTGCTGCATGGATTTCCCCTCCTCTGCTGTTTTGATACGAGTGTACCACATCCGGCAGCCTACCGCAAGTTTTTGTGGCAGGCGGACAGCGGGACAAAATCTTTTTTAGCTTTGCTTCTTGTAGTTTACATATTTTATGGTACAATGAAGATAGATTTTTAATCTTTCACTTTCAATCCAGAACAAGGGGGATTTTTCTATTATGAATATCAGCATGTTCGATATTCTCGGACCCATCATGATCGGTCCGTCCAGTTCCCACACTGCCGGCGCACAGCGCATCGGCAAGGCGATGTACAACATGATTTCAGACAAACAGCTGGTTGCTGTCCACTTTATCCTGCATGGTTCCTTCCACCTGACCCTCCGCGGTCACGGCACCGACCGCGCACTGGTCGGCGGCGTGCTGGGCATGAACGCCTACGATCCACAGATCAAGGATTCGCTGCAGATCGCCAAGGAGCGCGGCATCGAGGTATCCTTCGAGGGCGCAGACCTGGGCGACGTCCATCCTAACACCGTTCAGATCATCGCACAGACCAGCGACGGCAAAACCACCTCGCTGACAGGTTCGTCGATTGGCGGCGCCAACATTGAGATCATCAACATCAACGGCACACCTGCCAAATTCTCCGGCAAATATCCGGCAGTGGTCATCGACCATACCGACCGTCTGGGCATTATCAGCCACATCACCTCGATCCTGGCGATCAACCAGATCAACATTGTCACCGTTCTGCACTCCCGCGAGAACAAGGGCAAAGAAGCGGTCATCATGATTGAAACCGACACTCCGATTGATGCAAGCGTCAAACGCGAACTGGAGAGCATGTCCGCTGTTCACAGCGTGGTCACCATGGAAAGGGTCATCTAACATCCCGTTATTCTTCTCAACTCAAACCTATCCCGAAAGGAAGAGATCATCATGTATTTTTCCGCAAAGGAAATGCTTGCCCAGCTGGAGGGCAGTGACAAGCGCATCTGCGACCTTGTCATCAAAAACGAGGTGGAGATTTCCGAGACCACCCGTGAAAAAGTTTTTGAAATGCTGGAAGAACGTTATCAGGTTATGTACAATTCCGCCCATGAGGCGCTGGAAAAGGAGATTCGCTCGCTGAGCGGACTGACCGGCGGCAGCGCCAAAAAGATGTGGGAATACTGCAAAAAAGGCAACACCATCTGCGACAACACCATCATCCGCGGTGCAGCCTATGCGCTGTCCTGTCTGGAGGTCAATGCCTCGATGGGTCTGATCGTTGCAGCACCGACTGCCGGCGCCTGCGGCATCCTGCCAGGTGCACTGCTGACCACCGCCGAGAAGTACGACATTCCTCATGAGCAGGTTCTGGAAGCACTGGCAACCGCTTCGGGCATCGGTCAGCTGATCGTCAAAAAGGCGACCGTCTCCGGTGCAGAAGGCGGCTGTCAGGCCGAGTGCGGCAGCGCTGCTTCGATGGCAGCAGCAGCCATCGTTGAGATGCTCGGCGGCACTCCTGCACAGGCGTTCGATGCAGCAGCTATCGCGATGCAGAACATCATGGGTCTGGTCTGCGACCCTGTTGCCGGACTGGTTGAGATGCCTTGTGCAAAACGAAATGCTTCGGGCGTTGCAAATGCACTGGTCAGCGCAGACCTTGCACTCAGCGGCATCTTCAGTGAGGTACCGTTTGATGAGGTCATCGAAGCAATGTACAAGGTCGGCAAGGCGCTGCCTTCCACCCTGCGCGAAACCGCTCTGGGCGGACTTGCTACCACTCCAACCGGACTTGCCATGAAAGAAAAAATCTACGGCAACCATGCAGAAGCTTCTGCCTGCACTGGCAACTGCGCTTCCTGCGGCGGCTGCAACTAATTTTTGACCAATCGCAAAAGGAGCGTCCTTTTTTAAGGACGCTCCTTTTTTATGTTCATCGCAGATTTCTGGCTGTTTCGCGGGCAAGCTGGAAGGTGATGATCTGCTCTACCACCCGTTCGAGCATCTCATCCATCCTCGAAAAGTCCATCGCCGACAGATAGATCGATTCCATCTCGTCGTGCAGCTCCTTGTTTTCGGCAAGCACCGCCGATGCCTGATGTACCATCTGTGCCGCCGCCTTCTGATTAAAGGACAGACGCTTTTTGTGGCGGCGCAGCGCCTCGGTATCCATAAAGCGTTTTGCATGGATGCGGCGGTCAGGCAGCAGACCGGAAAGGTCGTGGAAGCGATTCTCGGTCAAAAAGGCAAGCCCGATGTCCGGCAGCAGCAGGTGGTCGATCTTGCTGTGCGGCGACAGCGGACAGTAGCAGCTGATGACGTTCTGACCGTTTTCCAGCGCGTGACTTCGCAGAGCTGACAAAAACAGTGAGGCAGCCGCGCCGCAGTCGTCCGAAATAAAGCACAGGTGCGGACACAGCGTCTGCGCCGTCTGGAAAAACGAGGTGACGCCCTTGGCATTGATCGCGCTGAGAAAGCGCACCTGCTCGTGTCCGCGGCGTCCGGTGCGGCGCGGAAAGTTCTTGCAGGCAAAGTGCTTTGCGTAGGCCGCCAGTTTTTCCAGATTCAGGCAGGACAGTGCAATCCGGCTGGAATCATTGACAAAGCTTTTTGCCGCTGCCAGACAGTCGATGGCCTGCTCATAGTTTTTGGACATGTGCTGATCCAGCGCTCGGATGGTATCTGCGTGCACTTTCAGGCGCATTGGGTTCAGATAATCTCCAAAGGAGAGGATGCTTTCGGACATCGCCGGAAACTTTGGCTCCAATACATGAGGCGCCGTGGCATCCACGATCGACACCTTCCACTCCGGCAGGATGACCGCATCCAGCGAGTCAGGGTCGGAGGAACAACAGATCAGCTCCATTTTGGGGCAGCGATGCTCAAATACAGCCGCTACATTTTTCATAAAGGACGATTTTCCACAACCTGGGCCTCCTTTGATGAGAAAAGTGTGCCACTCTTTGTCTCCATCGTCAAGCTGGTCAAAGCGGGACACAAATCCCTGTGGGGAGTTCGAGCCCAAAAAGAATCGAATCGGTGCATTCTCAGACATAAAAAAACCTCCTTGCGAAATCACGAGCTTACTACAGTATAGAAATCGCATCAAAAAAAGGTGCCGGATCAGACATAAAAAAGATTTGCTTTCTTTTGTGTGTATGCCTGTCCAAAAGCTGCACAAACTAAGAGCGTACGCAAAACACAAAACTTTTGGAAAGGTGTGGCATGGATGAACAATCTCAATGACCTTCTGGCCAAAGACAACAAGGCCAAACAGTTCTTTCTCTCTCTGCCTGAGGACGCACAGGGTGCACTGATTCAGTCCACCTATCAGATCCACAACGCCGATGAGCTGTATTTTCATGCACAGCAGGCGATGGGAAAAAAGAAATAACAAAACAGGGTCCCGAAAAGCAAGCTTCTTTTCGGGACCCTGTTTTATTTTTATTTTTTAGTCTTCTGGATCTTCTTCGGGATAACGCTCGGATTCCGGTCGCTGGTTGCTGCGGAACCAATGCTGGAAGGTGTGGGAAAGATCAAAGCCATTCTTCTGGTCCAGCCTGGAAGGAAGCACAAAGTTGAGAATCAGGCTGAAGGTGACGCCGACGCCGGTGTCGATCACACGCGCAATCGTATAGCCGATATAGGTATTGACCGGCTGTGTAAACAGCACTACAAAGTAGATGACCGCACCTGGCTGAATCGCAGTGGTGGCTCCGGAGACGATATGCAGGTACAGCAGACACAGCAGTCCCAGCACCAGATAAATCTCCTTTGGAACTCCCAGCGGCTGATGATAGTACAGCCAATAAAAAGGAATGACAATCAGTCCGCCAAACAGCGTGCCAACAAAACGGTTGAAACCAAACTTGAACCCTTCATGAAAGTGGTTTCCCATGGCATACACTGCGCCGATGCAGGCAAAGCAGGCGTTGCGCCCGCCCAACAGATAATCATAGGTCACGGTGACCAGCAGCACCGAAAGCAGTGTTTTGACCACGCGCATTCCTATTTTGGGCAGATGAAAATGCTTTGATTCTTCCATCACAATGCTCCTGTCTGTAAGGGAGTTGGATGTATTTTGATACATCCTTATCGTTCTAATTATATCATCTACACATAAAAATTACAATTATTTTCAAAATATTTATTAAATATTCTCGTGATTTTTGTTCTCTTTTGCAAAATCACAGTAAAAACAACAACATTTTGACATAGTCAAAGTATAAAAAAACAGCATCCTGTCAGGGATGCTGTTTTTTTATACGCTGATGACAGCTAGTCTTTCATAATGCGTTTATACATATCGACATATTCGCCGGCGGATTTATCCCAGCTAAAGTCAGACTCCATGGCGCTGACCATCGCTTTTTTCCACAGCGGCTTGTTGCCATACAGACCCTCTGCGCGCTGGATTGCGCCCAGCATATCATGCGCATTGTAGGTCTTGAAGGTGAAGCCGTTGCCCTTGCCGTTTTCCTCGCCCATATCGTGAATGCTGTCCTTCAGACCGCCGGTCTCACGGACGATCGGCAGCGTGCCGTATCTTGCCGCTACCATCTGTGCCAGACCGCATGGTTCGCTCTTGGAAGGCATCAGGAACACATCTGCGCCTGCATAAATCTTCTTGGACAGGCTTGGGATAAAGCCGATCTTGACGGCAACCTTGCCTGGATAACGGTACTGCATCTCGCTGAAAAAGTCCTCATAGGCCTTGTCGCCCGAGCCGAGGATGACCATCGACACATTGTCGCGCATCAGGTCATCGAAGATGTACTGTACCAGATCCAGACCTTTGTGCGAAACAAAGCGGGTAACCATACCGATGAGCATTCTGTTTTCGTCCGGCTCCAGTCCCATCTCCTTCATCAGTTCCAGCTTGTTGACCTGTTTATCCTTCAGCGAGCGGACATCGTAGTTTTTGTAGATATCCTCGTCGGTCTTTGGATCGTTTGCCTTGGTGTCGATGCCGTTGAGAATACCGATAACGCGATCACCGCGGGTATTGAGGATCGGATCAAGACCGTGAGAGAACCATGGGTCGTGGATCTCCATCGCATAGCTTGGGCTGACGGTGTTGACCATATTGACCTGTACAATCGCCGCCTTCATCATGTTCAGGCACTTGTCATACTCCAGCACCGGATGCTGATATTCCGGAATACCCAGTACATCCCAGGCGATCTCCATGCCGTACTGTCCCTGATACTGGATGTTGTGGATGGTGAACACCGTTTTGATGTCGTGGTATTTTGGAATGTTGCGGTAGAAGGTGTTGAGGTAAACCGGAACCAATGCAGTATGCCAGTCGTTTGCGTGTACAATGTCAGGATCAAAGTCGATGTAGTTGATCATCTCCATTGCTGCCTTGGAGAAGAAGGCAAAGCGCTCTGCATCGTCATAGTAGCCGTACAGGTTGTCCCGTTTAAAGTAATATTCGTTGTCCAGGAAGTAGTAGACAACGCCGTTATGACGAACTTTAAACACTCCGCAGTACTGATTTCTCCACGCCAGCGGAACGTTGAAATTGCGGACAAATTCCATCTTCTCGCGGAACTGCGACGAGATATTTTTATACAGTGGAATGACCACACGACACTCGTTGCCCGAATCGCACAGCGCCTTTGGCAGAGAACCTGCTACATCTGCAAGTCCACCCGAAGCGATAAAAGGTCTTGCCTCACTTGCTACAAACAAAATTTTCATCTACTGATGCCCCCTTCAGAGCTGTTATCTCAATTCAATGGTCCTCATTTGGAAAAACGGGAAGTCCCTCCTTTGTGCAAAGGAGGGAACTTCTCGGGAATCGCTTTTGTTATACTGCTGTACCCTTTTCGATGAAGAACGGATATTCCTTGCATCCGATCAGCTTTTTAGAATCGCGGATCATGACATCCTTATCGGTGATGACACAGTCGAGCAGACAATTTTCACCAACATAGGTTCCCTGCATAATGATCGAATTTTTGACCACAGCACCGCGGCCGATCTTGACGCCGCGGAAGATGATCGAATTTTCAACGGTACCTTCGATGACACATCCATCGGCAATCATTGCATTTTTAGCAACTGCATCAATGCCGTATTTGACCGGAACCTCATCGCGTACCTTGGTGTATACCGGACGCTCGGTCGGGAACATCTCTTTTCTGATCTCCGGCTTGAGCAGATCCATGCTGCAGTCATAGTAGGACTGCAGGGATTTGATGTCTGCGACATAGCCCTTGTACTCATAGCCATAAATCTTCAGTGCTTCATTGCCCTGCTGAAGAACATACTGGGTGAAGCTGTACTGATTGCCGCTGACTGCCTCGCTGACGATTCGCTCCAGCAGGCGTTTGTCGATAACGGTGATGTTCAGCAGCACATTGCCCGACTCTGCCTCGCGGTTGTAGTAGGCGCCGTTGACCCTTCTGTTTTCATCCATGCTGATGGTGGTCAGGTCGCGATGAACTGCATTGGTGATTTTCTTGTTCTGATAAACAACGGTGACGTCGGCATCCTTTTCCTTGTGGTAACGGATGATGTCAGCATAATCCATCGAGGTGATGTTATCGCAGTCGCTCATGACAACCAATTCCGCTTTGGACTCGCGGATATAGGAATAAATGTTGCTCAGTGCTTCCAATCTGCCGCGATAGAATACCGCTTCCTGCCTGCCGTATGGCGGCAGGATGGTCAGACCGCCCTTTTTACGGGAGAGGTCCCACTCTTTTCCGGTGCCCAGATGGTCCATCAGGGACTGGAAGTTGCTCTTTGTAATGATACCGACATCCTTGATGCCGGAGTTAATCATGTTGGAAAGCACGAAGTCGATCAGACGGTATCTGCCGCCAAACGGGAGCGAACCCATTGTTCTCTTTTCGGTCAGCTGCGCCATCATCGTATCGTGCATGTTGGAAAATACAATTCCCAGTGTTTTATTCATCATCGCTCTCCACCTCCGGTACATCCTGCTCAATCATTGCCTTTGCAGGAATCTTCACATTCTTGCCGATGTGGATTCCTTTTGCAATGACGGTGACGCCCCATGCGTCCTTATCCTCCACGTTTTCCGGCCGGCATCCAACCTTTGCATTCTCGCCGATGACGACGTTCTCTGCAACGATGGAATACTCAACCACTGCACCCGCTTTCACGACCGATCCTGGCATGATGATGCTGTCGTGAACGACTGCGCCCTTTTCAACAACGGCGCCCGAGAACAAAATCGAAAAATCGACCTCGCCCTCAACGATACATCCTTCGGTGATCATCGCGTTCTGGGTGACGGCAGTTTCTGCAACATACTGCGGCGGCATAACCGGATTGCGCGCATAGATCTTCCAGCTGTCATCGTACAGATCCAGCGGAACATTCGGATTTAAGAGGTCCATGTTGGCTTCCCAAAGCGAACCGATGGTGCCGACATCCTTCCAGTAGCCCTGGAATGCATAGGCATACATTTTTTCTCCGTTCTGGAGCATTGCAGGAATGACGTTTTTGCCGAAGTCGTTTTCCGACTCTGGATTTGCCTCGTCTTCCTCCAGATATTTTCTCAGCTTGCCCCAGGAGAAGATATAAATGCCCATCGAAGCCAGATTGCTCTTTGGCTCCTTTGGTTTTTCTGCAAACTCATAAATCTTCTTATCCTCGTCGCAGGCCATGATACCAAAGCGGGAAGCCTCCTCCCACGGAACTTCCATAACGGCGATGGTACAGTCAGCCTGTTTCTGCTTGTGGAATTCCAGCATCTTGGAATAGTCCATCTTATAGATATGGTCACCGGACAGGATGACAACGTATTCCGGATCGTAACGATTGATAAAGTTGATGTTCTGGTAGATAGCGTTGGCTGTGCCGGTGTACCAGTCCGAGTTGGAGCTCTTCTGATATGGCGGCAGTACATACACGCCGCCGTGGATGCGGTCGAGGTCCCACGGCTGACCGTTGCCGATGTACTCATTGAGCTGCAGCGGCTGATACTGGGTCAGAACGCCGACGGTGTCGATGCCCGAGTTGACGCAGTTGGAAAGCGGAAAGTCGATGATGCGATATTTTCCGCCAAACGGGACTGCTGGTTTTGCGATATCCCTGGTCAGGGCATACAAACGGCTTCCCTGTCCGCCTGCCAGAAGCATCGCGATCCATTCTTTCTTTAAAATCATGTTTATCCCCCTCTGGTTCTCAAATCCTATATATTGCCGGTATTTCCGGTGGTAATTGAAATTTCTTTATTCCTCTGTGGGTTCTGCCGCCTTCTTACGGGTGCGCTTTGGCTTCGGCGCTTCCTCTGCCTGTGCAGGTTCCGCCTTCTTGCGGGTGCGCTTTGGCTTTGGCGCTTCCTCTGCCTGTGCTGGTTCCGCTTTCTTGCGGGTGCGTTTTGGCTTTGGCGCTTCCTCTGCCTGTGCTGGTTCCGCTTTCTTGCGGGTGCGTTTTGGCTTTGGCGCTGGTTCTGCAGACTCAGCAACCTGCACCTCAACGTCGATCACCGTCTTGGCGTCCTCCTGCTCTGGCTGGATCTTGGACGGTACCAGGTACATCACCGACATCGGCGGAATATCTACCGCAATCGAATTAGCCTTGCCGTGCATCGCAACCTTCTCGGAGAGGATCACCTCTTTTTCGGGGATACCGTTGCCGCCATAGCGGATATCGTCCGAGTTGAGTGCGATCTCGTAGTTTTTCTCCTCCGGAATACCGATGCGGTAGCCGTCGCGCTCCACCGGTGCAAAGTTGCAGATGGCAATGACGTCCTCGCCTTCATCGTTGGTTCTGCGGAAAACGATGACATTCTGGGTGTTGTCGTCATGCACCAGCCACTGGAAACCATCCCAGCTGTCGTCGATCTCCCACATCGGAGAATGGGCGGTGTAAAAATGGTTGAGGTCCTTGACAAAGGTCTGCAGTTTGCGGTGGCTTTCGTAGGAGAGCAGCTGCCAGTCCAGTTCCTTTTCATAGTTCCATTCGATAAACTGGCCGAACTCCTGCCCCATAAACAGCAGCTTTTTGCCTGGATGCGCCATCATATATCCCAGCATGGTGCGCATTCCCGCAAACTTCTGGCTGTACTCGCCTGGCATCTTGTTGATCAGCGAGCATTTGCCATGGACCACCTCGTCGTGGGACAGCGGCAGCACATAATTTTCGGAAAATGCATACATCATACTGAAGGTAAGTTTGTCGTGATTGTAAGAGCGATAGATCGGGTCGAGCGATATGTAGCTGAGCATGTCGTTCATCCAGCCCATGTTCCACTTGAAGTTGAAGCCAAGCCCGTCCACATACGGCGGTTTGGTGACCAGCGGCCATGCCGAGGACTCCTCAGCGATCATCAGCACGTCGGAGTGTTCGCCCAGAATTGCACTGTTGAGCTTTTTGATAAACTCCACCGCCTCCAGGTTCTCATTGCCACCATGTATATTCGGTGTCCACTCCCAAGATTCCTTGCCGTAGTCCAGATACAGCATCGACGCAACAGCATCGACGCGCAGACCATCCATGTGGAATTTTTCCACCCAGAACATCGCGCTGGAGATCAGGAAGCTCTGCACCTCGGGGCGTCCGAAATCGAAGATGCGGGTGCCCCAGTGCGGATGCTCGCGCTTCTGCGGGTCCTGATATTCGTAGCACTGGGTGCCGTCAAACTCATACAGTCCCTGTTCGTCCTTTGGAAAATGGGCTGGTACCCAGTCCATGATGACGCCGATGTTGTTTTCGTGCATCTTATTGACAAAGTACATCAGGTCCTTCGGTGTGCCGTAGCGCGAAGTCGCTGCAAAATAGCCGGTGACCTGATAGCCCCAGGATGGGTCGTACGGGTACTCGGTGATCGGCATCAGCTCAACGTGGGTGTAGCCCATCTCCTTGACGTAGACCGACAGCTCATCGGCCAGCTTGCGATAGTCAAAAAACTGTCCATCCTCATACTGACGCCAGGAGCCGACGTTGACCTCATAGATGTTGATCGGTTCGCTCAGGTGGTTTTGCAGCTTTCGTTTTTCCATCCACGGCTGATCCTTCCAGGCATATTTGCCCAGTTCATAGAAGCGGGAAGCCGATTCCGGACGGGTCTGCATATGGAAAGCATAGGGGTCGGTCTTGAGGATGATCTTTCCTGACGGAGTCTCGATGCTATATTTATACATATCATACTGTTTGATCTGGCCGACAAAGACCTCCCACAATCCATTTTCGCTGATTTTTTCCATCGGATTGCAGCTTCTATCCCAGTTATTAAAGTCGCCAACCACCGAAACACTGAGGGCGTGTGGGGCCCAGACACGAAAAACCGCGCCCGAAACACCCTGTCTTTTCGACGAGTGGGAGCCCAGAAACTCATAGGCTTTATAATTGGTCCCCTGGTGGAACAGGTAGATCGGTACTTCATTCTTTTTATTGACTTTGTTCATACTATCAAACCCCCTCGTGTTTAGCATTATCATACCAGAAAGCACGTCTTTTTTCAAGCACTTTTTAGTCAAAAACGTACAATTCAGTTTTCTTCTTTACAAAAACTTTGTGGCAAATTAACAAAACCGTCTTTTTTCTTCCGCTATCTTCCAGCCAAAAATTTAAACGTTTTTATCATTTTTTTCACATAGTTTTTAGCAAAATAGCAAAGAGCACCAGCAAATTCCACCCATTTTATCTGCATTTATAGTATAATATGACAAAGGTTCTCCTGCTATGATAACACAGTGCTTTACACAAAATTGATCGAAGTCTGTTAGATTTGACAACAATTTTATTTTAAAAGTGCAGCAAAAAAAAGACCGTTGCTTTTAAAGCTCCGGTCTTTAGGATGAAAATTTATAAGCAAATCAATGTTGGGGATTTTGTGTATTCTGTTCAGGTTCTTCCAGATTTTCCAGTGCATAGTTCAGGCACTGCACCACCAGCTGATTGAGGGAGATTTTATTTTCTGCCGCAATCTTTTCTAATTTTCTTATCATATCGACTGGTAAACGAAATGTTTTTGACTCACTGTCATATCCTTTTTGCACTCTGAACATTTTTAGCACCTCACTGTACACAATTATAAATTGCAAAATAAATTAAATATAGACTTATTTTATCTTGCAAAATAATTGCATTTTTAATTCAGTGTGCTATAATAGTATTGTCGATTGATTCTTATCAATGTGCAAAACGGGTGGCTTTCTTTTTCCTGTGAAAGTCACTCGTTTTGTTTCTGGATATTTTTTAGATTCTGCAAAAACGATTTGTGGGCCTACGCGGCCCACACCCGCGGAAACTTTCTTGTGTGAAGAAAGTTTCACAAAGAGCACACCAAAAACCTCCTGGTTTTTGGAATTCCAGCGAAAGGGGCAAGCCCCTTTTGAAACCCCACTGTAACGGCAGAGGCTGCGCTCGACGAAAGCACTCTGCTGCCCGAAGTGGCAGGTGCAATACTTAACATCCTCCTACTGGCGGAGCAGACAGGGGGAGAGAACTTCGCTTTGCGAAGTTCCCGAGGGGATGTGCCCCTCAGAGGTGTTTCCAAAGAGG
>NZ_CALXIN010000031.1 GCF_944388365.1 uncultured Negativibacillus sp. | reverse complement strand
ATAGCCAGAGTTGTTCATATAGCCATGGACGGTCAGTGGGTCCTCCTCGGTAAGAATCGAGTGGATGGCCTGCGCAATCTCCGCAGGCGGAGCAACACTGGGGTTGCCGATGCTGAAATCAAAAACATTTTCCTTGCCGTAAATCTTTGCCAGACGATTGCCCTCCTCGAACATGGCGCGGATGACCGAGCTGTTCTGGACAAGCGACTGCATCTTCTGTGAAATCATAGTCTGTTCCTCCCAACGGGAAAAATATTGTGCTTTACTGCTGCAAAGTGATAATATTATTATAGCGCGTCCATCCAAAAATGCAAGACGATCTTACTGGGGACAAAGCTGATAAAGGTGGGTGTTGCCCTGTTTGCCTGTCAGCTCCACCAGACCCAGCTTGCGCAGCACCAGCAGCATATAGGAAGCCTGCCGGCTGTTTACCTTGCACAGCTTTTGCAATTCTGCCGAGGTAAACGGCGTGGGAAGCTCTTCCGGCAGCAGGTCCAGCAGCTGATGAGGATGGTCGATGACGATTTCTCCCAGCAGCGAGATAGGAACCATCTGGTCCCGCTGGGAGCCGCGCTTGCCGTCGCGGCTCCAGCCGTTTTGCAGCCGGTACTCCTCGCACTCGATAAGCGGCAGCACCAGTGAAAAGTTTTCCGGCCACAGCAGGTCAACGATGCTGTACAGCTCCCGAAAGACCTTGAGGACAGCGTTCTTTTTCGGGGAACGGTTGCGCGCACGAATTTCGCCGGTCTGTGGGTCGATCCAGACCACCCACTTGACCGCCGGCACCGGATAGACCACCCGCACCGGCGCCTGCTGCAAAAAGCAGCCGAGCTTTTTGCGTAGCCGTCCAAAGCCGGCGGTCTGAATTTCGGTGATGCCGTGTTCGTCGGCGATGTCCGTGACAAATCCACCGTAATTGATCTCCTGACAGAAAGGATTGGGACAGTAGTAGTTTTTCAGGACGGCGTGCTGGGATTTTTCACCCAGCGACCCGATGCCGGTCTGCAAAAAGTCCTGGGAAAACACCTCCTGACAGCAGCGGGCAAAGTCCTGCTGACGAGGCGGATGAATCTGTAAAGCCATGAGGAAGCTCCTCCAATATCGTTTGAGATAAACTTTATTATATCATAAGACGCTTGCGGAGGATATGGGCAGATAGTCGGCAATATTGACATTTGGAGCAATTTTACAGGCGGATTTGTAGAATTTTTATCAACTCTTTTGCGCTGAGGGATAAAAAATTGCATAAACGATGGTTAGAATTGGTCCAAATTTCCAAACAACAAAATATTTTGTCTAAATTTATGCAAGTATGCTGTGGCTTACAAATTCCAAATCAAACAGTCGCAGGGCTTTGTATAGGGTTGCCAAGTATAAATTAGACAACTCTTTTCCACCAAAATAGAGCCTTTCCAGATGGTTTTTGGGTATAATAGAAAAAAATGATTGAAGTTCAACAACTTTTCTTTGATTTTATATTGCATTTTGATTAAAAATTAGGTACACTATAAATAGCGAAGTAAACGGTGTCAATAGGGATATTGACGAATACGGATAGAAGAGGGGAATTGTTATGTCGAACAGATTGTTTCAAGGGATTGTCCATCAGATGAGAGATTCGATCGACCGTGTCATCGGTGTGGTAGACAGCTATGCGGTCACCATCTCCTGCAGCGACCTGACACGTATCGGCGAAACAAACGAGTATCTGGTACTGGACCTCAACGAAAACACCGATATCTTTGTGCGCGACGGCTATACCTACAAGCCGTTTGGAACCAGAGCAAAGCCGGACTATGCGGTCTTTGTTGAGGGAACCGATGAAATGGCCACCAAATTCTGCAACATTCTTGCCATCTCGTTTGCAAGCATCAAGCAGTATTATGATGAAAAATATGACCGCAACAACTTTATCAAGAACGTGATTCTGGAAAACATTCTGCCAGGCGATATTTATGTCAAAGCCAGAGAGCTGCACTTCAACACCGACGTCAACCGCGTCGTATTGCTGGTGCGCGTTGTTTCTTCCAACGACATCTCTGCCTTTGATGTCATCCAGAACCTCTTCCCGGACAAGCAGAAAGACTTTGTCTTTAATATCAGTGAAAAGGATATTGTGCTGGTCAAGGAAATAAAGAGCGGTATCAACAGCAAGGACATTGAAAAATTAGCCCGTTCGATCGTTGATACACTGGGCAGCGAGTTCTATACCCGCGTTGTTGTCGGCATCGGCACCATCGTTTCCGGTGTCAAGGAGCTGAGCAAATCCTTCAAGGAAGCACAGGTTTCGCTGGAAGTTGGAAAGGTATTCGACACCGAAAAGGCGATCGTCAGCTACAACAACCTCGGTATTGCCCGTCTGATCTATCAGCTGCCGACCACCCTGTGTGAGATGTTCCTCAAAGAGGTGTTCAAGAAAGGTTCCATCGACAGCCTGGATCACGAGACACTGTTTACCATTCAGAAATTCTTTGAAAACAACCTGAACGTTTCGGAAACTTCCAGAAAGCTGTTTGTTCATCGTAATACGCTGGTTTACCGTCTGGAGAAGATCAAGAAGCTGACAGGTCTGGATCTGCGCGAGTTTGACCATGCGATCGTCTTTAAGGTTGCTTTGATGGTAAAACGTTACCTCACTGCAAATCCGGTTAAATATTAAGCGATAAAATATTTTCAGGCAGCTGCTCAGGAAGGAAATTCCCTCCTGGGCAGTTGTTTTACGCCGTAAAATGGACAGGAAAAGAAAAATCATAAATTTATGACAAAAGTCTAAATTATCATGCAAAATGTAAACTTTTCTTCAAATTGCAGCGGCGAATATGAGCAAACTGTTGCGATAAAACGGAAAATGTATTATAATTGTGACTGTCAAAACATGTAAAAGGACGGATCAAGACCGGAAAAAAACCGGCACCGTTTGTGACAACACGGAAAAAAATGAACGGGGATATTTGATGGATCAGATATCTCTGTGAGTGATAAGGCGGTGTTCAAGTGATTGAGTTTACCAACGTCTCGAAGGTCTATGAAAATGGGACAAAGGCGCTGAGCAACCTGAGTCTCAGCGTGGACAAAGGGGAGTTTGTGTTTGTGGTCGGTCCCTCTGGTGCAGGCAAAAGTACCTTTATCAAGCTGCTTTTGCGGGAAGAAACACCGACAAAGGGAATTGTCAAGGTCAACGGCTACAACCTCAACAAGATCAAAAAGCGGCAGATTCCGCAGTTCCGGCGTTCGCTGGGAGTGGTCTTTCAGGACTTTCGCCTGATTCCTCAGATGACTGTATATGATAATGTAGCGTTTGCACTTCGTGTGACCAACGTTGCCAGCCGTTCCATCCGGCAGCGTGTGCCGTATGTACTGGGACTGGTTGGTCTGGCGGCAAAGGCCAGAAACTATCCTGACCAGCTGTCCGGCGGCGAACAGCAGCGTGTGGCACTGGCGCGAGCGCTTGTCAATAATCCCCCGCTGTTGATTGCGGACGAGCCGACCGGCAACATCGACCCTGAGCTGTCGCTGGAGATTGTCGAGCTGCTCAATGAAATCAACAAATGTGGAACAACCGTCGTCATGGTTACCCATGAGCATGAGTTGGTGGCCCGTTTTGGACATCGCGTCATCAGCATCGACCACGGCAGTCTGGTATCGGACGCGGATGAATGGGGGAGTTTCTATGAAGGGTAGCAGCATGGGCTATCTGCTCAAAACCGGATTTAAAAATGTGTACATGAACCGATTGATGTCCTTTGCGTCCATCGGTGTCTTGGTGGCCTGTCTGATGCTGATCGGCAGCGCCATTCTGCTGTCGATGAACATGCAGGTCATCGTCGGCGCCGTAGAGGACGAAAACGAGATGGTCGCTTTTTTGGACATGGATGTGTCCGACGACCAGGCCCGCCAGATCGGCGATGAGATCGCAAAGATCCCCGAGATTGCAGAATCGTATTTCTACTCCTCGGAGGAAGCCTGGGCAGAGGAGCAAAAAAAATGGGGCGCTGCCAGCGCAATGGTAGAAGTTGATGTCGATGGCAACGACCTGGGACCGATTTTGCCGGATGCTTACCGCATCAAGCTCAATGATGTCAGCCAGGAAACACTGGACAGCGTGACGAACCAGCTGCTGCAGATCGACGGTATTGACCCTGATATTCGTACACCAAGTCAGGAGGCAACGATTTTGTCCGACCTGGAGCGTGCAATCTCCACCGTGGGCAGCGTCATCGTTGTCATTCTGGCGGTGGTTTCGGTGGTCATCATTGCAAATACCATCAAGATTACCATCTTTTCCCGCCGCAAGGAAATCAGCATCATGCGCCTGGTAGGTGCGACCAACACCTTTATCAAGATGCCGTTTTTGATTGAAGGTATGATTATCGGCTTGATTTCGGCGCTGCTGGCCTTCGGCGGACTGTGGATTGCCTACAACTATGCAACCCAGTTTATTATGCAGAGCCCGTCCTCCTGGCTGGAAATTGCCGTCGGCAAGTTGATTGATTTCCGCGACATTGCAACACGGATGCTGGCAGGCTTTGCTATCGGCGGCGCAGGATTGGGCGTCGTCGGTGCAAATCTCTTTATCCGCCGTCATCTGAAGGTATAGTACAGAGAAAGGAAGTGCAGTTGTTCTGTGAATACACACCACCATCGTTTTCGGAAAGCAGCGGCAATTTTGCTGGCTCTCCTGATTCTTGCACTGCCGGCCTCGGCAACCTGGGGAGAGGGCGAGATGCCAGACGACACCCAGAATACAACCGATACCTCCACCGAGGTAGAGACCGAAACCAGCACTCAGACCGGCGACTATGTCAGTGTGGATGAGGCGGAAGCACAGCGCCAGCAGGAGATTGCACAGGCGCAGCAGGAACAGCAGGAGCGCGAACAACAAAAACAGCAGTATCAGAATCAGATCAGCAGCCTGCAGGATGAACTGGATAAACTCAAAGAGGAGCAGGAGGAACTGCAAAGCAAACTGAGCAATGTCACCAACCAAAAACAGCAGGCACAGGCAGTCAAGGACTCGCTGGATGCTGACCTGAACAATGTGCTGGGACAGATCAGCACATTGACATTGCAGATTGATGCGATGAACGAGTCGATTCAGATGACCCAGGAGGACATTGACACCTCTAAAAAGGAGATCAATGAGCAGATCAACCTCCTTCGCAAACGAATCCAGACCTCCTATAAAGCCGGATACAGCGATGCACTGTCGGTTGTTCTGGGTGCAGACAGCTATTATGACAGCCTGGTGCGCACCAGAGTCATCACCGAAATTGCAGAGCGCGATCAGGAGATTATCACCGAGCTGACCGAAGAAAAGCAGGAACTGGAAGACAAGCAGACACAGTTGCAACTGGAACAGGAACAGCTCGAGCAGGCCAACGAGGAACTGGAACAGAACAAGGACTCGCTGAGCAAGAAGATTCAGGCAGCTGATGCCGAAATTGAGGACATCAGCAAGCTCGAACAGGAATACACCAACGATGTAGCGGCAAGCCAGCAGAAGGCAAAAGAGATGGAGGACGAAATCTCCTCTGTTTATGCAGCACTGGACAGCCTTTCCACACCGGAAAACAGCCAGTATGTCGGTGGTGAAATGAAGTGGCCGCTGCCAGGATACAGCACCATTTCTTCGGGCTATGGTTGGCGTTTTAACGGAACCGACTTCCACACCGGTATCGACATCACCGGCAGCGGATGTATGGGTGCAGATATTGTTGCGGCTAACACCGGTACGGTTATGGTTGCCAATACCGTCTACACCACCGGCCGTGGCTATGGTATGTATGTCATCATCGACCATGGCGGCGGAACCAGCACACTGTATGGCCATTGCAGCCAGCTTCTGGTTTCCGAGGGTCAGGTCGTTTCCCGCGGCGAGGTTATCGCCAAGGTCGGCAGCACCGGTTGGTCCACCGGCCCGCATCTGCACTTTGAGGTGCGCGAGGGTGCGGACGATGTCAACCCACTGCCATATCTCCAAGGAAATTCCTAAGAAGAAAAACCTCCTTCTTGCAAGAAGGAGGTTTTTTTGGTATCCTTATAAAAAGGAAGGAGGTAAGGCAGATGTTGGATGACTTTTTGGATATGCTGGCTTTGATTCTGACCACTGTTGTTGTGATACTGGTTGGCTGGCTGATCTTTCAGGCATTTGGATTTGAAGCGGAGCAGCGATGGCAGTTTTTGTTGTTTATGATCTGCTTTATTGCGATGGACGCCTTGCTGGGAACATTGGGCGACAGGATTGGCTTTTGGCTGTTTCGGCATGGCTGGATAGATGGTTTTTGGCAGATCACCTTGTGCCACGCCATGCTCGACTTTCTGAGTGAACTGGGCATCTTATTGACCCTGAGGAATCTGCCAGGAATTCATATTCGACCGATGGGTGCTTATCAACTGGCGTTTATCTGGGGATTGGCGGATGTGGCGGTCAGCTGTTGGGATGAATGGAAAAACGGAGAGAACGGATAAAAACGCATGAAAAGCATTGCTTTCATGCGTTTTTTGTTTTTAATACCATAAAGGAAAGAGTAGCTTTTTTGAAGGGATTATACAAGGAAAAATCGTTTTATAAAGTGGCGGTCAATGAAAGTTTGGTAATATGAGGAAGGTGAAAACAATGCCGTATCGAATATTGCTTGTGGAGGATGATCGTGGGATTGCACAGGCTATTCAAACACAGGCAAGCATGTGGGAATTAGAGGTGCACTGTGTGGAAGATTTCCACCATGTGATGGCGGAATTTTCCGCCGTTGATCCGCACCTTGTTCTGATGGATATTTCTTTGCCGTGTTTTAATGGGTATCACTGGTGCACCCAGATCCGTCAGGTATCCAAGGTGCCGATTTTGTTTCTGTCTTCAGCAGCGGATAATATGAACATGGTGATGGCGATGAATATGGGTGCCGACGACTTTCTGGCAAAGCCATTTGACCAGTCGGTGCTGATGGCAAAAATCCAGGCGATGCTGCGCAGAACCTATGATTTTGCAGCATCGGTGCCGGTGCTGGAACATCGCGGCGCACTGCTGAACACCGGAGATAACAGTCTGACCTATCATCAGCAGAAAATCCCTCTGACCAAAAATGAGTACCGGATTCTGCTGGCGTTGATGGAAAATAAAGGCAGGGTGGTCAGCCGTGAAAAGTTGATGGAACGCTTGTGGCAGACCGACTGTTTTGTGGATGAAAATACCCTCAGTGTCAACGTCAACCGCCTGCGTAAAAAGCTGGATGCCGCCGGTTTGAGTGGATTTATCACCACCAAGGTAGGTTTGGGCTATCTGATCGACTGATACAGATAAATAAAGCAAAACCAAATAGGTTCTGATGAGGGAGAGAAAGGTTTCATGCGGTTTTTATTGGATTATCTGTGGCAGCGCAGGCGCAGTGTACTGCTGTCTCTGCTGTTTTGTTTGATTTTTTTGTGCGCCTTTTTGCTGTATCGGCTGCCGGCAGGAGCAGTATTGTATCCGGCGGGAGTCTGTACGGTGATTGGTGTGGCAGCTCTGCTGCGAGGAGTACACAGGGCGAAGAAGAAACATCTCCAGCTGCAGAAATTGCTGCAGCTGGATGTGCCGCTCATCGACTATTTACCGGAAGTAAACAACATTGATGACGAGGATTATCAGCAGGTGATTGCCCACCTCCAGGAGCAAAACCTTCAGCTGCGGGCAGAAACGGACCGACAGTATGCGGAGATGGTGGACTATTATACCATGTGGGTGCATCAGATCAAAACGCCGATTTCCTCCATGCGACTGACGCTGCAAAATGAGGATACTGCCCTGTCAAGAGCAATGCAGGAGGAATTGATGCGCATTGAACAATATGTCGAGATGGTGCTGGTGTTTCTGCGATTGGACGCCAGTTCCACCGATTATCTGTTCCAGTCCTGCTCTTTGGATCGTCTGGTGCGCGCTGCTGTCAAAAAGTTTGCAGGGCAGTTCATCGGCCGAAAAATCGCGCTGGACTATCAACCGATGGACGCTGTGGTGCTGACCGACGAAAAATGGCTGAGCTTTGTGGTTGAACAGCTGCTCTCAAATGCGCTCAAATATACACCTCGGGGAAGCATCCGCATCTGGCTGGAACAGCCGTTGACACTGTGCATTCAGGACACCGGTATCGGAATTGCACCAGAGGACCTGCCGCGTGTTTTTGAAAAGGGATATACCGGCTGCAACGGACGCACCGACAAAAAGGCCAGCGGTATCGGGCTGTATCTGTGCCGGCGCATCTGTCAAAATCTTGGACATACCATTGAGATTCAGTCGACACCAGGAGGCGGAACGACGGTTCGGCTGCACATGGAGCGGGAAAAGCTCGAACTCGAATAAGCGATAATGCAGGGAGGCTCGCGGTGTTTTGCCGGCGGAGCCTCTTTTTTGTGGGATTAGAGCTATCTTACAGAAATGTAAGATCAAACGGCTCTTTTGTAAGCGGATGCAATGGAGAATCGGGAAAAAGGTCTGCTATAATAAACCTGCAAACAACAAAGGAGGAATGCACAGTGAGCATTTTGGAAGTACAGGCGCTCAAAAAGACCTACACGACCCGCATGGGAAGCAATCAGGTGGAGGCACTGAAAAACGTTTCGTTCAGCGTGGAGGAAGGAGAGTATGTCGCTATCATGGGCGAATCCGGCTCCGGTAAAACTACGCTGCTCAATATTCTGGCTGCGCTGGACCGTCCAACCGGCGGAAGCGTCCGACTGGACGGACAGGAACTGTCGGCGATCCGTGAGTCGAAGATTGCCGCGTTTCGCCGCGATCGTCTGGGATTTGTCTTTCAGGATTTTAACCTCCTCGACACCTTTTCGATCGAGGATAACATCTTTCTGCCGCTGGTACTGGCGGGAAAGACTCCGCAGGAGATGAAAAAGCGGCTGGAACCGATTGCAGCACAGCTGGGAATTACGTCGATTCTGAAAAAATACCCTTATGAGGTGTCCGGAGGACAGAAGCAGCGGACGGCAGTGGCACGGGCGCTGATTACCCATCCGCGTTTGATTTTGGCCGATGAGCCGACCGGCGCACTGGATTCCCGCGCCACCGATGATCTGTTGGGATTGTTCGAGAAGATCAACCACAGCGGTCAGACCATTTTGATGGTTACCCATTCGGTGAAGGCAGCCAGCCATGCAGGGCGTGTGCTGTTCATCAAGGATGGTGTCGTATTCCATCAGCTCTATCGCGGTCAGGAGAGCGATGCGCAGCTGTATCAGCGCATTTCAGACACACTGACCTTGCTGACGACAGGCGGTGAGCGGTAATGAAAATAGGATTTTATCCAAAGCTCGCCTGGATGGGCATTCGACGCAACAGCCAGCTGTACACGCCGTACCTTCTGACCTGTATCGGGATGGTCACCATGAGCTATATCGTTTCCTTTTTGGCAAACAGCCCGCTGCTTGATCCATTGAGTGGAAGCAGTGTAATGAAGGAGTTTTTAAGGATTGGGTTTGTTGTCTTCAGTGTTTTTGCATTGATTTTTCTGTTTTACACCAATTCCTTTTTGATCCGGCGAAGAAAAAAGGAGTTGGGTTTATATAACATCCTTGGCATGGGAAAGAAACATCTGGCGTTGGTGCTGTTGTGGGAAGCAGCGATGATGGGAGCAATTTCCTTGGCAGGAGGAGTTTTCTGTGGAATCACCCTGTCCAAATTTTCCGAACTGGTGCTCATGAACCTTTTGAAAGAGGATATAGATTTTACGCTCAGACTATCAGGAACGGCGATTACCCAGACGCTAGGGTTATTCGCTGTGATTTTTGGACTCATCTTTTTGAATACACTGCGCCAGCTGCATGTCACCAGTCCGGTTGCGCTTTTGCACAGTGAGGACTTTGGCGAAAAACCGCCCAAGACAAATTGGCCGATGGCGTTGGCAGGAGCGCTTTTGCTGGCAGCTGCCTACTGGATTGCAGTCTCCATTCAGGACCCAGTTTCGGCCATCCTCTGGTTTATGATAGCAGTGATTATGGTTATTATCGCAACCTATCTGCTGTTCATCGCCGGTTCGGTGGCAATCTGCCGGATTTTACAGAAGAACAAGCGCTATTATTACAAAACGAATCATTTTGTTTCAGTGTCGTCGATGATCTACCGGATGCGTCGAAACGGAGCTGGACTTGCTTCCATCTGTATTTTGTGTACCATGGTGCTGGTCACGCTGTCATCCACGACTTGTCTGTATTTGGGAGCGGAAGATAGTCTGCGGCAAAGTTATCCGCGAAACATCTACCTGGATTTGTCGGTGGAGCGTGATCAGGAGGATGCCGTAACCATCCAGCAGCAGATTCAGCAGTACGCCCAGAAGGTGGTGGAGCAAGCCGGAACAAATCTTTTCAATGAGCTTTCCTACTCTGCGGTATCTTACAGAGGAAAACTGGAAAACGGAGAATTGACTCTGCAAAACAGTCTGTACAATTCGGCTGACTACAATCAGCTGTACGATGTGATGGTGGTGCCATTGGAGGATTATAACCGCCTGATGGGAACACAGGAGACGCTGGAGCCAGGTCAAGCGCTGCTGTATCTGGGCAAGGATAGCAACTATACCGGCGAAAGCATCCAACTCGAGGATGGAGAAAGCTTACAGATTGTAAAGAAAGTGGACGGATTTGCCGACTACCAGATGGATCGGGCCCTGATGCGTCCGGTCATCTATCTGTTCGTGGAAGATTTTGACGCAGTGACAGAGCCAATGCTTTCGGTACTGGACGAAAATGGAGCCCCAATGACAGATTTGCACTGGTACTATGGATTTGATTTGGAGGCTTCGGAACAGCAGCAGATTGGAATTTACCAGCAGATTCAGGACTGGGTATTGGAGAACGGGTACAGTGCAAAGTGCCAAAGTGTAGCGGAGGAACGCTCTGTCTTTTATGGATTGTATGGCGGACTGTTCTTCCTGGGAATCTTATTTGGCATCGTGTTTATCTTTGCAGCGGTGCTGATTATCTACTATAAGCAGGTGTCGGAGGGATATGAGGATCGTGCACGATTTGAGATTCTCCGCAAGGTGGGCATGACCGGTCGGGAGATTCGCCAAAGCATCAATTCACAGGTGCTGACCGTATTCTTCTTGCCGTTGCTTACCGCCGGTGTTCATTTGGGATTTGCGTTTCCGTTGATTTACAAGGTGCTGAGCGTGTTTGGACTAATCAATCTTTCGTTGCTGCTGGCAGTAACGGTGGGCTGTTATCTGATATTTGCACTGTTTTACATTCTGGTCTATCGTATCACCTCCGGCTCCTATTACAAAATTGTCAGCGGTCCAAAGGAAACGCTGTGATTGCTGACAAACGGAAGCAGAAGAGCAGGGAGGGCTGACAGTTGGAAGGAAAAAGAAACCGACAAGGGAGAAAACGATTGTACCAAATTCTGTATCGTTTGACCATCTGGGGAGGATTTGCTCTTGTAGGACTTTTTGCACTGCCAGCTGGTTTGCTGGGACTGCTGGCATCCGGTGTATGGAATGCAGCAGATCGGCTGGCAACCTGGTTGGAACGAAAGGAGGAACAGTGATGCTGGCGGTCATCAGACGATACTCGATTTTGGCGGCGAGATGGATGGGATCAGTGATGACATTTCTTGTCTGCGTGGGAATGGTGCTGGTCTGTATCCTGAGCATGCAGGGTTATGCGATGTACGAGCGTGCCATCAAGCAAAAGCCAGTGAGGTGTCTGGTCGAACAGCTGCGCAGTGATCCTTCGTTTGTAACCATCGACCAGCTTCCAGAGATCTATGTGGATGCGGTTGTGGCCGTTGAGGATAAACGCTTTTGGAGTCATGGCGGTGTCGATCTGCTAGCGACAGTACGTGCACTGGGATACGATATATTTACGCTGTCGTTTGCACAGGGCGGCAGTACCATCACCCAACAGCTGGCGAAAAATCAGTATTTTACCCAGGACAAAACGCTGGTGCGAAAATTTGCCGAGGTGTTTGCCGCCTGGGAGCTGGAGAGATGCTGCACCAAGGCAGAAATACTGGAGATGTATGTCAACACCATCTATTTTGGCAGCGGCTATGAGGGAATTTCACAGGCGGCAAAAGGGTATTTTGGAACGACGCCGGCAAAGCTGACCGACGCACAGGCGGTGATGTTGGCGGGACTTCCCAATGCACCGTCGGTCTATTCGCTGGACGAAAATCCAACGCTGGCGCGGCAGCGGATGCGTCAGGTGCTGGACAGCATGGTAAAATGTCGAGTTATCACCGAGCAGCGTGCGCAGGAACTGATGGATCAAGCACCATAGAATAAAAAGGCAAAGGCCCACGGACGAGCTTATTCCGTGGGCCTTCGCTATCTATTGGAGAGGTAAGTGGATATCAATGTGACAGTGGACGAATCTGGGAATGAGAATGATTTTGTAACGAGCAGGGTTTTGCACTCCAAAACAGAATGTTCATGACGACAACGATGAGCAGCACCGCCGACATTCCAATCCAAAACCCGAGATGAATACCAAACAGCTGGTCGGTTCCCAACAGATGAATGAGCCAGTTGATCCAATGCATTTTCATGGCAAATCCTCCTTCTTATAACAATTCGCCGTAGTGGCGGACATATGCTTTTTTCAGACTGGTTGCCAGCACCATATAAAGCAGGATGCAGGGCAGCAGGTAAGCAAAGTAAGCTGCCGGCAGTGCGACGAATCCCAGCGCTGCTCCAAGCGGTGTAAAGGGGATAATGGTCAGCACAGTAATGCCGGTGATGGTCAGAAGGGTCAGTGGTGCAGAAGCTCTGCTTTGCAGGAAAGACAGCTTTGGTGTACGGATCATGTGAATGACCAGCGTCTGGCTCCACATGGATTCCACAAACCATCCAGCCTGGAACATGGCGCGATACTGAGCCTGCATCTGCACCAGGGCCTGTCCGGAGAAATGGCGGTCCAGATCGTTGTACAGGATGCCATGGGATACAAACAACGGACAGAATACAAAGTACATAAACAGGTAGGTGGTAAAATCAAAGATGGAGCTGGTAGGACCGATCCAGATCATAAAGCTGCCCACCGAAGAAGCATCCCAGTGGCGAGGAACCGCCAGGAATTCTTCATCGACGTTGTCCCAGGGGATAGCTGTGCAGGACAAATCGTAGATCAGATTGAGCAGAATCAGATGGATGCTCTCCATCGGCAAAAAGGGCAGCAGGGCAGAGGCAGCCAACACTGAAAACATGTTTCCAAAATTGGAGGAGGCGGTCATCTTGATGTATTTAATCATGTTGGCGTAGGTCTTGCGTCCTTCCACGATGCCCTCTTCCAGCACCATCAGGTCCTTTTCCAACAGGATAATATCAGCCGATTCCTTGGCAACATCGACAGCGGTATCTACCGAAATGCCGATGTCGGCAGCCTTCATCGCAGCGGCATCGTTGATGCCATCGCCCAGAAATCCCACGGTATGTCCGTCCTCACGCAATACAGCTACAACGCGCGCCTTCTGGTCAGGGGAAAGTTTAGAAAACACATCGGTCTTTCTTGCGGCGGCTGCCAGCTGGGCATTGTCCATCCGTTCAAGGTCGGAGCCGAGCAGCATATTTGTGACCGGCAATCCTACCTGCTTACAGATAGTGCGGGTCACCTTATCGTTGTCGCCGGTCAGGATCTTGGTGGTGACGCCGTGCTTGCGAAGAGCTCGGATGGCATCGGCAGTGGATTCCTTTGGTGGGTCCAGAAAGGCAAGATAACCCAGGAGAACCATCTCGCACTCATCCTTGATTCCGAAGGAGCCTACCGGAGAAGGGTTGCTTTTCTGCGCAATCGCCAGCACGCGGAAACCTTTGTCGTTGAGTTCATCGACGGTGTGCAGAATGCGTTTGCGCAGCTGTTTGTCCAGCGGATGTACCTCGCCGTCGCATTCTGCGAAGGAGCAGATAGACAGCATCTCCTCCACCGCGCCTTTGGTGACCATCTGTGTTTTGCCGGTGCGGTCGCGAACCACTGTGCTCAAACGGCGGCGCGAAAAATCAAAGGGGATTTCGTCTACCTTGATATAGTTTTCGGATAAGTCCACAAGGCGCGGATCGGCCGCTTCTGCCTCCTCAGTCTTGTGAATGATGGCCAGATCCATCAGATTTTTATAGCCGGTCTGGAAATAGCTGTTGAGATAAGCGTGACGAAGTACCCGCAGGTCATCGTCGCCGTTGAGATTAAGGTGATATTCCAAAACGACCTTGTCCTGTGTAAGGGTTCCAGTTTTATCGGTGCACAGAATATCCATGGCGCCAAAATTCTGGATGGAATTGAGGCTTTTGACGATGGTTCGTTTTTTGCTCATCGACACAGCACCTTTGGCAAGACAGGTGGTAACGATCATCGGCAGCATTTCAGGAGTCAGACCGACGGCAATCGAAATGCCAAACAGAAAAGCATCCAGCCAGTCGCCCTTGGTGATGCCGTTGACAAAGAAAACAACCGGTACCATCACCAACATAAAGCGGATGAGCACCCAGGACACCGCATTGACGCCGCGGGTAAAGCTGGTTTCTGTTGCTTCGCCGGCAACAGCGGCTGCCATCGAGCCGAACAGAGTGTTGTCGCCCACAGCGACAACAACGGCCGTAGCGGTTCCGGAGATGACATTGCTGCCCATAAAGGCAATGTTGGTGTAGTCGGTGAGCGAATTTCGGCTGCTCTCTGCGCCGGAGAGCTTTTCGATGGGTTCGCTTTCACCGGTCAGACTTGCCTGACTGACAAAGAGATCCTTTGCCTCCAGAATACGTACATCTGCTGGCAGCATATCGCCGGCGGACAGATGGATGATGTCTCCGACAACCAGTTCATCCAGCGGCAGTTCGATCTTTTTTTCTTCCTTGCGGGTGACCGTGCAGGTGGTGGTGATTAAGCTCAGCAGTTTTTCTGCTGCATTGCCGCTGCGAGATTCCTGGATAAAGCGAAGGGTTCCGGAGATGAAAACCATCGTCAGAATGATTACGACGGTCAGACAGTCAAAGTCGGCTGGTGTGCTGTCAAACAGCGACAGTGCTGGAAAGATCATGTCTGTTACTGCGGATACCAGCGCCAGACAGAACAGGATGGCAGTGAAAGGATTGATGAAAGCGCCTGCCAGCCGTTTTCCAAGCGACTGCTTTTTTTCACGGGTGACTTTGTTTGTGCCAAAATGAGCGCGGTTGTTGATAACCTGCTGGGCGTCCAGTCCGCTGATCGAGCTGGACGTATTCTTGAGCAGTTCCCGCAGTGACAGCGTTGCTGCCTCATGGATGGTGCGGGCATACGCGGCATTTTTGGTAGGTGTGGAATGTGCCGCTGCAGTGGTTGGACGGTTTGCTTTGATGTTCATCGCAATGACCTCCTTTGAAGTGTAAGATGTGGGCGGTCAAAGGCTGACAGCAGCCCTCATACCGCAAAGTTAAACGTTTTTCGTGATCAGAGTCCATACTGCCTCACCTTCCTTTGCGAATGAAATATTGTAAACTGCATTGGTGAAATGCAAGTTTGACACGATAAGATTACTGCATGAGATAGCGTCCGCTTTTTTCGATCATCCAGATGTCGATACCGGCGGAGATCATCCACAGCACCATGAGAAAAAGAAAGCTGGGACGGCCGCACAGTTTAAAGATTCCGCCTGCGACGAAGATGCAGCCGCAGAGGACAATCATGCCGCCGATGTTGCGGCACAGCGGTCGGATACGGATTGACTGGCGCTGTTTCTCCGGCATTTCCTGCCATGCCCGCAGATAGGTGTAGGCATTGCCCATGGAAAACCAGCTTCCGTCAATGATAAAAAGAATACCAAACAGGATGCAGCCGATGTTCATAAAAATCCCTTCCTTTCGATGGATGATGGTGTGCTGTTGTTTGTCAGCGCTTTTCCCAAATCATCTGCTGTATTATTTTGACTGTTCACTTTCTTTGTGACTGTGATTACAGTATACAGAAACACAAAGGAAAATCCCATGACGAAACTCTTGCGATTTTCTTGCGGTTATGGAATGGACAACAAAAACGGCTCCCTGTCCGTAACAGGGAGCCTTGGAAAAATGATTTTTATTTTTGCAGAGAAAGAGAATCCTCCTCTTCCTCCAAACGGTCGTTAAATTTGTAGCCGATTCCCCAAATGGTCAGAATATATTCCGGCGCATCTGGATTTGGTTCGATTTTTTTGCGCAGTTTGCGGATAAATGCCATGATGTTGCTGTCATCCAACAGATATTCTCCGTCCCATACCGCCTGATAGATCTGTTCTTTGGTAAAGACCTCTCCGCGATTGCGCGCCAGAAAGTAAAGAATATCAAATTCTTTCGGCGTCAGGGAGACTTCCACTCCCTGACGAAGTACCTTGCGTGCACGCGGTTGAATGCACAATGCTCCGCAGCAGATTTGTTCCGGCAGAGAGGGAGATGCTGTCTGATCGCTTTCAAGCTCCAGCATCAGTGTGCGGGTGCTGCCGTCGAGCAGTTTTCCCAAAGCACCCAACAGATCCTGTGTGTCCGGCAGGGAGGACGGTGCACTGCGCAGTCGTTCACGCAGCCATTCTGCCAGTGAAGGACTCAGGCTGATAAAATCAATCTTCTTTTTCATACATCGGCCCTTCCTTCCTGTCAGATCAGTTCGTGATATTTTTTAACATAGCGTGTTTTGGCGATGGTGATGCACAATAGATACAGTGCGACCACTCCCAACAGAAAGACAAAATAGATTGGAGGCAGCGGACGCAGACCGATCCATTCTCCCAGGGTGGTAAAGCCCAGCGTCGAGAACAGTGTAACACCGACGACGGTCACAACGGCAACCGGACGGGCAGGACGGCTTTGCAGAAATGGCAGGCGGAGAGAGCGCAGAAGATGGAAAATCAACACCTGTGTCCACATGGATTCGACAAACCATCCCGTCTGAAACAGCGAGATAAACTGCTGTTGAGCAGCTGCATTCAGACTGAAAAAGTCACCTCCACAGACAGCAGGACAGAGCACAAAATATAAAAAGGCGAAGGTCATGCAGTCAAAGGCGGAGCTGATCGGCCCAAAGAAGCGCATAAAGCGTCCCAGTGTCTGTCCTGACCAGGAGCGAGGCTGTTCGTATAGTTCGCTGTCCACCCGATCCCACGGTAAAACCAAACATAGTACATCGTACAGCAGATTGAGCAGCAGCAGCTGAACGGCGGTCATCGGGAAGAAGGGAAGCAGGACGCTGGCAATTACAATCGCCAGAATGTTTCCAAAATTAGAGGAGGCAGTGATGCGGATGTACTTGGACATATTGGCAAACACCTTGCGTCCCTCCAAAACACCTTCTTCCAGCACGTTGAGGTCCTTTTTTAACAGGACGACGTCCGCCGCTTCCTGCAAAGCTTCGGCAGCACCCTCAGCCGAAATGCCGACATCGGCTTCCAACATGGCGGGAAGATCGTTCATGCCGTCGCCCAAAAAACCGACGGTATGCCCATTTTCACGCAGGACAGATAAGATTTTGGCTTTTTGTCGGGGAACTAGTTCTGCAAAGATGGTTCCGTTTTCTGCGGCCAACAGCAGACTGTCCTCGTCCAAAGCGTCCAGTTGATCTCCGGTATAGATGTTGTCGGTACAAAGTCCCAGTCGGCGGCAGACTGAAGCGGCGACACTGCAGCGGTCACCGGTCAGCACCTTGACCGATACATGCAGCTGCTGCAATTTTTGGATGGCACTGGCAGCACTCTTTTTGGGTGCATCAAAAAAGACCAGATAGCCGATCAGTGTTAAATTCTGCTCTTCATCGGCAGAAAGCTGCGAAGAGGGCAGCAATTTGGTCGCCACTGCCAGCACCTTCATGCCGTCCTCGGTCATCTCGTCCACCACTTCATGAACGTGCTTCATTCCACCTGGCTGCATGGGACTATATTGGCCGCGGTAAGCAACCTGTGTACAGCGTCTACAAACCTCCTGCACATCTCCTTTGACGATCAGACGATATTGACTGCCATCCTGTACCAGCACGCTGGCAAAGCGGCGCTCATAGTCAAACGGCAGCTCGTCCAGCTTGGGACAACGGGCTGCCATCGCAGCAAAGGATTGCTGTTTTCCTGGCAGAGTTTCCGCTTTGCGGATGGCCTGGTCGAGATGATTCTGTACGCCGGTATGGTATAAGCTGTTGAGGTAAGCATAATCAAGCACCTCAGAGCTCTCGTTGCCCAGGATGTCCAGATAATATTCCAAAACAATACGGTCTCCGGTCAGAGTGCCGGTTTTGTCCACACACAGGACATCCATGCTGCCAAAACTTTGCATGGCATTGATGTTTTTGACGATGGTTTCCTTTTTCTCCATAGCAACGCTGCCCTTTGCCAGACAGGCGTTGATGACCATCGGCAGCATTTCGGGAGTCAAGCCTACCGCAACCGAAAGTGCAAACAAAAAGGCAGCTCCCCAGTTGTCCTTGGTAAGTCCACAGGCCAGAAAAACCAGCGGTACCAGCACCGCCATAAACCGGATGAGCACCTGTGCAATAGAATTTGCACCGCGGTCAAAGCCACTTTTTTTGGCAGGAGTTGCCCCCACATCACCGTACACCGTGTCTTTTCCCACGGCAAGGACAATTCCCTGACCGCTGCCGCCGATGACAGTGGAGCCGGAAAAGGCGATGTTGGTGTAATCAAGCAGATTGTTGATGCCACTGGCAGGCAGTGGTGCACTGTTTTTTTCCAGTACAGCGCTTTCACCGGTCAGCACAGACTGGGAGACAAACAGGTCTTTTGCGGTGGTCAGACGCAGATCCGCCGGAACCCGTTCGCCGGCCTGTATGCGCACCAGATCACCGACGACCAGTTCCTCGCAGGGAAGCTCCTGCCACTGTCCATCCCGACGGGTCTGTACAGTGGTATGAATGAGGGAAAACAGATGGTCGGTAGCCTGTTTGGCCCGTAATTCCTGGGTAAAACGGACAATGCCGCTCAAAAGCAGCATGCCCACAATCAGCAGGCAGGTGGTGATGTTGCGGCTGTAATTGGAGGCAAAGACGACATCAGTACAGAAGGAAATAACAGCCAGCACAGTGAGAATCAGACTGAACGGGTTGACAAAAGCGCGGCGGATGCGAAAGAGTACGGTATCCGTCTGGTGAGCGGTATATTGATTTTGTCCGTAGCGCTCCCGACTTTGGGCTGCCTGTCGGGACGAATAGCCCTGCGGTGAAGTCTGCAAATCATGGAATAAGGTTTCCAGCGGCAGACTGGCGTAGCGGGTGATGCGTGGATGAACGACACGGGGATTGGACAAAAGGACACCTCCTGAGCAATGAAATGAAAATCAAATGACACCTCCATGATAGCATATTTTGGATACAATAGCTCTTACTTTTTTCTTGCTTTTTAATGATAACAAAACCGGAGGAGAAAATGAAATCGTTTTCTCCTCCGACTCTTGGTTTATACAGATAAGGATTTTCGCATCCGCAGCTCGTTGATGGTGAAATTGCGGATCGTATCGCTTTTGATGCCGCCGTCGGCAGCAAAGCCACACTTCTGATAAAAACG
>NZ_CALXIN010000030.1 GCF_944388365.1 uncultured Negativibacillus sp. | reverse complement strand
CGGTGTCCCACCTAAGCTACACCGACGCCATCGAACAGCTGATGGACAGCGCCGCCATGGCGCCTTACCTGAGCGACGGCGCCGAGGTAGAGGTGACCGTTGTCTCGGACAATCCGCAGTACAACGAGGAGATGCTCACCGCCATCACTGCCCTGCCCAGCTGTTCCGGTCAGAATGTACACTGTTCCTCCGCTGACACCCAGCTCTCGGAGGAGGCCCATCACGCCGGACTGTCGGTCGGCAAATACCGCGCCTTCCTTGAGCTGCAATCCTACGATCCGCAGGTGACCGTCGAGGAGGTCGAAGGATTGAGCATGCACCAGCTGCACGACTGGATCGACCACGCCTGCAACGGTGAAGCATACGATCCCGCAGATACTGCCCAGGGCAACGGCTACGGAAATGGTCAAGGCTATGGCAACAGCCAAAGCAACGGTCAAGGGAATATGCAGGGTCAAAACGGTCAAAGCGCCGGCAATGCAGCCAACCAAGGCGACAGCTGTGATACTCCAGCCAGCACCTCCCAAGGCAATGGTCAGGGCCACCATGGAAGTCATCATGATGAATAGTTCTTACACAAAACCGAGAGGAAAGCATTTTTCCTCTCGGTTTATTTCTGCTAAACAGCACAGATATAAAATTGTTTTTTGTATTCTTTTACAAATTGACATTAAATTTTTATTCGATTATCATAAATCCAGAGTTGCCGGCAGCTCTTCTTACCCATTTTAAATAAGGAGAGCAATCTTATGATTCATCAACAATTTCAAGGTTCCCACTATCAGATCGGCCTTCAGTATGGCAGCCTGCTGCGCAGACAAGGTCAGTTCCTTCTCGATCATGTTCCCTTCCCTCTCACAGCGGAACGCATCCATTTTGCCGCCCGCTGTCTGCCCATCTGCAAACAATATTTTCCAGAGATTCTTGAGGAGATTGCTGGATTGGCTGACGGACAGGGATGCGCACCCGAACCATTGCAGACTGTTTTGCTGAGCATGTACGCCTTGCCGCCTGCCTGCAGCTGCTCCTGTTTTGCCGTACACAATCAAAATTCCCTGCTGCTTGCTCGAAACAGCGACTTTTTGTCCGCACTGGAGCCATTTAACACCAATGTGATCTACCAGTTCGACGGCGATTCCTTTGATTTTACCGGAAACACCACCGCCTTTTTGGAGATGGAGGACGGAGTCAACCAGCACGGACTGGCCATCGGCCTGACCTCGGTGTATCCGACTCAAATCCAACCTGGGCTCAACGCCGGTTTGCTGCTTCGATGCTGCCTGGAAAAGTGCCGTACCACCAAGGAAGCCATCCAGCTTCTGCAAACGATCCCTATTAGTTCCGCTCAGACACTGACCATCGCCGATCCCTCGGGAGAACTGGCAGTGGTTGAATGCTGCGCCGGTCATCTGGAAATCCTGCGTCCTACTGAAAGGCAGCCGTTTGTCTGTGCAACCAATCGCTTTCATGCCTTTCAGATGCTGCCGCTGAATCACAACGAGATAGATGATTGGAATGCCGAACAACGTTTCCAGACCATGCGTCAGGCACTGGAAAACAAGGCTTCCAGCTTTGATTTGAAGGCTGCCTTCGACCTTCTGTCGGGCAAGGACGGATGGATGTGCCAATATGATCGTTCCACCGGCAAAGATACCGTCTGGTCGGTCGTCTACGATCTGCAGCATGGTCAAATCTGGCGTACGGAGCAAAATCCATCTCGAACCTGCTTTGTGCAGGACAACCGTTTTCCCTTTTAATCCGGCAAAATCGTCCTAAAAACAGATAGGAGAAAGCCAATGTAAATATGCACCCCCAAAGTTAGACACTTTGGGGGTGCATATTAAGTCTACGGAGGGTGGTAGATTTGTCTTATCCATATTGATAGAGCGACAAGGCCATTTTTCTGTCTCTATTTCCTATGCAGGGCTAATCCAGAGAATACGTTCATCCCGCTGGTTTGGCTCAGCGGATTTATGGAAAGCCACAAAGGCTGCTGTTCCGGTTTCAGCATCGATCGTGCAAACAGTGTTCAACACTTCCCTTTCGTCGAGCGATACCGCGTTGGCAGAGGAAAACACAATCGCCTCCTGCTTTATGTTGTAGATACAGATTTCATCCTGAAGGGTCGCGTAGATCAGGTGATTCTCATCAAGCAAGTTGACAAACGATACCCCTATATCGACATCATGGGCGGTTAGGTCTTGGGTGGTGGCATAGTGAAGGACATTTTCGGCGCGATCCAACCACGCAAAAGTGTGCCCGTCAAAGACCATGCCGCCAGGCTCCTTCTCCACTGGCAGCGTAAGACAGACTTCTCTATTCACAAGGTCATAACCATTGATCGCATCATCGGCAAAAAACGCGACAAAGCCCCGGCTTGGAAGCAGCACAGGGGATTGTCCGCTGCAGGCCTCGCAGACAGAAAACGTCTCCTGCCGCTGCAGATCGTATGCCCAGAGCGACATTCCTGCCTTCTGTCCCACCTGCTGGTCAAACTGTGCCCACAGCAAAAAACCGTCGCAGAAAGAAAGGTTCGGGGCAATTTCAATCCCCTCTGGCGCAGTATAGAGCGTCTGGGTCTTCCCAGTTGCTCTGTCCAGGCGCTGCACCCGACTCATACCTTGAGCCACTTCACCCTCCAGGTAGTAATAAGCGTTGTCGTCCAATTGCACCTGTGACCAAGCACGAATCGGCAGTTCCGTATTGGTCTTCGTCTGCATATCATATTCAAATACGTTATAACTGCTGCCCTGTGGCGGCTCGAAAAATACAAATACAGCCTTTTCTTTGTCAAAAGCAGGACTACACAACAAATCTGGGTAGTCCTCCGGCAGCGTGGTAAGCGAAAGAGTAAATCCGCTGTTATTTTCCGGCCTGTCCGCTTGGGTAGCTACCCCAGTAGGAGGTGTCTGCTCCTCCCCGCTCTGGTCCGGGGACACAGCCTGCCGGACAGGCTGTAAGGTACAGCCGTACAGCAACAAAGCAGTCAACATCATCAACAGTATCTTTTTCATCTTCTCACCTTCTCTTTTTTATGGGAGGTTGTCTGCTGCCGAGAATATTTCCTGCGTCAACAGGAAATATCTCCTTTTCACTTTCATTGTAACATCTGCAGCGATTCCCATCAAGAGAATGCGTTCGATTTTTATAATATATTTCTACAGATATTTTCCTGCACAATTCTTTCCAGCTCGAGCAAATCTTCTGGACGGTCGACGTCCGCCATCTCCCAGGGATGCTGTGCAGGAGAAAGCACCAGCTGCTCTGGATGTGCTTTCAGCACCGTCGAACCGGTCTGACCTGGCAGAAGGGCAGCGAGCTGCGGGTAGGAGCTTTTGGGGAAAAAGACCGGATTGCCTTTTTTGCCCGCAAAGCTCAGCGCGACAAAGCATTCCTCTCCGCGCTGCCAGCACTCGACAAAGGTGTCCACCTGCTGTTCGAGCGACGAGGTCAGTTTGAGCGGCTGATCTGCCGCTACGAACAGACAGCCCTCGCTCTGCAAGGAAAGTTCCCTCACTCCGCAGCGGATGGTGCTGTCCTGTTCTCCCTGTTCATCGTCGGTTCGGATACAGCGAAAAGGCGCCGGATACTGCGACACCAGCTCCATCACTTCGGGATGGCAGGTTACGACCAGGATCTCTCCAAAGCGATGGGCAGGCAGTGCGTCCAGTGTATAGCGGATCAGCTCTTTTCCGTCGAGCAGCGCAGTCAGTTTGTTGCCACCAAACCGTCTGCCTTTGCCGCACGCCATGACGATGGCGCTCAGAAACGGCTGTTTGTTCATCTTGCATCCCTCCTTTTTGGTTTATCGGTAGACGACCTCAAATTCCTCACAGACGACCTTGCTGTTCTCATCAAACACCAGTCCCTGTTTTGCAAGTGCTCTGGTGAAAAAGTCCCAGTGAACCTTTCTCCAATACGCAAGGCTGCGGTCGCCTTCTCCTTCCCTGTACGCCTGTACGGCAGATACCTCGCAGAACGGCACGACATACACCTTGCTTGTGCAGATGATGCACACCGCTTCTCCCGCACCATCGAGGATGACGCTGTATTCACCCTCCTTTGGCAGCGGCTCTCCAACCTTTGCATACAGGTCGTACGCCGAAGCAGTAGCGGTCTTTTTGCCCTCCAGCACCAGCTTTGCCAGTTCATCCGCCGAAGCACCAAACGCCCACGCCTCATACCTTTCCGGCGGAGAAGGCTGTCCTGCAATGAATTGTTCCCACAATGTTTCTGCCTGCATGATGGATTCCCCTTTCTCTGATAGAACAATGGCCCTGTCTGCAAACACAGAACAGGGCCATAAACAAACTTTTCTAGTCAATCAGCGTGTGTGCCCACTTTTTGCTTCTAAACCGCAGCAGTGCGAACACCAGCTTGACCCACTCCTCAAAGAAGACCATAGCAGCCACCAGATGCAGCGGCAGGTGCAGCACCAGCACGCCGATGAAGGCCAGCGGTACGCCGATCAGCCAGACGCCCATCAGGTCGAGCATCATGCAAAAGCGGGTATCTCCGCCCGAGCGCAGGATACCACAGAACAGCACATAGGTGAACATCTTTGGCAGCATATAGATGGCATAAACGGTGATGGTGTTTGCCAGCATCACATTGGTAGCGCTGTCAAAGTCGTAGATGCCGATGACCGTGCCTTCCGAGAGGAACAGGCCGACCGACATGATCAGGTTGACCACAAAGGTCATCTTCAAGAAAGTGACCGCGTAAGCATAGGCTTTGTCCTCATTGCGGCGGCCCAGCTCATTGCCGATCATAACGGTGCTGGCGTTGCCGATACCGAAAAACAGCGTCTGGAACAGGTCGTTGATGGTGGAAGCCACCTGAATGACCGCCAGCGCCGAGGCGCCCAGCATACCATAGGCGATGTAGTAAACCGAGTTTCCAAGGCTCCATCCGCCCTCTGAGATGATGACCGGCAGCGAAGTGCCCAGTACCTTGCGCAGCATCGATTTGTCGAAGCTGAACAGTTCCTTCGGACGTCCTGCCAGCGGATGTTCGCTGTTGAGATAGACGTACAGCCACATCAGCAAAAATTCGACCACGCGGGCGGTCAGCGTTGCCAGAGCAGCACCCTGTGCACCCAGTTTTGGCATTCCCAGCTTGCCGAAGATGAGCACATAGTTGAGTCCGAGGTTGATAAACAGCGCCAGCGTGTTGATGATCGTCGGCACCTTGAGCTGATGGATGGCGCGGCAGTTAAAGTTTACGGCAAAGGACATCGCCGTAAAGAAATAGGAGATGGCAACAATGCGCAGATACTGGCTGCCCAGCTCGATAACCCGCGCTTCTCTGGTGAACAGCACCAGAATCTGCGGCGCAAACAAAAGCGCCACCAGCGTAAAGAGCAGCGACATGCCTGCACCCAGCATCACCTCGATACCAAAGGTTCTGCGGATGTTCTTAATGTCGCGCACACCCCAATATTGGGAGACATAGACCGCCGCACCGCTGTAAATACCAAAGCACAGGGTGGAAAAGATGAAATACAGGCGGTTTGCCGTGCCGACTGCTGCCAGCTCATCGACGCCCAGCTTGCCGATCATGATGGTGTCAGCCATGTTCAGACCGATGCTGATGAGGTTCTGGATGACGATAGGGATAGCGATGGTCAGCACAGTTTTGTAGAACGTTTTGTCGCAGTACTTGTTCTGCATGTTTTTCCTTCCTTCCATTACGAATTTTTGATATAATGAAAGAGGGACACGACGAAAGGACAATATCGTCTGTGAACCGTTACCGGCTATCCTCGAGGATGGCCAAAGAAAAATGTCCCTCTGAGTCTACGGCAAAATCTTAAAATTTTGTAAACAGTGCAAGGCTCATTATACCAGATTTCCCCATTGTTTGCAAGCTGCCGTCCTGTTCCACACAAAAGGAGGTATTTCCCTGATGACTTCTGCATCTTCCAAAAACTCACCGACGCTGACGAGCAATCGGCTTATTTTGCGCCGTTTTGTGCCGGAGGACACCGCCGCGCTGCTGCGGCTGCTCCAAGACCCTGAGGTCAACACCTTTCTTCCGTGGTCTCCACTGCAAACGATGGAACAGGCCGCACAGTTTTTGCAGCAGCGATATCTGGACAGCTATTCCCAGCCCGTCGGCTACCGCTACGCCATCTGTCTGAAGGAGGACACAACTCCCATCGGCTATATCAACGTCGGAGAAGCTCCCAGCTACGACCTCGGATATGGTCTTTGCCGCGAATACTGGCATCAGGGCATCGTTTCCGAGGCAGCAGCCTGTTTGCTGCAACACCTGCGTCAGCAGCAGACCATCCCCTATCTCACCGCGACACACGATGTCAACAATCCGCACAGCGGCGACGTCATGAAAAAAATCGGGATGCACTACTGCTATTCCTATCGTGAACAATGGCAGCCCAAAGATATTTCCGTGGTCTTTCGGATGTACCAGTGCAATCTGGATGGAGCATCCCATCCAGTCTATCGGGAATACTGGGACCGCTATCCGCATTGGATCGAAAAGCTCTCCTAAAACAAAAAAACACTCCGACGATGAAGCCCGTCGGAGTGGGTTATATGTTTGCCTATTTTAAGAAGCCTTCGACGATCTTGGCCTCTGCCTCCTCGGAGGTAAGTCCCAGCGTCATCAGCTTGGTCAGCTGCTCGCCGGCGATCTTGCCGATGGCAGCCTCATGGATGAGCGCAGCGTCGATGTCGTTGGCGGTCAGCTCTGGAATTGCGCTGACCACGCCTTTGTCCATGATGATGGCGTCACACTCGGAGTGTCCGGTGCAGCGGGTGTTGCCGTTGATGACCGAGCGGAACAGCTGGCGGGAGGTATCCCTTGCCACCGAACGGGAGATCAGGTCTGCACCCGAATCCTCGCCGTCGAGGTCCACCTGGAAATTGGTCTCTGCATACTGGTCGCCGTGAGTCATGATCTTTTCCTTGATGACCAGCTTGGCTCCCGACTGCAGCACTGCCTTGGATTCACGCTTGGTCGAATCCACGCCCTTGATCTGGACGGTGTCCATCTCCATATAGCTGTCCGGCGCCATCTCGATATAGGTCTGCGGATTGATGATTCGCTTGCCGGTTCCCTCGCCGATGCCGACGTGCTTTTCCTCATAGCGCACCTTGGCATTTCTCTTGACAAAGAAGCGATGGATGCCGTTGTGCTGGGAGTCCTCCTCTCCATCGGTGTGAACGCCGCAGCCAGCAACGATGGTGACGTCGGCATTTTCGCCGACGTAAAAGTCGTTGTACACCAGGTCGTCTACGTTGCTCTTGGTCACGCAGGCTGGAATGTAGATTTTTTCCTTGGTGTTTGGTTTGATGACGATGTCGATACCTGGCTGTCCCACCTTTGGAATGATGTCGACATTTTCGCTGGACTGTCTGGCCTCACAGCCGCCGTCCACACGGATATTAAAAGCACCTTTGATCTCACCGGAAATATCGGTAATCATGCTCAGCAGTCGTTTGGTGATGTCATTCATGCCGGTTCCTCCTTAATACATAGCCCGTCTGCCCGCTACACAGTAACGGCAGTCATCTTTGAGCAGTTCAGGCAATACCTGATCCTTGGTTCCCTTGGCGCTGATTCTTCCGTCCGCCAGCACAATGATCTCGTCGGCGATGTCCAGGATGCGCTCCTGATGGGAGATGATGAGGATCGAGCCCTGAATCTCGGCGCGCATCTTGCGGAAAACGTCGATCAGGTTATTGAAGCTCCACAGGTCGATGCCCGCTTCCGGCTCGTCAAAGATGGAGAGTTTTGTCTTTCTTGCCATGACGGTAGCAATCTCAATGCGCTTGATCTCGCCGCCGGAAAGGCTTGCGTTGACCTCGCGGTCGATGTAGTCCTTGGCGCACAGACCGACCTCCTTGAGGTAGGCGCAGGCTTCGCAGTCGCCGATCTCGTGTCCGGCTGCCAGATTGATCAGATCGCGCACAGTGATACCCTTAAAGCGCACCGGCTGCTGGAAGGCAAAGCTGACGCCGCGTTTGGCGCGCTCGGTGATGTCCAGATTGGTGATGTCCTCGCCGTCGAGCAGAATCTGTCCCTGATCCGGTTTGAGGATGCCGGCGATCATCTTTGCCATGGTAGATTTGCCGCCGCCGTTCGGACCGGTGATGACGATGAACTTGCCGGTCTCGATGGTCAGGTTGACATCCCGCAGAATCTCCTTGGTATTGTTCTGTGCAAACTGGTCCTCTACGCTGAGAGAAATGTTTCTTAATTCGAGCATATTTTCACTCCATATTCTATATTAAAACAAGATGGTACTTTTTAACACATCAAAAATACTCTATTTTGGTCTACTTGTCAAGTTTTTCCGACTTATTTTGCTCTCTTTGGTTAAAATGGAAAAAAGCAGCCACCTTTTAGGTGTATTATGCCCACCTTTTTGGTAGATATTGCTGTACTATTTTTTAAATACAAAAAGGCACAGGAGAAAGCGCTTTTCACCTGTGCCTTTTTGTTATATAAAGGTTTCCTGGGTTTCTAGTGTAATTTTGCCCGCTGGATCACCTTTGCCATAGCGTTGAGCACCACGTACAGCAGGACAATCTCGACCGGCAGCGCAACCGCATTTTTAATCACACGCAGTGTCAGCGAAGCGGTGAACGGCTGGCCGTACAAGAACGAGATCCAGACGGTATTGAGCAGACAGTTTAAAAAGAGGGTAACGGTTGTTTTGGAAGCGATGGCACGCACGATGGTAACACGCTCCTTATAGAAAAAGGCGCCGTACACCATGCCGCCGAGCATCGCGGTCAGCGTAAACCCAAAGAAGAACTGTCCGTCCGGTTTGAGCAGATACTTGACAACATCTCCCACACCTGCTGCAATCGCCGCAGTAAACGGCCCGTAGAGCATTCCAAGCAGCGCCGTGATCAGATAGCCCAGACCGACACGCAGCGATTCTGTGATCTGCACCGAGGCGGTGAACGAGATGACAACACTCATCGCCAACAGCATGGAAACGCCGGTCAAAGTCCGAACCGATTTCAGTTCCTGCGCGGACTGACGGAATTTTGCGGACAGGGAAAGGGATGACTGGGGTGACACAAGGTTCATAACATCATACCTCCTTAATATTTGACGGCTGTACAAACTTGGAGGTATGCTCCTTGTATGTAACAGCGGGATGCGGCGAACAGACCGCAAACCTCTGTGAGAGGTTTTTCGTCCCGACAACAACTCCCCGTTTGCCGAACACTTAACGCCTGTTAGCCTACTCTGCTTATGTCATCTCCATTATAACACAGTTTTTTTGGTTTTCAACCGTTCATTTTTTCACAATTTGTCGGCCTGTACAAAACATTCTCCGATGTTCCTCTTTTTTTGTTCAATCCTTCTTCAAAAACAAGGTCATTTCACACAACTTCTTCACCTGTTTTTTACAAAAACAGAAAAAATCAGTGCCTGAAAGCCAATTTCCCCTCTTTAATTTTGGTCTAAACTCCAAATCGCGTAATCAGCGCAAGCACCATCACAACGATGCCGCCGATGCGCAGCCAGCGCCTCATTTGCTCCTGGTCCACATAGCTGTAACGTTTTGGACAGACAGGATGAACGGCAAACAGCGCACCGTAAATAAACCAGCCAAGATTAGTAAACACTCCCTGACGGGTCACGGTGGACAGCACAAAACAAACGGCAAGAATTGCCAGCCCAAGATACATCTGTGTTCGAAAAGTAAAGCGGTTCATTCTCCTACCTCCTTCTGCTGTTGCCCCAGCGGCAATGATGTTCCTTCTGATTTAAGTATAGCAAACTTCCCTTTTTTACACAATCTGTCCGCCCTGCAAACAGCTTTCGCTCGGATTTGCTTTACTGCGATGAATATGGTATAATAAACATGGTTTTATTTGCACGAGGAAGGAATTTTATCTGTATTGAATGAAGGAGGAAGCATAAAACATGGAGAAATCAAAGGTTTATTTTACCTCTATGAAGGTAAATCCTGGCACCAATCTGCTCAAAAAACTGGACCGTCTGGTCAGAGAAGCAGGAATTGCCAATATTGACTTTGAAAACAAGTATACTGCCATCAAAATTCACTTTGGTGAGTCTGGCAATCTGGCGTATCTGCGCCCAAACTATGCAAAGGTTATCGTCGATGTGGTCAAGGAGCTTGGCGGCAAACCATTCCTGACCGACTGCAACACCCTGTATGTCGGACGCAGAAAGAATGCGCTGGACCATCTGGACACCGCTTATGAAAACGGTTTCAGCCCCTTCTCCACCGGCTGTCACGTCATCATCGCTGACGGTCTGAAGGGCACCGATGAAACACTGGTTCCAATCAACGGCGACTATGTCAAAGAGGCTAAGATCGGTCACGCGATCATGGATGCAGACGTCATCATCTCGCTCAACCACTTCAAAGGCCATGAGTCCACCGGCTTTGGCGGCGCCTTCAAAAACCTGGGCATGGGCTGCGGTTCCCGTGCAGGCAAGATGGAGATGCACAGCAGCGGCAAGCCAAGTGTCAACCAGTCGATGTGCGTATCCTGCGGCGAGTGTGTCAAGAACTGTGCACACGGCGCTATCAGCTTCGTAGACTACAACGGCGAAAACAAGCCTGGCAGCCGTGCAGAGCGCAAGAATGCTAAGAAACGCGCTGTCATCGACCACAACAAGTGTGTTGGCTGCGGACGCTGTGTCGGCGCCTGCCCTGAGGACGCTGTCAAACCGCGCAACGACGAGGCAAACGACATCCTCAACTGCAAGATTGCCGAGTACACCTACGCCATCATCAAGGACAAGCCAAACTTCCACATCAGCCTGGTCATCGACGTATCTCCATACTGCGACTGCCATGCTGAAAACGATATTCCGATCGTTCCTGACATCGGTATGTTTGCTTCGTTCGATCCTGTCGCTCTGGATCAGGCCTGTGCCGACGCTGTCAACCGTCAGCCGGTCATCAGCGGCAGCGTTCTGTCCGAAAAAGAGCATTGCCACCACGACCACTTCACCGACACCCATCCTGACACCAACTGGCAGACCTGCCTGGAACATGCTGTCAAACTGGGCATGGGCAACCGTGAATATGAGCTGATCGAAGTAAAATAATTTTCTGCTTTTGGTCCTTACTGCAAGAGCCGGAAGGGTGCTGTAATACACCCTTCCGGCTCTTTTTTACGGCGGTTTTGCTGTGCATTTTCTCCTGAAAATGCCACAAAATTTGTGCCAATATACAAAGTTGTCGAAAAAAGTCGCAAGAACGTTTGTTCCTTGGTAAAATAAGGAAAAACCCCAAAAAAGGATGTGCTGTTTTTGAAAAAGCTTCTTACAATTTTCATTTTGATTGGAGTCATGATCTTTCCAATGCAAATTCACGCAGATTCCTTTCAGGATCAATGTTCTTCTTCCGAATCGACCCAGCTGAGGGAAACTTATAATCTCATCGTCTCCTCCTATGGATTGCAGGGAACCATCACACCGCCGCTCGATGACCTGAGTGCTCTGTCTGTGTCCGATTATCATCAGCCTGGTGAACTGGTTTACGCCGTCAAAAACATCGACCACGTCCGTGTATCACTCTATCGCTACTTTGCCTCCTTTGCCGTTCGCTATTCGGATGGCACCCTTGCTTACAACACCCTTCCCAATGCTTCCGAACAGTTTGAACTGCTGCCGCTTTGGATCGACCGGACCAATGACAAGGTCTACTGTCAAAGCGACAACCAGTATTATCTGCTGCAATTTGACAAGCTAAAAGGATACAAATTTTCCGATGAGCCGCAGGAACCGGAGCAGGCGCTGTTTCCCTATGGACTGAGCATCCAGGAGTCGTTCGACGGAGCCACCTTCGAGCCAGTTGAGATGGAGATGGTGGACGTCGCCAAGTTTACCCGCGATGACGGCAAGGTCATTTTCCAAGAAGTTTTTGAAGCAGACCTGTCCACCAGCTGCCGCTACCTGAAAATCCAGATAGAACAGTTTCCCACCATAGAATATATCGACATCAGCGGAATCAGCGGTGTCAACGAAATCGACGTTTCGGATGCAACCATGGTGGCAGATGTCACCTGCACCGGACCACAGCACGACCAGTATCCTGACGGCGGCGCCGGTTTGCCGGAAGGCATCACCGAGGAAACTGATGAGGAGGAAGAGACAAAGCAGGAGAAATCGTCGTCCAGTTCGTCGAGCAGCTCCACCAAATCCTCCGCTGCCGGCAGCGAGGAAACGACCACCATCGAGCGCTCCTCCTCTTCCGAAACCACCACCACCGATTCCAACAACACCAGCACCTCGACCAGCTACACCACCAACCAGTATTACTTTATCCTCTCCGATGAAAACAGTGAGGTGATGCAGGAGGTGTTTGAGCAAATGGGCATCGAGAATATTACCAAGGAGGACTCCGATACTGCGGAGGACACTTCGGACGGCGACGAACAGGATACCGTCGTTTCGGTGTCCAGCGATGTCACAGCCGCTGCTGTCTCTGGACAAACCCAGACCTTATACAGTGATGCTCAAAACGGGAACAATTCCTCCAACGACATTCTGCTGTATTATATTATCTTTGGCATTTCGCTGCTGATTGTCCTGCGGGTTATCAGCTTGGTTCGGATGCCGCGCCGCCGTCCTTCCGATCAGGAGGATGACCTGTAAAACACGAGCCGGTCGCTCTGGACCGGCTCGTGTTTTGTTGTTATTCTTTCCAGGGGCGCTTTTTTCCGTTCCATCCCTGCTGCTGCCAATAAAGGCGATCGTTTTCTGTCAGTCCCTGCATTCTGCGCATCACCTCAAAGAACAGTCTGGTTTTCAGTCCAGGCTGAACTTTGCCGTAGTTCCGAAGAATCTTCTTTGCAAGCGCTGTGGTCTCTCGGTCTGCCTGTGCCTTGACCGTTTCGCTGACGAGGTCGTAGCTAACCTGCTTGACGCGGATGCCGCAGGTATACACCTTTCCTACACCCCAGAAAAACAGGCTGTCTGCAATGTCCTTGTTTGTGTGGCTCATGCCGGCGCCTGCCGCCGTGGAGACGCAGACCGCCTGTTTGTGAAACATCGAAGCCTCCGGCCTGTGAACCATCCAGCGATAGCCGAAGTGATCCAGAAACGCCTTCATCGCGCCGGTGACGTGGTAGACATAGACCGGACTTGCAAAAATCAGCACATCTGCCTCATCCATCGCCTGCCTGATGGGCAGCAGCTTTTGATAGTGCGGGCACAGCGTCTCCGACTTGAGAAAGCAGCTGTTGCATCCCACGCAGAACTCGCCAAAGTCCCTCGGCAGAAAAAACTCGGTGATCTCTCCGCCCAGCTTTTGAGCCAGCATGCGCGCAATATGATAGGTAGAACCCTTGTGGTTCTGTCCGTAAATTACGGTTATTTTCATCCAAAACACCTCTGTGTCCAGTGTATTGTTTTTGGGTTCATCTTAGACCTGCGTCTGCCCTTTTTTCTAGCGGAGGAACACGAAGGTAAAAAATACCCACACCGCCAAAATGGCGACTGTGACCACGCCGGTCACCCGTTCCGTGCCGGTCTGCCACAGTGCAGATTTCTGCCGCAGGAGCGTCGGAAGTCCGGCAAGTCCCAGCGAAACGACGGCAAGCAGCAAGGCAAGCACTCCTTTGCCGATGGCAGGCAGAGCGAGCAGTACAGCAAAGAAGCCGGTCAACATCGAATCCTCCCGCTGCGCTGCCATGGTCAGCAACACCGGAAACGAATTGACCAGAAAGTGCAGCAGCAAGGAAGGCAGCAGCGAGCCTGCCTCCTCCAAAAGCAAGGCGCTGCACAGTCCCAGCAGCAGCGAAGAAAACAGGTGCTCCAGTTGAAAGTGCATCATTGCAAAATACAGCGCACTGGTGAGCGCTGCAATTCCAATTCCTGTTTTCTCCCGAAAGAGCCGATAAAACACGCCTCGAAAAACATACTCCTCTCCCAAAGCAGGCACCACGGCGAGGAGCAGCACAGAAAAGAGCATCGAGCTGCCCGACAGCGTCTGTGATACTACGTCGCCGCCATCCACCTGCGCCACGGGCAGCATCGCCTGAAACAGGAGCTTGGACAGCAGCAGCGCGACTGCACACAGCAAGGTACGAATCCACACCGAAGCCGAAACCTTGCCAAAGGAAAAGGTGCGGCGAATCGGATAGCCGCTTTGGTGCAGTGCAAACCACACCACTCCCAGCATTACAGCGGTGTTTGCAAGGGTGGGCGGAATCACCAACCTGCCAAAGGCAGCAAAGGAAAACAGGGTGAACAAAAGCTGACACGGCAGATACCCTGCAAGCAGCGTCAGATACAAAAGATTCAGATGCTTTATTTTCATGGATTCACTCCCTTTCGTTTTCCTCATCATAACACTGCTCTTACCATAGTACAAGCGTCATAAATTGATTTTGGAAACATGGAGGAAAAATACTGAAAAATTAGGGCATCTTTTCCGGTTTCCCCAGCTGCAGCGTTTCTCCCTTCCAGGAGCTGTCCTATTTCCTATTGTTTTTCGCCTGCTCCACTACCTTCTGATACGGTCCGATGATGTACTGGTTCATCTGGCCCTTCATCTTTTTCTGTACCGATGGGATTGCAACCAACGAGCCCACCAGCTTCATCTGCAGAATGCGCTTTTTCTGTTTCTGCGGGAAGTCATAGATGCCGTGCTCCTTATAGAATTTGTGGTCGGCCTTCATCAGTCCCTGCATGACATAGATGAGATCGCGGAAAATCTTCATGCCGCCGACGCCATAAAAATTGGCGGGACGGGTGAGCTTTTTGTTCATCGCAAAGGTAAGATTCTCCGCCAGCGACCGGATATTTTCGGTGGTGTTTTGCTCATCGGTGGCGACGCCGCACAGGTAGTTGCCGCCGACTTCGCTGCGTCCTTCCACAATCATCCGCAAATTGCTCTCGTAGCGGTAGTCGCCGCTGATGAGGTAGGCAATCGGTGTGCCGTGGGTGACGGTGCGATGACCGTTGCAGAACTGCCGGTCGTCAAAGCATTTGAAGCTGGAATGGGTATAGTGGTCGGAGATGGTGAAGGCGTAGACAAAGCCGTCCGCTGTCTGGATGGTATTGCGCAAAAATTCGTCGAACCCGTCCTTGTAGACGCACTTGCCGGTGATGGCACAGCCAAAGCAGCCCAGACAGCCGCCGTCAAAGGCAAATTCGCGCAGATTGACCACTCTGCTCTCATATGGCAGCGCGGCACGAAAATCGGAAATCATGTTCCGCAGATTTTCGTCCTCCGGTGCAGCGTTGGTGACAATCACCACATCCTTCTTTCGCGTCTTTGCAACCGAGGTCAGGACTGGCTGATACACCGTCTTTTCCCGTACCGGCGCCTTGGCGGGCTCAGTGACAAACAGTCCGTGTTTGCAGGAGAACATCAGCTGGTCAAAGTACATCCGCGCCTCCTTCCGGCCCTGTTCGGTGAGCAGGTCGTCCATATCTGCGGAAAGCCCGCGCACCACCTTCATGCCCAGATCAAAGCAGTTTTCCTCCACATAGCGATGGGCGGTCACATCGTAAAAATGCTTGGAGGTGGTGATCTGGGAGGCAAACTTGCCGGACAGATCGACGCCGTCCGCCTTGATGAGTTCGATCAGACGGTGCAGCTGGTACGGCGCAATAAAGGTGTAGACCGGATAACAGAACAAAATCAGGTCGGCCTGTTCCAGCGCCTTGCGCACCGGAGAAAAATCCTTTTCATAGCTTTTGATCCGCTGTCCCACCGGCAGAAAGCTGAATGTATGTTCTGGATGCAGCGCCTGCAAATAGAGCGCTGTGTGGACGGTGGTCGAGTTTTTTCCCTTTGGACTTGCGTTTAAAACCAAAATATTCATTGTTGTTCCTCCAATTCACAAAGCAGACGGTTGTACCAATCCAGTTCAAACTGAGCGGCGGCGATGCCGTACTCGATGGTGTACCCTTGAAAGCGGAAGATCTCCTCCCAGTTCTGTCCAGGCGGCAGTGTTCCCTGCTGGATTTGCGCAAAACGTTCCCGAATCGCACACAAAATCGCTTTGGTATTCTCCATCTGACGGAGATAATCGCGGATTGCCTCGATGCGCTCCTCCGGTTTTGCCAGTCCCAGAAAAAATAGGTGGGACAGCTCCATGTTTTTCACCTTGTCCGCTCGCATCGGTTGGGCAGCCCATTCGGAAAACACCGCCTGTCCCTCTTGCGTGATGGAGAAGATTTTCTTGCGCCGTCTGCCCTCCATCGTCATATCCGCGCGAATCTTTCCCTCTTTTGTGAGCTTTATCAGTGCTGTCTGCACGCTGCCCGCACTGTGGGAACAGATGAGCGAAAGATTGTTTTTGATGAACTGCTGCAATTCATAGCCGGTCATCGGCGAGAGGGTCAGCAGTCCCAAAATCAGGTATTCCATGTGCACCTCCCAATATTTCTATTAGAGATATTGTAATTATAAAAGAAAGCGGCGCCTCCGTTAAGGGAGGCGCCGCTTTCTTTTATAACTTGCACCGAACAAAACTGCTTATTTTTTTGTCTGAGGTTTGGCCGGTACGCCGTCAAAGGACGGATTGAAAGCATAGAAGTTTTTGCTGTCCAGCTGCTCCTGCGCGATACGAAGCATCTCGCCAAAGCGCTGGAAATGCACGATCTCACGCTCGCGCAAAAAGCGGATCGGATCGAGAATATCAGGGTCATCGACCAGACGCAGGATATTGTCGTAGGTCACGCGAGCTTTTTGTTCTGCTGCCAAATCCTCCACCAAATCGCAGACGATATCGCCGGTAGACTGCAGCGTCGATGCCGAGAACGGAACGCCGCTGGCTGCCTGCGGATAGATACCGGTGGTGTGGTCGACAAAGTAGGCATCCAGGCCGCCCTCCTTGATCTGATCGACGGTCAGATTGCGGGTCAGCTGATACAGAATGGTGCTGACCAACTCGATATGTGCGAGTTCCTCGGTACCGACATCGGTCAGACCGGCGCGCACCTGTCCCCATGGCGCTGTATATCGCTGGCTGAGATAACGGGTGGCAGCACCCAGCTCACCATCGGGGCCTCCAAGTGGCAATAAGATATAAAAATTCTATCGTATTCTCACTACGCAGTTACATTCTCCGCATTGCTCTTGACCGAATGGATCACCTGCAAAAGCTGTTCTCGCTGCGCGTTGTTGAACAGCTTCAGGAAGGAAACCGGCTTGTCAAACGGCGGCTTTTGCAGCGCTGTCACACTTTCCATGTAGCCGTTTTGCTCGACATAGTGGATCACCTTGTGGACAAACGCGATCTGCGACTGGGTCAGCGATTGGTCGTTGATAAACTGAGAAAAAGCCTGCATTGCTGCGTCGTGATCGAGTTTTGCAATCTTTCGGATCAGCAAGCCAAACGGTGTATCTCCAAATTCCCGCCGGTAGTCCTCGCGGCTTCCCAGCTCCACCGTCAGGATATGCTCCAGTTCGCGGTAGTCCACCTCGGTCAGCGGCAGGTTGTGTTTGAGTTTATGAATCACAAGCTGATTTCCGTGCTCTTCGACATAGCGGTTGACCTTCTGGCGGTAATCCTCAAAATCATATGCCTGGTCAAGCAGCACACCCTCCTGCTGCTCCATTACCGGATCGCTGAGGCTGGTGGTGATCGTCCTTTTATTTTCTCCCTCCACCAGGATAGAGATAATGCTCCGCAGCTCCCGACGCACCCGTTCAAACAGCAGAATATCGTTTGCCTCCCAGAAGGTTTCGCTGCCAATCTCTCGAATGAGTGAAATTTTCTCCTTTACCTTCGGGACGTTTGCCTTTTTCTCAAGCAGGGCAGCCATGTTTTGCAGTTGCTTTTTCGCTGAGCGAAAAGAGGGCATCTGTTCCATGTGGGAAAGAATCAAGCCATACATAAAGTTGTCAAATCGCTTTGCATATTCATCCGGGTCCTGGGAGCGGACAATCGGAGCAATCTTTCCAATCAGCTCTCCTTTATCCCCTTCTCCAATGCATTCAAGTGCATCGGGCTTTTGGAATTTTTCTACAAATTGCCGCTGCAAGCGCACCTCAATCAGTTCCGGATTGAGCGCGCAGATCTGTTCGCGACAGGTGTTCACCAGCTCTGCCCTCCACTGCTGGTATTGTGCGTCACTGTATGCGTAGTCCTGCAGGTTCATCGCAATGCGGATGCGCTTGCTAAAGATGTTCTCGGTCAGACTCTTGGTTTCCCTGGCTTCATAACCATTCTGTTTTTGCCGGAAATACTCAAAGTTTCCGCAGTAGTCAAAGATCAGAAAACGCCGTTTGTCAGTGTACTCCCCATCGATCTGGTCGATGCAGCTCAATCCCTTGCACAAGCGGGTTCCCCTGCCAATCATCTGCCAGAATTTTGCTTTGGAGCGCACCTTTTTAAAGAACACCAAGTTGACACACTCCGGAGCGTCAATTCCGGTGTCCATCATATCAACCGAGAAGGCAATGTGCGGTTCCTTTTCCGCTACCTTAAAATCATCAATCACTCGCTGCGCATAGGAGTCCTCGCAGATGACCCGCTGTGCAAAGCTGCTATACTGAGGATAGAGTTTGTAGAAGCGTTCCAGGATAAACTGCGCGTGACGCTTGTTCTGCGCAAAGATGATGGTTTTACCCAAACGATCTCCACCCGCTACCTTGATGCCGCGCTCCATCAGATCCTGAAGGACGGTGTCCACCGTTGCCTCGTTAAACACAAACTGATTGAGCTGTGCCGATGGAATAAAGTCCGGCAGACCGCCGTCATCTTCGACAAAGTCCTCCTCATAGCGTTCCTTGTCGGCGTCGGACAGTTCGTCATAGGTGATGCCTTCCTCAAGAAATTTGGTCTTGACTTCGTAGTTGTAGTAGGGTACCAGCACATGGTCCTGGTAAACTGCGGTTTCATAGTCGTAGGCGTAGGTCGGGATATCATGTGGCATCTCAAAAAAGTCATAGGTATTGCGGTCAACGTCTGTCTTTGGGGTTGCTGTCAGTCCGACCAGCACTGCGTCAAAGTATTCAAAGATGGCGCGGTACTTTTTAAAGATGCTGCGGTGGCTCTCATCAATGATAATCAGGTCAAAGTGAGCCGGCGTGAACAGCCGCTGTCCTTCCACCGTCTTGGTGTCGTCGATGGCGTTGAGGATGGTCGGATAGGTCGAAAAGACGATGCGGGCGTTGCGATCGTCCTTATTGGTGCAGAGGTTGCACAGCGACATCTCGGGCAGGTAGTCCTTGAAGCCGTCCTTTGCCTGCTTGACCAGTGCGGTGCGGTCGGCAAGGAAAAGGATGTTGGTCACCCACTTGCCGCGGCTGAGCACATCGACCAGGCTGGCAGCGGTGCGGGTCTTGCCGGTGCCGGTCGCCATGACCAGCAGATGCTTGCGGAAACCCTGCTGTGTCTTTTCACAGACAGCGCGAATGGCCTCCTTCTGATAATAGCGGTCGGTGATGCGGTCATCGACCGGAATGTTCATCAAATCGAGCTTTTCGGTGCGGCGGTTCATCAGCTTCTGCAGGTCGTCCTTGCTGAAAATGGCGCTGACCTTGCGCTGTGCGCCGGACAGCTCGTCCTGAAAATAGGTTTCAAAGCCGTTGGTGGTGAAGATCATCGGCCGGCGACCGAATTTGTGTTCCAGACAGTCGGCATAGAGGGACGCCTGCTTGTAACCAGTGTTGGGGTCTCGGCTGGTGCGCTTTGCCTCCACGACGGCAAGCGGCATCCCGTCCTTGCCAAACAGGACATAGTCGCAGTAGCCCATCTGTCCAGGGATTCCCGCCATGCCTTCGACTGGGTACTCCTCGAACACGTCAGCATCGGCGCCGTCAAACTTCCAGCCCATCTGCTTCATGTCCACATCAATATAAATCTTTCTGGTCTTATATTCCGAAAGATCCTCCGGCTCAAAGGTGCGTTTTTGTTTGTGCTCTTCCTTCTTTGCCGTATACTGTGCCGACATCTGCTCAATCTGTCTGCGCAGTGCCTCGATCTCAGCGTCCTTTTTGCTCAGCAGGCTCTCCTGTTCCTTGAGTTTTTTAGTATCGATTATCACCTTTTCGGTCGGGATCAGCGCTTCATCAAAGGTGCGCTCGACATAATCTTCCCCATAGCAATAGTCAATCCACTGGACAAATTCGAACAGGCTGCGCAGCGATACCAACGCATCACACTTCTGCACGCTGCGTTCGGTATGTACGGCAAGGTTTCCTAGCTTGATGATAAACGGGATTTTCCCCCAGGTATCGTAGTCCACCGCAAAGCGGAAGGAAGGTTCGTGAATCAGCGATTGCAGGTTGTCCTTATAGGGCATCTGCATGGTGTTATCTGCCGAGTAGACCCACTTCACCGCCAGTTCCAGCGCCTTGCGGCAACCCACCGCACACATCGCCGGAGCAGAAGCATAGATTGTTTCGGCTTCGATGCAGGCAGAGGCAAAGAGGGTATATTCGGGTTTGGATTGGAGGAAAGAGAAGTTGGTCATAGGTGGTCACCTCACTTATACGGTAACTAACTCTTTTTCTTTACTACCATTCGTAAGAAAATTTAACTTCATATATTCAGTATCCGTTACAATATGTACTCGATCACTATGCTCTTCTGGAATCTCAAATTTTGTTGTTATAAAATCTTTTTGTTCATCTTCTCTATCTAACGATTGATTTCTAAACCTTTTGTTTGTAGCTTCAGAATAATATGGCACGTACACTAAGTGTACATTTTTATTTGCAGAAAATAACCTTTTCACCGTTTCAACCCAAAAGCTATCGCTTTCACCCATACTCCATCCAAAAATAACAATAATTCGACTTTGTTCTAAAATCGAAACCAACTCATTAGTTATGTTTGAATAGCGACTATTAATATAAACTTTATCTATTAGATTCTTAAGTTTTCTTATATCACTACAAGGAATATCCTTATACAGTTCCTCATTATCAAGCCCTAATATGATTCCATTGTATAATGTACTGTGTATGTGTCTGGGAGATGTGTATTTATAAACATAAGTGCTGTTTTTGGGTATTAGGTCACTCATGGAGGATAAACATCTTTCTAAAGTATCTGTATAATTAAACGTAATAAAATTACAGATAACATTTTTGAAGTGACCCCCAAAAGTTAGACAATATTTGAAAGTAAAAATTGTTTAAGCAACCGAAAGGGCTTGTTGTCTGTGA
>NZ_CALXIN010000029.1 GCF_944388365.1 uncultured Negativibacillus sp. | reverse complement strand
CGGAGCAGTCAGGGGGAGAGAACTTCGCTTTGCGAAGTTCCCGAGGGGATGTGCCCCTCAGAGGTGTTTCCAAAGAGGATACTTCCTCTTTGGCGAATCTTTGGTTACTTTCTTTTCGAAAAGAAAGAAACCGCGGGTGCGGGCTGCGTAAACCCGCAATGTGGTTCGCAGGAACCCTCCTGCAAAAGCACTGCGGACGCGGGCCGCGTAAGCCCGCAATCGTCTTTGCAGAAAGTTCGGAGAAGGAAACTTCGTTTCCTTCTCATACCCGAAAAGGCGGTCGCGAGAGCGAAACTTCCCGCCTTGCACTTCACCGGCAACGCGAACTGTGTCCAGCTTCAAGCTGGTGCAAAAAGGAAAAGAAAAGACCGAAGCCGGTTCGGCTTCGGTCTTTATAAAAAGCGATTCGATTACTGAGCATCAACAGCAGACATGTGTTTGATCAGCTCGAGAACTTTGTTGGAGTAACCCCACTCGTTGTCGTACCAGGAAACGAGTTTTACAAAGGTGTCGTTGAGCATGATACCTGCTTTTGCATCGAAGATGGAAGTTCTTGGATCACCCAGGAAGTCGGAGGATACAACCATGTCCTCGGTGTAACCCAGAATGCCCTTCATGGTGGTCTCGGAAGCTTCTTTTACTTTTGCGCAGATCTCTTCGTAGGTGGTTGGTTTTGCCAGTTTAACAGTCAGGTCAACTACGGATACGTCCAGAGTTGGTACACGGAAGGACATACCAGTCAGTTTGCCTTTTACTTCTGGGATAACCAGTGCACATGCTTTTGCAGCACCAGTGGAAGATGGGATGATGTTGCCAGCAGCAGCACGTCCGCCTCTCCAGTCTTTCTTGGAAGGACCGTCAACGGTCTTCTGGGTAGCAGTGGTAGAATGAACGGTGCTCATCAGACCTTCTACAACGCCGAAGTTGTCGTTGATAACCTTAACCAGTGGAGCCAGACAGTTGGTGGTGCAGGATGCGTTGGAAACAACGGTCATGTCCTTGGTGTATTTGTCTTCGTTTACACCAACAACGAATGTTGGAGTCTCTTTGTCCTTTGCAGGAGCGGAGATAACAACCTTCTTTGCACCAGCTTTGATGTGTGCAGAAGCTTTCTCGGTGGTGGTGAACACACCGGTGGACTCTACAACATACTCAGCGCCGCACTCAGACCATGGAATTTCGCTTGGGTCTTTGCATGCGTATACGTTGATTGCGTGGCCGTTGACAACAAATTTGTCGTCTTTAACCTCCAGAGTGCCATTGAACTGGCCATGCATGGAGTCATATTTGGTCATGTAAACCATGTAATCCAGACCGATGAATGGGTCGTTGATACCTACTACTTCAAAAACTTCCGGCTGAGCCATTGCTGCACGGAAAACTAATCTACCAATACGTCCAAAACCGTTAATGCCAATTTTAATTGCCATGAGAATCAACCTCCTAAAATTTTGTGCATCTATATATTACCCTATTTTTGGGAAATATACAATCCCCTTGTTATATTTTTAACTAATTTTATGATTTTAATAAGATTGTGCCGCATCATCTCCTTGAATTTATACAAATACACTATCTTTTCCTTGTATTTTACCAGATTTTTGGCGGAAAATCGAGCTTTTTTCAGTAAAATTTTTATAAAATCCATGGAATTCAGAGGGTGTCCACAACAATTTCTTTTTTTAATTTTTTATGTATTTTTGCAGTCCTACACACTTCCCTCCTGCAAAACGAAGAAATCGTCACCTGCTCTCCGTTAAAAGTCTGCTGTGTGAATTGCATTTTCAACTTTCATGCGGTATACTTAGAATAATCTGTTGTCGAAGATTGTCATATTCTGTCGAAATAATTTTCCAGTGATTCACTGTGCATATTTGCGCGCCATCAAGGTACGCTAACAAAACAGGAAAAAGAGGTGTGTTATGCAGCAGGATTTTTACCAACAAAACAAATCAACCTTTGCTCCGCTGATGGAGGCCTGTGACGGCGTGCCGCTGCCCATTGCACTGGTTGACACACAGCTGACCCAGTTTTGGGAAAACCAATATCTGAAAACGAACTTTCCATTTCTCTGCAGCAAGGACAACGTCCTTTCGCTGCTGCAAGGCTACGATATCGACGCATTGATCGCCTCGCTGCACACCCAGAATGGTGCTCTGTCCTTCCCTTCCCGTCTGCCGATGGCGCACACGGTGCTCTCCTTCTCGCCTCTGTTTGATCAAAACGAGGTCTTTGTCGGAGCAACGGTTCATTTTTCGGTCAACACCACCCAGATGTTCCCCAGCGACACCAACCGCGCACAGGAGATGCTGCAAAACTTCAACACCACACTGCGCGACCCGCTCAGTTCGATCTTTTCAAACATTTCCACCATCGAACGCCGGCTGGAGATCGACGACGTCTATTCGTGCGAGGCGCTGGTCAAAAAGCTCAGTGCCGACTGTTACCACATGCTCAAATCCTGCAACAGCCTCTCCGAATACACCGCCTATGCCAATGGTCTGGCCTGCTTAAATCTGCGGCTGGTATCGCTCAATCAATATCTGGATGACCTGCTGCGTCACCTGCAGATGATCGTACGGCGTACCGGCGTGCGTCTGGAATATACCCTGCCCGACGAATCGGTCGAGCTGTATCTGGACACCGACAAGCTGGTAATCGTGTTGACTAGCTTGATCTCCAACTGCATCGCCTTTGCCGACCCTGACCGCGAGGAAAAGCACATCCGCATCGAGGTCACCGCCAGCCGCCGCTCGGTTCGCTTTGTGGTCGCCGACAACGGCCTTGGCATCCCACCTGAAACGCTGCCGCACGTCTTTGAACCGTACTTTACCAGCGGACGCCAGGATCTGCAATTTACCCACCTGGGTCTGGGACTGACGCTGTGCAAGCTGATTGTCAACCACCACGGCGGCGATATCTCGGTTATCTCCACCGAAAAATGCACCCGTGTCACCTTCACCCTTTCGCGGGAGCTCAGCGATGACCACCCTGGACAGATCACCTTCTGTGATAATCCGGTCGAATATATCACCAATTCCTACTCGCCGATGTACATCTACCTCTCGGATGTCTGCGAGTGGAGCATCCTGTAAGCCGACACAAAAAAGGAGCTGTTATAAAACAGCTCCTTTTTTATTATACAAGCCGCTTTCCGGCAAGGAAAAACATCTTCTGTCTGTGCTGTTCTGCACTATTTGTATTCCGGATACTTTTCCAAAATCAGCTGAATATCCCTGAAATCTTTTTCTCTGCCCAATGCCCGCTTCATTTCTATCAATCCCTGAATGGAAATCACCGGAACTCCCTCAAATCTTTCGACCTTGTCCTCCAGCCAGTTCTCAAAAATCTCCACATCCTCCGCCACAACAATTTTTCGGGTACCATCCGGCATTCTCTCTACCGGAAATCCCTCTTGCTGCAAAAGGTCCGCCAAATCGGAGGTGCATCCGAGGTCGATGTCAGAGGTTTGCTCCCGCAGTCCATACAGGACCATCGCTCCTCCCGTAATGAGCCAGTACTTTGTATCGTCCAGATGAAGTTCTTCCAGACGGGCAATGATCTGTTTCTTGTCCAGCAACTTGGTTCACTCCCTGTAAAAAAAGAAGGGCTGGAATCCAGCCCTTCTTTGATTATTATTCCACTGAGATAATGAAGTAGTATACCGGCTGTTTGCCTGCAATGAGAACGACCTCAGCATCGTCACCCAGCTTGTCGGCAACTGCCTGACGAATCTCCTCCGCCTGCTCCTCCTGCACGTCCTCGCCGTAGATCAGAGTGACAAAGTTGCTGTCCTTGTTCGAGGACTTTTTGACGAGGTTGTGGGTCAGTTTGACCACTGTCTTCTGCAGGTCGGTATCAACAAAGGACATCTTGCCGTTTTCCAGTGCCAGCAGCTCGCCCTTCTTGATGTTGTGACCTTCATAATCGCTGTCGCGTGCTGCAAAGGTGACCGAACCGGTGCCGACCTTTTCAAAGGCTTTGATCATGTTCATCACATTTTCTTTGCGCTCCGCTTCTGGATCGAAAGCAAGCATTGCCGACAGTCCCTGTGGGATGGTGCGGGTCTGCAATACATAAACCTTGCGGTCAGCAAGGTTTGCAGCCTGCTCTGCCGCCATGATAATGTTCTTATTGTTTGGCAGCACAAAGACGGTCTTGGCTGCGGTAGCATGGATCGCAGACAGAATGTCGTCGGTGGATGGATTCATGGTCTGACCGCCGCTGACTACGTTGTCAACGCCCAGGTCGACAAACAGCTGCTTAACGCCTTCACCGGCTGCAACCGCGACAAAGCCGTACTCTTTGTCCGGATCGACTGCCTGATATGGGAAGGCTGGCTGGCCTTCTGCTTCCAGATCGACCAGCTTGTTGTTGTCGCCATGCTGTACCTTCATGTTGTCGATCTTCATGTTGGTCAGGTATCCCAACTTGAGCGCCGCCTGGATGGCGTTGCCTGGTTCGTTGGTATGTACATGACACTTGATAATCTCCTCGTCATCTACAACAACGACACAGTCGCCGATCGACTCCAGATATGCGCGCAGCGACAGCGGGTCTGCATTTGGCTGCTCTTTATTGATGATAAACTCGGTGCAGTAGCAGAAGTGAATATCTTCTTCGTTAAATTCGGCAGCGACGCCCTGAGCGCGCTTCTCCTTTGGAGCGGACTGTGCTTCCTCCTCGGAGACAATGATCTCTCCGCCCTCGATGACCGACAGCATACCCTTCCAGATCTCAACAAAGCCCTGGCCGCCTGCATCGACGACGCCTGCCTTTTTGAGTACCGGCAGCATCTCTGGGGTCTGTGCCAGCGCGTCCTCAGCTGCAGAAAGGATTTCCTTCCACATCTGGACAGCGGTGACTTCTTCCTCCTGCTGTGCCACCTGCTGTGCATGTTCGCTTGCCAGACGGGCAACGGTCAGGATGGTACCTTCGGTCGGTTTCATAACCGCTTTATAGGCAGCGGATACGCCCAGTCCCAGCGCATTTGCCAGGTCCTTGGCATCGGCAGTCTCCTTGCTCTCCAGTCCCTTGGAAAATCCGCGGAACAGCAGCGACAGGATAACGCCCGAGTTTCCTCTTGCGCCTCTCAGCAGTGCGGAGGCTGCCTTTTTGGACACCTGCTCCACTGTCGGCTCATCCTTGAGCAGCTCCAGCTCACGTTTGGCAGCGTTGATGGTCATCGACATGTTGGTGCCGGTGTCACCGTCCGGTACAGGGAATACGTTGAGCGCGTCCACCTGCTGACGGCAATTCGAAATGCGGTTTGCGCCAGAGATAAACGCATCTCTGAGCTGACTTCCCTTTATCACAATTAAACAACTCCTTAGCAAAACTTTCTATTCCGTCAAGCCGGACAGATTATTGTTTCATGTCATCGACAAAAACGTTGACCTTGGCTACCTGCAATCCGGTTGCCTCCTCAACGGTATAGCGAACCTTGTTGACAATGCTCTTGACGATAGCGGCGATATTGACTCCGTAGGTCACAGCGATGTGCAGGTCGATGACAAGACCGCCCGCTACAGTGCGAACCTTGACGCCCTTGTCCTGTGCCTCATCTTTTTTGAGAATGTATCGTAATCCCTGGGACGCCGTGCTTTCCACCATTCCGGCGACACCAAAGCACTCGGAAGCGGCATGACCAACCAGGTTTGCAAAATAATCCTGGGAAATTTCAATCGAGCCAAGATGATTTTCAAATTTAATCATAAAATCACACGTTCCTTTCTATGCGTCGGGCCGACGCTTTTTAAGGGCATAGCTATCAATGATATAATTATACCTTATTTCCATGCCTTTGAACAGGCTTTCAGTTTGTTTTTTCTCCATTTCATGCTTTATTTACAAAATCGAGATTGACTTGTTCCCGCATTGCAGTAAACTTTAACAAGTGTTACACAAACTACTGCCAGTCCTCCATATTGTAGAACAGATTGCTGCGCACCGCGCGGATGGACAGCGAGTGGGCACGGGACAGCGAGAAGGTGCCGTTGCGGAAGGCAAGCGGGATGACCGGATACTCCGCTTCAAAGGCGGTGACAAAGGCATCCCAGCCGCTGCCGGTGGAAAAGGCGGTCTGATAAGCGGTCAGCAGCGCCTGGGACGGTGCCGCTCCGTAGCCATAATGGGTACCTTTGGTCCACAGGTGGCTTAAATCCATATCATCACCCAGCAGGATCTCACCGAGGTACAGGTCATAAGAGCCTGCTTCCAGCGCCGAGAAGTAGTCTGCCTCGCTGCGTCCATCCAGCGTTACGGTGATTCCCACCTCCGCCAGCTGTGCAGCGATTTGATTGGCAGTCTGCGCACGGTCGGCGCCCTCATTGCAATAGAGCAACGTAAGGGAAAGTTCCTTTCCCTCAGAAAGTTCCTCTCCTTCCGAGAGCAGTCCCGCATCGGTCAGCAGTTTTTTTGCACCATCGGTGTCCCTGGTCTTGACCGTTTCCCCGAAGCTCTGTGAAAAGTTCGGATGCAGCGGTGAATCGGCAGCGACTGCCGAGGTGGACAGCGCCGTCTGAATCAGGTAGGAACGGTCAATACCCAGGCTGATGGCCTGGCGCAGAGCAGCGTTGGCGGTATCGCCGCGGGTGCCGTTTGCTCCCAGAAAGATCAGCTGGTTGGAAACTACCGGATAGTCGCTGGTGGAGAGATTTGCAATATCTGCCGAAGCTCCCTCGGTATACAGGCAGTCGATATCGCCGAGCTTCAGGCTGTAAGTAGCTACATCCTTCTTGGTCAGCGTCACCAGCTCGACCTGCTCGATGCTGGCACTTTCTCCCCAGTAGTTGTCGTTGCGCTTCAGCGTCGCACTGTTGTCAGCGTTGGACAAATGCACATATCGTCCGGTTCCCACATAGATGGAACCGCTGAGTTTGCCCACCGGAAAGGTCAGCAGGTTGGGAAACAGCGCATCGGCGGTGGTCAGAGTAATCTGCACCTGATTATTTTCCACGGTATGCTGGCTGATATTGGTCAGCTGGCTGCGGTAATACGAGCCTTCCGCCATCGCCAGCGTCAGGCTGTTGTTCAGTTCCTCGGCGGTCAGCGCCGACCCATCCGAAAAGGTGACACCTTCCCGCGGTGTCAGCGTCCACTGGGTGCCCGAACCGGACACCGTCGCCAGCGCAGGTTCTGCCTGAAAATCCTCGGTCAGCTGCACCGGCGAATCGTACAGCAGCATCGCTGCCTTGCGGGTGTTCAGGTCGGTACAGTTCCACGGCGATGTGACCAGCTGGGTATAATCGCAGGGGATGCGCAGTGTACTGAGTTTCTCGGTCGGGACCTGTTCCTCCTCGGACTGTCCAATGGTAATGTTCGGGCTGAACGCCTGCTTTTCCCCGATTTCCGTCCGACCACAGCCTGCCAGCAGCACCAGACACAGACAAAGCGCTGCCCATCTGATTGCAAATTTCATACGATTGAATCCTCCTGTGTTCTCACAGCGAAAACGACTCTTTTTTGATTGACCTACTCTCCGATGCAGACGCGCTCGATCGACTGGGCACGTCCGCTGGATTGGTCGATGGTAATAAGTACCGCGTTGAGCTCCATATCTTGATGGTCATACTCAAAGCGCTCGGGCATTCCGGTGACAAACTTACGGATGATAATTTCCTTCTTGACGCCGAGCACCGAGTTTTTGCCGCCGCACATTCCCACGTCGGTGATGTAGGCGGTACCGCCGCGCAGCACTCGTTCGTCTGCCGTCGGAACATGGGTGTGGGTACCGACTACTGCGGATACACGCCCATCCAGATAGTAGCCCATTGCCTTTTTCTCCGAGGTCATCTCGGCGTGAAAATCCACCAGAATATTTGGGGTATGAACATGCTTTAACAGCTGATCGACCTTTTCAAAGGGATTGGCGTGCGGCTCCATCGCGGCGATTCCCTGCAAATTGATAACACACAGCTGCCAGCGCAGCTTATCCAGCACAAACATTCCACAGCCTGGAGCGCTGGAGTGGTAGTTTGCCGGACGGATGATTCCGTTTTTCTGTTCGAGCACCGGATAAATCTCCCGCCGTTTGAGGACGTGATTTCCGGTGGTGATGACGTCAGCGCCGGCATCAAAGAGCATCCGTGCGCTTTCGGGAGTGATGCCGTTTCCTTCGGCCGAGTTTTCTCCATTGACGACACAGGCGTCCACGCCGATCATCTTTTTCAGACTGCGCAGGTGTTTGGCAACAAAATCACAGCCTGATTTTCCCACAACATCTCCCAGAAACAAAACTTTCAATCTGTCTTCTCTCCATTTCTCAAAACTTGATTCTCACTCGCTCTTTTTTTATCGGTAAATTTTATTCTACACAACCTTGGTGTGAAAATCAACACCCTATTTTCCCCTTCCAATGCTGGGAATTCGAGCGGCCTGTTCTCTATCTTAACACTTCTCCCGCCGTGATTCTACCCTGCTACAAAATTTTACAAATCATCTGTCATTTTTAAAGCAAAAAAGCGGGAACCTCAGTTCCCGCTTTTGAAATCGTATATTTTTTTACAGCACCTTGGACAAAAATTCCTGCAGACGCGGGTCCTTCGGATGGGAGAAAAACTCCTCCGGCGGAGCCTGCTCCTTGACAATGCCCTCGTCGATGAACATGACGCGGGTAGCAACCTCGCGGGCAAAGCCCATCTCGTGGGTAACTACCACCATGGTCATACCATCGTCGGCCAGCTCCTTCATCAGCTGCAATACCTCTCCGACCATCTCAGGGTCGAGCGCGCTGGTCGGCTCGTCGAACAGCATGACATCCGGATTCATCGCCAGCGACCGCACGATGGCGATACGCTGCTTCTGACCGCCGGACAGCTGTGCCGGATAGGATTTTTCCTTATCCGCCAGACCGATTCTGGAAAGCAGCTCCCTTGCCTTTTTCTCGGCTTCCTGCTGATTCATCAGTCCGAGCTTGACCGGTGCAAAGGTGATGTTCTGCAGTACGGTCATATGTGGGAAGAGGTTAAACTGCTGGAACACCATGCCCATCTTCTGACGGATCTTCTGGATGTCACATTTAGGATCGGTGATGTTCTCCCCTTCAAACCAGATTTCTCCCTGTGTCGGGGTTTCCAGCAGGTTCAGGCAGCGCAGGAAGGTAGATTTTCCCGAACCGGACGGTCCGATGACGACCACCTTTTCGCCCTTGTTGATGGTTTCGCTGATGCCCTTGAGGACATGGGTATGTTCATTAAAGCTCTTGCACAGATTCTTAGTGGTGATCACTTGCAGCCAGCCTCCTCTCAAAGATTGCAAGCAGTTTGGTCAGTCCCAGAACGATAATCAGATAGATGCCCGCAGCGATAAACAGCGGCGGCAGCACGTCCCAGGTTCTGGAACCGATGTACTGGGCAGCCTTGGTCACGTCGGTGACGGCGATGGCGCCTGCGACAGCAGTTTCCTTAATCAGGGTAATAAACTCATTGCCCAGCGCCGGCAGAATGTTTTTGATCGCCTGCGGCAGAATGATCGACTTCATGATGGTGCCCTGGCTGAGTCCCAGGCTCTGGCCGGCCTCAAACTGTCCCTTGTCGATCGACTCGATGCCTGCGCGGATGATCTCCGAAACATAGGCGCCGGAGTTGATGCCAAAGCAGGTGATCGCCGCATAGATCTCCATGTTGCGCGCTGTGAAGATCAGGTTTGCAATGATGAAGATCTGAAGATAAACTGGCGTTGCACGCACAATGGTGACATACAGTCTGCACAGTTTGTTCAGTCCAAGGAGGACTGGATTTTTGCTGCCTGTGGCAACATATTTGACCACTGCCACCAGAATGCCCAGTACAACACCCAGCAGTACAGCAAACAGCGAGATGATCAGGGTGTTTTTGATACCCTCCAGATAAGCAAGGTATCTGGTATCGGCAAAGAAGGCGTCATAATAACGCTGTCCCAGATTGAGAATATAGTTAAAGATTTGTTCCAAAATAGCACCGTTCCTTTCGTCGATTAACCGTACCGCACAGGTCCCAGACACAACGCAACAGCAGACACTGTTTGCGCCTGCTGTTGCTGATGCGGACTGTCTGTCCGTCTGTTATTTTGCGGTTGCGTGGTTTGCGGTGAATTCTTCGATCTTGCCGTCAGCGATCAGCTGGTCGATGACCTCGTTGATCTGGTCGAGCAGCTCCTGGTTGCCCTTCTTGACAGCGATTGCATACTGGTCAACGAACAGAGGATTGTTCTCGTCAAGAATCTTCAGCTCTGGGTTTGCTGCAACCAGCTCCTGTGCCGGATACAGGTCCATTACGATAGCGTCGATCTTGTTGTTCTTGAGGTCCTCTGCTGCCTGTACAAACTTGGTGTAGCGTTTTACCTCAGCATCCGGATAGTTGTCGGTGACCCAGATGTCTGCGATGTTGCCCTGCTGTACGCCGATGACCTTGTCTGCAATGTCCTCATTGGTGTTGACAACACCTGCGCTTGCATTGACAACGACAACGTCGCTGGAATCAACATAGTTGTGCGAGAAGTCCATTACCTTCTGACGCTCCTCATCGACCGAAACAGCTGCTGCTACAAAGTCAACCTGGCCCTGCTGTACAGCGTTGAGTGCACCGTCAAAGTCCATATTTTTGATGACCAGCTCCTTGCCCATGGCATCAGCGATTGCCTGTGCGATATCCATATCCACCCCGACAACCTCGTCGCCGGACATGTACTCATAAGGAGCAAAGCCTGCCTCGGTGCCAACGTAGATCTTGTTGTCATCCGAGCCTGTTCCCTCTGCGGATTCGCTGTCGCTGCCGCCGCAGGCTGCCATCGAAAGAACCATTGCACCACAAAGCAGTGCTGTCAGTAATTTTTTCATTGTGTTCATTGTCATTTTCTCCTCTTTTTATTCAAATTGCATCTTTTATAAATGGCTTGTCGTTGAGACGATGTTCTTATTATACTGAATATTTTTGCAATTTCAAGAGGTTCTATGAAAAAATATACGTTTTCAACGATTTTTGTCAGTTTTGAATAAAATCTCACCAAAAGTGAAGTAGTTATACAGCCTTCTGCCGGACTCTCCTGCGCAATCTCTTGAACTTATCCCGTTAAAGCGCCCTTGCATCCTGACCAGTCATGGTGGATTTTTTTGCTTTTTAGCCGTCTGGAAGAATTCCATCCTCCACGCTCATTTTGCATAGTTATACATCATTATTCATTTTTAATCCCAACTTTGTGCATACTTCCTGCATATCCTCGGGCATTGTGCAGCTGACGCCGACCGGCTGACGGCTGACCGGCTGGGTAAAGGCAATATACCGGCAGTGCAGTGCCTGACGGGCAATCATCTCACTTTTGCGCCCGTACATACTGTCTCCCAGCACCGGACAGCCCAGATGTGCCATGTGGACACGAATCTGATGGGTGCGTCCCGTTTCCAGCACAAAGTCGACCAGACTGTACCCGTCCTGCACCGCCAGCACACGGTAGTTGGTGATGGCGCGCTGACCGTCGGGCGACACGATACGGCGCATCTCCTCGGGGAACTCCCGTCGGATAGGTGCATCCACTCTGCCTTCGGACTGCGGCGGCACACCGTCGAGGATGGCCTGATAGGTCTTGTGGAAATTGTTGGTGACGCTGGCGGCAGCAAAGCGGTTCTTGGCGATGAGCACTGCGCCGCTGGTATCGCGGTCGAGCCGGTTTAACGGGCGGTACATCAGGTCCATTCCCAGCTGATCGCAGTGAGCCGCAAAGACGTTTGCCAGCGTGTCGGCAGCATGTCCGCAGGACTGATGGCAGGGCATATCCGCCGGCTTGTTGAAAACCAGCAGGTCGTCGTCCTCATAGGCAATTTCCACCTGACGATTGGAGCGGATGAAGTGCTCGACGCCATGTTCCTCGCTGTCCAGAAAGGTGATCTCCAGCACATCTCCGGCGTGCAGCAGGTCGATGGTGCGGGTGTGTGCACCGTTTAAACGCATTCCCTGTTCATAATGTTTGAGTTTGACGATGGTTCTGCTGGAATAGCCGTGCTGCTGTTTGAGGTAGCGTTCGACGTTCATCCCTTCGTGTTCCGGCGCAATCTGATAGCGCAGTGTTCGCATGATGTTCCTCCCCTGACAAAAAGCAGGGGCGCCCTATGTTCGGGCGCCCCCTGAAGTTTCCCAAATTGCCGAATGTGTTTATTCTCCCAGAATGTTTGCATCGCTCAGATCGGGCATCTCAATCTGGATGTCCTCGTTGCGGTTTTCAATCAGACTGTGAATATCCATCTTCATGGTGCAGGTTTCCGGTACCTGAGTGGTATCGGTCACGCCCAGTGCCTCCACCAGTCCCTTCAGATTGAAGGAAAGCTCCATCTGGATGCTCTGGTCGTTGATGACGCCGTCCTCAATGAGCAGGTCGCAGGACAGTGCACCGATTTCCAGCGTCTGGAACAGCTGTTTTTCCATCTCCACAATCGCCGCTACCTGCTGGTCGATTAGCGCATCCAGCTGCTCCTGGTCGATGGTCTGTTCCTCGGGCAGCATCGCCAGCATCGTATCCATCTGGCTCTGTACATTTTCGCGCAGCTGCTGTTCCATCGTCGGCAGCAGCTCGTCGATCATCATGCTGCTCATGGCGTCCTTCATTCCCGCCAGCTGTTCGGCAGGCATGGTAAACTGCACCCGCAGTCCCTTTTCTTCCTCGGTGAAGGCAAAGTTTTCATCCGCCTGTGCACCCTGCACATACAGGTCCACCATCTCTTCCTGACCCAGGGTCATCAGCTTTTGATAGTCGATTCCCGCTGTGGCAGACGGCATCTTGATGTACTTGCCGCTCTCCGTGTCCAGTGTGTAGCTGTATCCGTCCAGCTGATAGGTTTCGGTGTCGATCGGCATACCCATGATCTCGCCGCTGGTCTTCATCGCCATCGTCTGCAGCTGATCTTTAAAGGAACCCTCCATCGTCAGCTCCATCGGAATGGTGTCAGCTCCCAGCGCAACCTCGGCGCTCATCTGGGCAGACATCTTGCCGCTTTGCAGGTCGTAGCCGGTACGGAGCGCCTGCTCCATCTGTTCGATTGCCTTTTCCTTGTTCATGCCGCAGCCTGCCATGGTCACAATCATCAATGCCGCTGTCAGCACAACTGCCAGTTTCTGCTTCATCTTCATCTCTAGCCCTCCTCTTTTTTGGGGTGTTCTATCGCCTTTATTATATCCTATCCTCCGATTTTTGTAAATAAAAAAAGGACCGCATGACGGTCCTTTTTTCCGGTCATCTCTGCTATTTTGCGTTTTTATAATAGAGCACCCGCAGACCTTTGAGCAGAAGGTTTGGGTCGTGGATAATCTGGTGCTTACACTGTGGAATGACATACTTGGACAGTCCGCCGGTGGCGACAACCGTCAGCTCCCGTCCCATCTCCTCCTGAATGCGGTCGATCATGCCGTCGATCATCGAGGCAGTGCCGAAGATCATGCCGCTGTTCATCGCGTCGATGGTGTTTTTGGCGACGATCGTCTTTGGGACGGTCAGGTCGATGTGCGGCAGCAGTGAGGCACGGTCGGACAGCGCCTCCAGTGACAGCCGCAGTCCAGGCATGATGGCGCCGCCCAGAAACTCCAGTTTTTCATTGGTCACCGAGATAGTGGTCGCGGTGCCCATATCCACCACCATCAGCGGCAATGGATAGTTGTTGATGGCGGCAACGGTGTCCGCTACGCGGTCGGCGCCCAGTGTAGTAGGATTGTCCAGCTTGATGTTGAATCCTGTTTTCAGTCCAGGGCCTACCACCAACGGCTTTTTGCCGATGATGGTGCGCAGCGCCGTTTTCATCACGGTGGTCAGCTGAGGAACTACCGACGAGATGATCGAGCCCTCCATCTCCTTGGCGCTGTATCCGTACAGGTGCAGAATCTGGTGGATTTCTACCGCGTACTGCTCCTCGGTGCGGCGCACATCGGTGGCAATGCGCGCGGTAAATTCGATGCTGTCATCCTCAAAGCCGCCGATGACAATGTTGCTGTTTCCAATATCAATCGCTAATATCATCTGTAAGTCCTCCGTTTCATTGACCGGTCAGGTTGTGATTGCAAAAATATTACCGGCGCGGACTGCTCATGCGCAGCACTTTAATGAGCACCTTGCCCACCGCGGCGGTGATGACAGCGGCGACAATCGCCTCGGGGATGCCGTTTGCAGCGATGACGCCCAGAATCGTCTTGTAGATCAGGTCGGAGGAAATCTGTTTGGCGGCGCCCCATCGCTCCCCGAACAGCAGGTAGATGAGATTCATCACCAGCAGGGTGTTGGTCATCGAGCCAAGAAAGCCCGCAATGCCAAGCGACACGATGTCGCTGCCATGCAGCTTTTGGATGCCCCGATAGATAAAGTACGGGAGGATGCCCACCAAAATACGTGGTACAAAGCAGACCACCAGGCTCCACAGGCTGCCGCCGGAGCCGTCCAGCGAATAAAATGGGGTGAAGACAAAGGAGGTAAGGCTTGGTGTAATGGTGTTGACGACCAGACTGGTCAGTCCGAAGATGCCGCCCAGCACGGCGCCTGCCTTCCATCCGAGTAAAATCGAGCCTAAAATGACAGGAATGTGGATGGTGGTCGCCTTGATAACACCCAGTGGGATATAACCCAGCGGCGTCATCGACAGCACCACGATGATCCCTGCAAACAGTGCCAGTTTTACCATGTTCTGTGTCTTTGCGCTTGCCTGATTCATATTCAATTCTTCCTTTCGCTGTTGTTCTCCCCTTGGACAGATTGCTGCCCGAGAGATACAACGCTCTCAAATTTTAAAAACAGCTCAATTATAACGAATCCACCCTGCGATTGCAAGTAGTTTTGCCGACTGATCCACAAATTCCACCGACAAAAAAGAGGTGAAAAAATCACCTCTTTTTGTCAGATTTATTCTGCCTGCGGTTCCTCTGCGATCGGGTTTTCCGGACTGCCCAACGGAGCTTCGCTGTTGTCCTGTGGTTCCTCCGCGATTGGGTTCTCTGGACTGCCTAACGAAGCTTCGCCGTTGTCCTGTGGCTCTTCTGCGATTGGATTTTCCGGACTGCCCAACGGAGCTTCGCTGTTGTCTTGTGGTTCCTCTGCGATCGGGTTCTCCGGACTGCCCAACGGAGCTTCGCCGTTGTCCTGCACCGGTGCTGCATCCGAACTCAAGTTCTGCTCCTGAAGGTAGGCAACCGCCGCTTCCATCAGCTCGTCGCGGCCTTTCTTGATGCCCTCGATGGTCGGATGGACCTCGATGTCAGGAGTAAGGCCGATGCGCTGGGTCTGACTATCGTCTGGGGTGTAGATACCCTGACTGGTAAACATCATATTTATTCCACCTGGAAGAGGAAGATACGCAACATCACCATCTGAACCAACTGAATTTTCTCCCATAACGGTGACGTTTTCCCCATTGCGAATCGACATAATCGTGTATTCTGCCTGACTCTGTGTCTTTTCGTTCATTAAAACCACAACTGGCTTTTCATACAGTTCGACATTAGAATTATCCTTCCTACCAGAATACTGCATTCCCCCTACAAAAACTCCTGGTTTACTTTCTGTTGGAACCGTACTAATCAAAAACGCCTTTGTTCCGTTCACCAGATACTCTGCAAGATCGTATACAATATAGTCACTCGGGTATTGACGCAAGTCGATAATCAAACCATCGGTGGATTTTAATTGACTCATCACAGAGGAAAGACTTCCTGCCTGCAATGCTGCCGGATTAATCAAACCAATATTTCCATCGAGAATTTCATACGGTTGCTCTGCTGTCTCCAACATCGGATAATACTCCATCGCTCCCTCAACCTTGATGGTCTGCTCTGTTCCATCCCTCAAAACAATCAGCTCCATCTCCTTATTGTTGGAACGAAGCAGGAAATGTCCAATTTGATTGATAAATTTATCCGCTGTTGGAACAGAGAAATATTCCATCCTGTCAGCAAGCACGTCCCTGATATTTTTGCCATCCAGTTTACAGATTACATCCCCTACCTGGAGCGGACACGCATCCTTTAAGACGTTGGAGACAACAATTTCCCCTTCTGCCTGCATAATTTCCACTGGAGCACCATAGATACCTGCTTCGAGAATCGTATATTTTGCATTATATAAGGTGATGTGGCTGTCCTGCAATTTTGCACTCAGCGATGCCAGTGTCAGTTCATAGTTCTCCTGATTGTCACCATCTAACATTTTGGAAATATATTTCGGCAATAGATCGTGCCAGTTATCGTCCAAAATATCCAGATAAGGATAGTTGTATTCCATGGCATTCCACAAGCGGAATAAACCAAGTAAACGGTAACCTTGGTCACTATAATCCATGTTCTCATAGAGCGGTTCATTAGAAAAATCTGGCACACGGGTTCCCATTACATTTGCTGTAAAACTGACGGGTGCGTTCACCCGATAGATTGATGGAATTGGTCCTAATTTCTGCATATCCTCAGACAATTCTTTTCCCAGATATGTATCATCCTTAATCCACGAAGTATCTGCCTGAACATATAATCTATTTTCCTGTAAAGTGGAATTAGATGCATTCATGCCATAGTCGATTTCTCCTAGAGATACAAACCACTCGTGGAGGATGTCGTTGACTTCCTCTTCTTTTGCTTCGGACACCACGGGAATGAGATTTAACAGTTCTTCATCCCAGTCCTTCTGCCCCAGCAAAAAGGCAGGGTGGTGATACTTTGTATACCCCCAAACTAAACAGAGCTTTTCGAGGTTTTGGGCATTTTGTACCATAATACTATTATCTGATATTTGGGTGCATCCTATGAATAAAAAAATAAATAAAGTAAAAATTATAAATTCATTAATCTTTCTCATTTGATAGCACTCCTTAAAGGGTTTTGATCTAACTATAAATGAAAACTCCGTATGATAGGATACAGAGTTTTCATTTATGACTATTTTTAGAGTTTAGTCTTCACAGAACCATGTTTCAAAACAAGTATGGGTAAAAAAGCAATCATCATCCTCAAGGGTATAGCCTGGGATTGGACAAAGACTTGATCCATAATCTGTTCCGCCGCCTCCGGAACATTGTGCTACCGAATCTCCACCACTATCACCTAAAGGATTAATTCTGTTTACTTTCTGGAGATCTAAATCAAACTCATCAAACAATTTTGGCATAATTTTTCCTCCTTAATTTTGTAGTTTTATATTTTACTGTCCTATCCCAGTAAAAACATACCTAATTATTTGCTATTTGACCTTTTATATGGTTTACCGCCGCTTCCATCAGCTCGTCGCGGCCTTCCTTGATGCCCTCAATAGTCGGATGGACTTCGATGTCGGGAGTAAGGCCGATGCGCTGGGTCTGCTCCATATTCGGACCAAAAATGCCCATGCTGCTAAAAGTAATCTGTAAATTGCCAAGCAACGGCAGATAGGCAACATTTCCATCGGCGCCACGTGTGTTCTCTCCTAAAAGGGCCACATTTTCTCCCGCAGCCATCAACATCGCAGCATATTCTCCTGAGCTTACGACATTCTCGTCCATCAACAAGACAACCGGTTTTTGATAAAGATAAATTCCCAGCATCTTACGTTCTTCCTGCGTACCGCCTGCACTTGCCAAACTTGACTGATATGTACCTGGAATTGCCTGAGAGGGAACGATCACCTGTGCCGCACCCTGATAGTCGCTGCAAAAGTACCGATGAAAATTGGAAATTTCAAAGGAAGGTTGGATGCCTTGACGCAAATCGATGACCAGACCATCTGTGTCCTTCAACTGCTCCATCATCTCTTCCACACTAGTTTCCAGCGGATTTTGGAGATGGAGAACACCAATGTTATCCTCTGTAATTTGATAAGGAATCCCCTCGTCCTGTTGATATGCCAAAGGCAAATAACAGCAGGCGTAATTTTCAGGAGAAGCAGCTACTAAAAAGGTTTCTTCTTTTCCATCTCTCAACACTGTAACTTCCATCGTTTCTTCTTTTGAGGTAAGAAGATATGGATAGAGCGTAGATAATTTTTCGTCATTTGGAATCGGGATATACTCTTTTCTTTGCTCAATCACTTTGTCGATGTCCTCGCCATCCAGTTTTAATACAACATCTCCTATCATGAGTGGGCAATTTTCTGCGCCTACCGCCGCAACCACTGGCTGATGATCCACCGTCACCAATTTTACCGGCGCAAAATTCTTCCCAAAACATCCGCACAGAAGCTGCAGTTGTGTACTATCTTTGGCTAAAGTTAAGACGGTTGTTTCCCCATTCAACAGCATGGTGTGGCAATCATTCATTCTGCTTGCGAGCCAGAAAAGGGTTAATTCGTAACCTGTCTGATCTTCAACCTGCTGCATCTTTTGGATGGACTGCGGTAAAAGTGTTGCCCATTCCTCCTCCATCACTTTAAGATATGGAGAGTAATACTCGATAGCATTCCAAAATCGAAACAGTCCTAACAGACGATAAGACAGGTCTGTATAATCCATATCCTGATACAGCAATTCATTTGTGAATTCCGGTTTTCCGCTTTCCTGAAAGCTGACAGGCGCTTTACTGCGATTGATACTGGGGACTTCCGTCATCTGGGACAGATCCTCGCATAATTCCTTTCCCAGATACTCCTGACTGATCCAGTCGGTATCCGATTGCACGATCAACTCATCTTCCGATGGCAAGTTTCTTTTTCTATTCGTTCCGTAGTCGATTTCCCCCAATCCCACAAACCACTCGTGGAGGATGTCGTTGACCTTCTCTTCCTTTGCCTCGGATACTGTTGGTATGAGGTTTAACAGTTCTTCGTCCCAATCCTTCTGTCCCAGCAGAAAGGCAGGATGATGATACTTTGTATAGCCCCAAACTAAACAGATCTTCTCCAGATTCTGCACCTGCTGAGCATCGCCCGAAACGTCCGCTTCTTCCTGCTCTGCCGGTGCGCAGGCTGTCAGCAGCAGACAAAGACACAGCAAAGCTGCCATTATTTTAAACAATCCTTTTCCCATTTTCATAGATATACCTCCTATTTTTGTAGGTGATTTTAGAATATCACGAAGCTTTTCTCCTTTCAACGAGATTTTTTGACAAACCTAAATTGTAATTCCTGTCTATTTTACCGTCGATTCTGGACTTTGCACCCTGTTCCTGCTATACTGAAACCACTGAAATTTATCCCGTCAAACAAAAGGAAGTGCTTTTTATGTTAAAGGGAAAAACCGTCGTGCTGGGAATCACCGGCTCGATTGCCGCCTACAAAATGGCAAACGTCGCCAGCATGCTGGCAAAGCAACACTGTGACGTTCAGGTCATCATGACCAAAAATGCCACCCAGTTTATCACTCCGCTCACCTTTGAAACGCTGTGCAACAACCGCTGCATGGTGGATACCTTCGACCGCAATTTTCAATACAACGTCGAGCACGTCGCACTGGCAAAGCGTGCCAATGTGGTGATGATCGCTCCTGCCTCCGCCAACATCATCGCCAAGATGGCACACGGCATCGCCGATGACATGCTCTCCACCACTGTGCTGGCCTGCCCGTGCAAAAAGCTGGTGGCTCCTGCGATGAACACCAACATGCTGCTGAACCCTATTACACAGGACAACCTTGCCACCCTGCGCCGCTACGGTTTTGGCATCATCGAGCCTGCGGTAGGAATGCTGGCCTGCAAGGACGTCGGTGCCGGCAAGCTGCCAAAGGAGGAGCTGCTGTACAACCACATCCTGCAGGAAATCCTGTACGAAAAGGATCTCGCCGGCAAAAAGGTGCTGGTCACTGCGGGACCTACCTGTGAGCCGGTCGATCCGGTGCGCATCTACACCAACCGTTCCAGCGGCAAGATGGGCTATGCGCTGGCAAGAGAGTGTTCGCTGCGCGGAGCCGATGTCACTCTGGTGACCGGAAAGACTGCGCTGGAACCATGGCCATTTGTCAAGGTTGTTCCGATCGAAACCGCCCAGCAGATGTTTGACGAGGTCACCTCCCGTGCACCTGAGATGGACATCATCATCAAGGCGGCAGCTGTGGCGGACTACCGACCTAAGACGGTAGCCAATGAGAAAATTAAAAAGTCGGACGGTGAATTTGTCCTTGAATTTGAACGCACCAATGACATCCTGCAATACCTCGGTCAGCACAAGCCGGACGGACAGTTTTTGTGCGGCTTCTCGATGGAGACCGAAAATCTGCTGGAAAACTCCCGCAAGAAACTCGCCAAGAAAAATGCCGACATGATTGTCGCAAACAATCTGAAGGTGGAAGGTGCAGGCTTTGCCGGTGACACCAATGTGGTCACCCTCATCACCGCGGACGCGGTCAAGGAGCTTCCGCTGATGAGCAAGGAACAGGTTGCCCATCACCTCATCGACGAGATTGCTGCCAGATTATAAACCCTAAGGAAGGAGAACTCCCATGTCCCACTATGTCATCTCCGATGTCCACGGAGAGATTGACCGTTTCCACCAGATGCTTGAGAAGATCCACTTTTCGCCGGAGGATACCCTGTATATCCTGGGTGATGTGGTCGACCGAGGTCCTTCTCCCATCGAGATTTTGCTGGAGATCATGCGCACTCCCAATATGAAGATGCTGCTGGGAAATCATGAATTCATGTGCCTGCGCTACCACGCGCCGCACGCGCCGGAAAAATATATCCAGCACTGGAACCGAAACGGCAACGGCCCGACGCTGGAAGGGCTCAATAAACTCAACAAGCGCCAGCGGTCGAAGGTTCTCCACTTTCTGCGCAATCTGCCCACCCATTTTCAGTTGGAGATCGACGGCAGAAAGTTTTATCTGGTACACGGACTGCCTGCCGACACCGTCTACAACGAGGTGTGGTTCCGTCCCTATAAGGACCCGATTCCTTCGATGCCAGACTGCCAGATCATCATCGGACACACACCGGTGACCTGCTTTGTACACAACGAAACAGAATGTTACGGGCGCAGCGATGAGGAGGAGCTTGCCTACGTTCACGAGCTGGAACAAAGAGGAGAGATGCTCTCCATCTTCCACCATCCGCAGTATATCGATATCGACTGCTGCTGCGGCTACGATTTCTCGGTGCGCCGTCTGGCCTGCCTGCGTCTGGAGGATATGGCAGAGTTTTACGTCTAAGACTTCCACCATCTTCACCGATGAGAGTGGAAAAGAACATCCCTGTCTGCATAGCAGACAGGGATGTTGTTTTTTCTTTATTTGATTGTTTGATCGTTTGCCCAGCGCTTGGCGCGACGCAAGATTTCGTCGATCATCTCCTGCTTTCCCGCCGTATAGGCGTTGCGGTCCTGTGCAAACTGTGCGCACAAGCGGTATTTGAGCGCTTCATATTCCGCGGCCTGCTGCGGATGCGCATTGAGATAACCACAAAACAGTAGATACTGCTGCCACTCCTCGCCGCCATAGCGCACCACATGGATGTGGTGGGTACGGGTATCCTGTGCAAAATCACCCTTCACAAACAGCCGATGGTCAGGGCGATCATCGACCGGACGATAGACGATTCCTTTTTCTTCCAGCGCAGGGACCATCCTGTGCAGGGCATCAAAATCCTCGATACCAACGGCGATGTCGATGATCGGCTTGGCTGCAATCGAGCGGATGGCGGTGCTGCCCACATGGCGGGCATCCAATAGGAGCGGACCCATCCAGCACCTCAGCTGTGCGATGGTATCTGCGGCCTCCTGTTCCCAGGCGATTTGATGAGGGAAAAGCTCTACCGTTCCCCGTTTCAGTCCCAGCATGATCTTCACTCCTGTCCTTTTGATTGGATGGTACTGTGTACCAAAAACTACCCTGAGAGACAAATCAAAGTTTTGCAGGTTGAACCTGCACGCAGTTCGCGTTGCCGGTTGAGTGGGCAGTCGAAAGCCTCGCTCTCGCGCAGGTCGCTCAGCCTTTGGCTTCGCTC
>NZ_CALXIN010000028.1 GCF_944388365.1 uncultured Negativibacillus sp. | reverse complement strand
ATGCAATCAGTCCGATGCGCAGGATGTTAAAGCCCGCCGCACTCCACACCAGACAGGCCAGGAGCAGCAGGGTGTTTCGTTTTACTTTCATAGATAGCCTCCTTTAATTGAACAATGTTCATTTTAGCGATGAAAAAATTCCTACCTCGAAGCAGGAATTTTAATAGAGAGTCCTGCGGACGATCTCCAGCACAGAACTTGGGTCATAGTCCTGCCGCAGTAAGGCGGACAGCATCAGAGAGAACAGAACATTGGCAAATTTTTCCACAGTAAACTGTTCTGTGAAAGCATCAGCACGAATGTTGGCATCTCTCTTTAAAACGGAACACAAACCTTCTAAAATATGCTGCCAGGTTTGCTGCATCCGCCGTTTTCCATCCGACTTATCTTCCCGCATGAATCCCAGAGAGTGGAGGGTAAAGAAGCCAGGATACTGCTTGCAGCCATATTCCATCCGCTCATACATCCATACAATGCAGGCTTGTGTATCCTCAAATACAGCGCCATCCTCTGGACGGTGAAAAATCTCGCACCAGACACTTTCTACTGTGGCGCCCACCAGTTCCGCTTTGGAATCAAAATAATTATAGATAGATCCCACCGATACACCGCAGGCAGCAGCAACAGAGCGAATGTTCACCGCAGACCAACCCTGTTGCTGGATCAGTTCCCGACTGGTTTTCAAAATTTCTTCTTTTGATGTTACAACAGTATTCATCCAATCACCTCAATATGAACAATGTTCATTATAAGGTGTCATCCCTGGTTTGTCAATCGGTGTTTTGGGAGGAAATCAGACAATTCCGAATCTGGAAATACGTTGATACAATCTTGTGGCAACATAAAAACATGACAACAGTTATTATAATAAGATAAGTTGATGAGCGGCTCAGAAAAAGAGAGGCAGCTTTGATTAAAGGAGGCAAGATAGCAGAAACAAGGGATTTGACAAGGACAAAGGAGTGGGAATCCTTCTAAGATTATGCTGATTTGTATCAATATCCGTGGGTTAAAGAAGATGAGTTTCATGAAAATATAGGCAAAACTTGACTTAAAATAAGATGTGTTGTATCATCCAAATAGAGGCTAGTGAAAAGATAGCCGTCCAGTTTAAAAAAGGAGTGAGTCGGATGAGAAAATTATCTAGCCACCCTCTTTATATGCAGGTGTTTGATCAAATTAAATCGTCGATACGCCTGGGAGTTTACCAAAAAGGACAGATTCTTCCAAGCGAGAAGGAACTGATGGAACAGACCGGCGTCAGCCGTGTTACTGTGCGGCAGGCGCTGAGAATGTTGGCAGAGGCAGGAATCATCGAGACACAGCAGGGAAAAGGAAGCCGCGTGATCATGGACTGGAAGGAGCTTCTCAATCCAGGGGAAATGCGGGATCATCTGGAGGAGTGCTGGAAACAGTTTGAACTTTCCAGCAGTGCCCGCCGGATGATCGAGCCGGCGCTGGCAAAGCAGGCAGCGATAGTTGCCACGCAGGAGGACATTGAGCGGCTGAAACGGGTGCAGGAGCATCCAGAAAATATCATGATGGAAATTTCCGGCTATCCCATGGAGGATGGAGAGGAGAATCAGTCCTTCCACCGCTGTCTGTGGGATATTCTGAAAAATCCGCTGATGGATCAGGTATGGGAGGCGATCGTCGTGCCTTCCGGAGCGATGCGCTCACTGCCGTTGATTGTACCGGCGCAGCAGCAGAAATATCGGGAAGAGATCCGGCGGCAGCATGAACAGATTTTCCATGCAATTCAGGCGCATGACAGCGAATATGCTTATTATCACATGCTGATGCATTGCGATTGGATCTATCAGGTATACAAGCAGTATTTTGAGGAATTTTGCTGTTAATCTATCTTGCAGGATGCAAGGATGTCAAAGGGGGAATTGTTATGAAATATGCGATCGTAGGCTTTGGAACAGCCGGCTATCATGCGCTGAAAGCGATTCGGACGCAGGACCCGAAGGGTGAGATTGATGTCTACACCAATACGTCCATGCCGCCGTATAATCCGATGCTGACCACCTATTATGCGGTGGGAAAGCTGGAGTATGAGGGAATGTTTCCGTTTGGAAGTCTGGAATCTATTCAAAAGGAGTTTCCGTTTGAGCTGCATCAGGAGGAGGCCATCAAGGTCCACAGCGAGGAGCACAGTGTAGAAACCGCCAACGGACAAAAAGAGTATGACCGCATCCTGATTGCCACCGGTGCGCGTGCCTTTGCACCGCCGGTAAAGGGATTGAAGCCGGAAAATGCCTACCTCATGCGGACGGTGGAGGATGCGCAGCGGCTGAAGGAACGCTTGCAGCAGGGCGATGTCAAAAACGCCATCGTCGTCGGCGCCTCGATGGTAGGAATCAAGGTGGTGGAAGTGCTGCAAAAGCAGGGAATCAACACCTGGCTTTTGGATCTTGCACCGTATATCTTCCCGCTGGCAGCCTATCCGCAGGTGGCTCAGGTCATTCAGGAACGGGTGGAGCAGCAGGGCGTACATCTGAAATTCAGCGTGACCATCGACCACATGGAGGAGGAAGACGGCCAGCAGATCGCGGTTCTGACCGACGGCAGCCGCATCCCGACGGATATTGTGGGATTGTGCATCGGCACCAGAACCAATACACAGGTGGTCGATGAAAAGATTGCACTGGGAAAGGGCATCATCGTTGACCAGCATATGCAGACCAATGTACCAGGCATCTATGCCGCAGGTGACTGCTGCGAAGGAAACAATCTGGAAAACGGGCAAACCCAGCTGATCGGACTGTGGGCAAATGCCAACCGGCAGGGAACGACTGCGGGCAACAACATGGCAGGGCAGGAGATGGTGTACGAGGGAAATATCCTCCACAACATCACCCGCTTTATGGAGATGGACTTTATCGGCTTTGGCGACAACCGGATCGAAGGCGAGGTGCTGGAATACGGCACACTGGGCAAAGGAATGTATATCCGGCTGGTACTGAAGGATCACCGCATTGCAGGAGCCAATATTCTGGATAATTGCAGCATCAGCGGTATTGTGAAAAACTATATGCTCCGTCTGTTTGGCGGAGATACGGGAAAACTGCCGGTTTACCAGCGTGCTGCGCTGGAGAGCGCCGGACTGTCTTCTGCATTTTTGGACGAATTGGAGGGGAAAATCCATGGATGCCATTGATAAATTGATAAAAGCAAAGATTCCCTGTCCGCAAACGGGAATTGAAATCAAACATACCGTGTGTGCTATCTGCAGCCCGTCCTTTAATTGCGGCGTCAATGCGTATGTGAAGGATGGAAAGATGCTGAAACTGGAGGGCATGGACGAACATCCTCGAAATCAGGGACACCTTTGCACCAAAGGATTGGCAGGCAGAGAGTTTGCCTATCGGGAGGATCGCATTCTGACGCCGCTCAAAAGAGTTGGAGAGCGCGGAGAAGGAAAGTTTGTTCCGATCAGTTGGGAGGAGGCATACAGGGAGATTGCCGACCGCCTTGGTCAGATCAAAGAGAAGGACGGAGCCGATGCGGTGGCTTTCTTTGGAGGATACAACAAGTGGTATCGTCCGTGGCTGCGGCGGTTTGCCCACTCCTTTGGCACCATGAACTATGGCACCGAGTCCAGCACCTGCATGACCGCAGGATGGATGGCGTGGAAAACAGCGGTGGGACAGCTGGCAAGACCGGACATGGAGCACTGCGACCTGCTTCTTGGCTGGGCGTTCAATCCCTATTATTCGGGTTATCTGAAGGCGCAGAGCGCAGAAAAGTGCCGCAAAAAGGGAATGAAGATCATCGTTGTCGACCCGATGATTACTCCTACTGTGGAAAAGATGTGCGACCTGCACCTGCGTCCGTATCCTGGAACAGATGGCGCCTTGGCGATGTGCATGGCAAATATCCTCATCCAAAAGGGATGGATCGACAAAGACTACATCGACCGCTATGTGCATGGCTTCGAAGCCTATGCCGAATATGTCAAGCAGTTTAATGAGAGCAACATCGAACAGCTGACCGGCGTGCCCTATGAGCAGGTGATGGAAGCGTGCGAGATGATCCATCAGAGCAGCTCCATGGCGATCAACGAAAACAGCGCGCCGATTCCTCACCATAAAAACGGATTCCAGAACTATCGGGCGATCATGGCGCTTTCTGCACTGACCGGAAATTTTGACCGTCAGGGAGGTCAGCTGCCCTCCAAGCACACTTTTACCCATCAGATAGCAGGCTTTTCGACGCTGGAGGATACCTTTGCCGACGGGACAGAGCCGAAGAATACCAAACCGGCGGTAGGCTCACAAAAGTTTCCGCTGTGGTACCACATGGAGCGCGAGATGCAGGTGGTGGATCTGGCGCGACAGATTCTGGAGGAGGACCCACATCCGATCAAGGCGATCTTTGCCATGGGAATGAACTATCGGATGCTGCCGGACGACAATCGTCTGCGCGAGGCGCTGTTGAAGCTGGATTTCTTTGTGGATACCGATTTGTTTCTCACAGACACTGCCAAGCTGGCAGATCTGGTGCTGCCGGTCTGCAGTTCCTATGAACGAGGAGAGCTGGAAACCTATCCTGGAGGCTACGCATGGCTGACCAAACCTGCGATTGATCGGGTGGGTCAGAGCAAGTCGGACGCCGAAATTCTGTGCGACCTGGCGAAGGTGATGAAGCTGGGAGATGAGATGCTGGAAGCCGGATATGAGGAAAATATTCGCTTTATCCTGCAGGATCTGGATATTACCATGGAACAGCTCAAGGAGAGCGATGTACCGATTCACGTTCCAAACGCAAGAGCTATTGTTCCAGGAGAAAAGCTGGAACAGGGACTGGACACTCCTACCGGAAAGTTTGAGCTGTATTCGGAGCTGATTGCCTCCCATCCCGAATGGGGATTGGATGCCCTGCCGACCTATTGCGAACCGTTGGATGAGGAGGACCCAACAATATATCCTTACCGGCTGTGTTCGGGCGGAAGACTTCCGAATGCGCTCCACTCCCGCCTGCACAAAGTTTCCTGGACGCGCAGCCTGCGTCCCGCTCCTACGGCGGATATTTCTGTGGAGGATGCTGCCCAGCTGGGACTGGAAAAAGGAGATGACATGGAGCTGTATACGCCGCGCGGTACCATCTGTGTCAAAGCAAATCCGACCCACCGAGTGCCAAAATCGGTGATTTATTTCTATCACGGTTACTCCGAAGCGGATGTAAATATGCTGATGTCCGGTACCCATGTGGACCCTTACTCGGGATTTCCGGCGTATAACTCTACCCGCTGTGGAATGAGAAAGAAGGTTTAGCATGAAACGGTACGTCATTGATTTGGATATGAGCAAATGCGTCTCCTGCGGCGCCTGCACAGTGGCATGTATGGACCAGAACGATTTTGTTGTACAGGATGGCAGACGCCCTCGCCGCAATATTTTCGATATGGAGCAGCTGGAAGATGGAAAGGTTTGCTTCCATCATTTGTCGCTGGGATGTATGCACTGCACCGATGCACCTTGTATTGTCGGATGTCCTTCTGCCTGCTTGAGCAAAGACCCTGAAACGGGAATGACCATCTACGATACGACAAATTGCATCGGCTGTCACAGCTGCGCAATGGCCTGTCCTTATGGAGTTCCTGCCTTTGGAGCGGACGGCAAGATGACCAAGTGCGACGGCTGTTATCTGCGCATCCAGCATGGGATGCTCCCTGCCTGTGTCAAGGCCTGTCCGTTTGGAGCGCTTCAGCTGGTGGATTTGGATGATCCACAGCAGGCGATTCCTGCACAGCATTCGCTGCGTCAGAGCAGCCTGGAGCTGCTGAAAGCGCAGGTATAGGAAGCAATGAAGGCAAAAAGTACACTGTCGCGGGAGAATGTAGAGAAGATGATATGCGGAAGGATGGCTCATGGCAGTGTCCAAAAGATAAACGCAATCGCAGAGAAAAACAGAACATCCGTGCGGCTTAAACAAGGTGCGGGTGTAGGAAGGAGGAAGCAGTTTTGGAGGCAGATGCAGTCATCCTTGCCGGAGGAGGCAGCCGCCGGATGGGCGGATTCCACAAAGGAAATCTGAAGTTGGGAGAGCTGACCTTCACCCAACGGTTGATACAGCAGCTGGCACCTCAGACAAACCGGATTTACCTTTCCTGCGGAGAAAATACACCGACGGATGTTCCGAATTGTCAGATCGTTCGGGATGAATATTCCGGCTGCGGGCCGATGGGCGGACTGCACGCCAGCTTAAAGCGCTGTGAAAGTGACCTCCTTCTGGTGGCGGCGTGCGATACACCGCTATTGACGATGGAGTTTTATCGCTACCTTTGCACCTTTCTGGGAGAACATGACGGTGTGGTAGCGGTTGTAAATGGCAGAATGCAACCGCTGGCAGCCGTCTATACCAAGCGACTGTTGCCGGTTTTTGAAGCTTGTCTGCGCGAAGGAAACTACCGCCTGCGGGATGCATTGGCACAGGCAAATATCTGCTATGTGGAGCTTTCCGACCAGCCAACGCTGTGTGCGATGCTGCAAAACATCAATACGCCACAGGAATATGAGCAGCTTTTACAGCAGAGGGCAGAGTCGTAACCGGAAAAAACATTCTGTCTGATATAAAAGAATTGGCAATAGAACAACAGGCCGCGTTTCAGGTGCCTGAAACGCGGTCTGTTGTTCTATGAAAAGAAAATTTAGTTTGCGTGGAAGAAAGAAGGAATCTCTCCTTGATAGCCGATAATGTAACTTAACATCGACAGAAAATTGGCGTTGAGCTGCTGTGAATCCAGCGCAGGATTTTCACATTTTTGCTGAAGCAAGTCCTTCAAACAGCTGACAATGATCGAGTTTACCAGTTCCATATTGTCCGAGGTGACGCGGACAGTAGGATGATCGGCAAGCGGCGCCAGGATTTGCAGACAGCGTTCCTGAATGCTGTTGCCGTAGTACATGCTTTCGATTTCCTTGGAATACTCCTCCTTTTCCTCAGGAAACAGCTCATAGTACTGACGGATGATCGGTGTCAGATTCTGACTGTACTTGCCAAAGAAAAAGTTGTAAAAGATCGGCGGATTTTGCAGAACAGTTTTTCCGAAAGCCTCCCAGATGGCAAAGAAGGACTCCTCGGGGGAACGCTGCTGACGGCTGTACTCGGCAAGGGTATGGTTGTACTCAGCAAAGTGCTTGAGCGAGGCCAGCAGAATCAGATGCTGCAGATCCTTGAAGTAGAGATAGATGGTGGAATTGTGAAATCCTGCCTTCTCTGCAATCTTGCGGATGGACAACTTGTCCAGTCCTTCAGTGTCGATCAATTCCTGGGTTGCTTTGATAAAACAGACGGCATTTTTGGCTTTCTGCTCGTCTTTTTCGCATTCTGCCATGTCGCTACACTCCTCTTGTTTGTGATAATCTTCTTGACAATAAGCGCGATTACTGCTATTATCCATTACTATACCACAAATCCGAAAAAAAGACAATAAGCTGTTATCATCCGAGGAGGGAAGAAGGATGGAAACGATCACATTATGGACCAGACAGGTTCCTCAGGTGTGGGAACAACTGTGTCGGGAAGGTACTTATCAGGTAAAAGAAGCGTATATCCGCCAGAAAAATGGTTCCATGTCCGACTATTATCTCAAGCTGTACCGATGGTATACCAAAACTGCCCGCCGGTACCTTACCATTCGGGAGGATCAGGAGTATCCCATCTGGTTTAGTTTGAATGGGAATTAAAAGACTAGGTTTAATCAGTTCTGTTTTAGAAGCACTCATTGGAGAAACCGAACGTGGATGGCAGAATCGTCTGCGGAACGTTCTGATAGTGTTTGTTGCAGCAGCATTTCCGTTTATCTTTATTATGCTGTTTACCTGTGTGTCGTTAGTTAAGGCATTGCGACAGGAGAAATAATCACTTTTTGAAATCCCCAAACTTCTTTACATATGAAACCCTTTATTACAAAAGCTCGGAGGATTCTCCGAGCTTTTGTAATAAAAACAAGCCATCAAAAAGTCAGGAACAGCACCATACCTTCTGACTTTTTGATGGCTTTTATTTTGGATACAAGCGAATATGCGAAAAATTTGTATCTGTCATAAGAAAAATTGATGACAGAATAACTTTAAAGTATTAGATTTTCACGCGATTCATCAGTATAATAAAAATCGGCTATGGAGCAGGGTAGACTGTTTTTGCCGCGCTGATAAAATGCTTGACCGCTGTGCTCAGCGGATTATACTGATTCCAAATCAGATAGATGTACACCGGTGCAAATTCCGGCAGTTCGATGGCCTTACAAAGGTCATTTTCTGGGATGGTGTTGTGGAACAGCAGCGTTCCGGCGGTGTTGCTCTCCACAAATTGCTGGATAATGGAGATCTGGTTGGTGTTCAGAATCATGTGAGGTATCAGCTTTTGCTGGGCACAGGTTTTCAGGGCATTGGTGGTCAAAAAGGAGTCCTCGGTGGGCATGACCAGCGGAATCCGGCAGAGGTCCTGCAGAGAAAGACTGTCGGCTGCGGCCAGCGGGTGTTTTCGGGAGAGATAGAGACAGATGCGCGAATCGGTCAGCTTGTAATGTCCAAAGGCGGCGGACATAGGCGAATCGGTGGAGAGCACAGCGATGTCCAGCTTTCCGTCCAGCACCTTCTGATGACTCATCAGGCTCCCGTTTTCGACGATGTTCACCTTGATCTGCGGATGCCGGCGGTGCAGCTCCTGCATGATCGGCGTAAACAGCAAGGTGGCACTGGCAGGTGCAAGCCCAAGGTGGATGACCTGTTTGGACTGCCCCAGAAACTTCATCCGGTTGACAAAGCTGTCGGTCTGCTCCAGCAGAAGATTGGTTTCGTTGAGAAACTGGCGGCCTTCTTCGGTCAGCACCAAACCTTTGTTTTGCCTCAGAAACAGGGTGAGACCAAATTCCTGCTCCAACTCATGAATGACATGTGTCAGGCCAGGCTGGGAGATGTGAAGCTCCTCGGCGGCTCTGGTGAGATTGTTATGCCGGCACACGGTCTGAAAATATTCCAGCTGAGATAATTTCATGAGGGTTCCTTCTTTCTGCCAAGTATTACTTCCTATTATAGCAGAAAGCGCAGAAAAGACCAGAAAAAAGTAGATCCGCCGCAAAAAAGGAGAGAAATGTATGAAAGAACTTTGGAAACTGTACCGTGTGTTTTTCAGCATCGGTATCTGTACCTTTGGAGGAGGATATGCGATGCTGTCGCTGCTCCAAAGGGTCATCGTAGAACAATACCAATGGGCAAGCGAGGAGGAGCTGATGGACTATTATGCCATCGGACAGTGCACTCCAGGCATCATCGCGCTGAACACCTCGACCTTTATCGGTTATAAATGCCACAAGCTGCCAGGTGCGATCGCCGCGACACTCGGATTTTTGAGCCCGTCCATCCTGGTTATCGTGCTGATTGCAGCGTTTATGACAAACTATGCCTCTCTGCCGGTGGTCAAGCACGCCTTTGCGGGAATCCGCATCTGTGTATGTGCGCTGATTCTGGACGCTGTGCTGAAATTGGGCAAAAAATCCATCGTTGATAAATTCAGCGTCATCATCTTTCTGGCGATTGTCGCTCTGTCCGCCTTTACGGGCGTTTCTACTATCATCCTTGTCATCGGTGCAGGTGTTGTTGGTTATCTGATCTATTATGTAATGGGGAGAAAGAAAGCATGATTTTACTTCGTTTAATGTATGAATTTTGTAAAACAGGGTTTTTTGCAGTAGGCGGAGGACTTGCTACGCTGCCATTCCTCTATGAAATGGCAGAAAAAACAGGCTGGTTTACCAACCAGGACATCCTGAACCTGATTGCGATTTCCGAGTCGACACCAGGTGCTATCGGCATCAACATGTCCACCTATGTCGGCTACCTGACCAGCGGCGTTCCAGGTGCGATCTGTGCGACACTGGCACTGGCATTCCCGTCGGTGGTCATCATTGTGCTGGTCGCAAAATGTATGGAGCAGTTTAAAAACTCGCCTATCGTCGAGGCGGTATTCAAGGCACTGCGTCCGGCATCCACCGGCTTGATCGTGGCAGCCAGCCTGAGCGTTGCACAGATGGCGTTTCTGCATACAGAAGTAGGAACCATCACCAATGTAAGTGATCTGATTGCCATCATCAACTTCCCAGCGATTCTTCTGGCAGCGATTCTGTTTGTTTTGCTGCGGAAATTTAAGCTGCATCCTATCGCCTACATCGGCATGGCAGCGGTGGTCGGACTGGTTTTCCAGATGTAAAAAACTTTTCTGCGATATAAAAATCCCTTTCTTTCCTGTACACCAGCAGGAAAGAAAGGGATTTTTTTGTATCATTGTTCAGCGAATCATTATGCTTTAGTTTCACAGTGGCACAGTGAAAGGATGCCTTCCAGCGTCCGAAAACAGGAGCGGTCGACCTGTGTGGGCTGAATCTCGAATCCGAGGTCCTCCAGCCCATCCAGCAGGGAGATCATCCCTAGACTGTCCAACAGTTCGCTCTCCAGCAGGTCCACTCCTGGAACCAGCACGTCGGTGGTGCCGCAGGCATCCACCAGCAGCTGTTCAATCGCCTGTCTTAATTCTTTCTGATTCATCGTTTAACATCTCCTCCAGACGGTGCAGATCGCATTTCCCATGGCGGGTCATGGGCATCTGCTCGATGGTTTTCCAGCATCGTGGATACATATAAGAGGGCAGATGCTGCTTAAGCCGCTGCCTGCACTCTGCCCAATCAAGCGGAGTGCCTTCCCATTCTACCACGGCGGCAAGTCCGGCTACGGTTCCTCGGCGGTTTATCGGCAGCACAGCAGCAGCGCGCACCTCCGGCCATGAAAGCAGTACAGCTTCGATTTCCTCCGGCTCGATGCGGTAGCCCTTGTATTTGATCTGTCGGTCCAGCCGTCCCTGATACCACAGCAGACCGTCCCGTATCTGACCGGCATCTCCGGTGCGATAGAGCGGCATTCCATTCCAGCCTCCAAAGCCTCCCTGAGAGGTGTTGACATATCCCAGTCCGACGCTGGGACCGACAATGGCAATCTCGCCGGTCGTCTGTTCTGGGAGAGGGTGTCCGGCTGCATCCAAGATCAAAATCTGGGAGGCAGCGTCGACAATCCTGCCGACAGGAAGCGGGTCGGTGCATGTTGTGATTTGGACAGCGGTCACGGCGCAGGTGGCTTCGGTCGGACCGTAGGCGTTGAGAACACGCAGGTGAGGAAATCGCTCCATCAGACTGCGGGCTGTACGGGCAGAAAGGGTTTCTCCACACAGAAAGATGGTTTGCAGCCTGGGCATCAGTTTTTCACAGAACAGAGCGTCGCACAGGCAAAGTCGGGCAAAAGAAGGAGTGCAGCTTAGACGGGAACCACCGCTCTGCCCGAGCGCCTGATATAGCTGCGGGAGGTCGCTCTGTTGTCTGTCGTCCAAAGCAAAGATGCTTCCTCCGGCGACCAAGGTGGGCCAGAGGTCTGCTACCGAGAGATCGAAGGAAAACGGCGCCTGATTGACAGCGATTCCCTGTGCGCAATCTGCAACGGCAGGAAGGGAGAGCATCCATCGGACAAAGTTTTCCAGAGCGCCGACCGAGATGCGTACTCCTTTGGGAGTGCCGGTGCTGCCGGAAGTGAACAGCCAATAGGCGTCCCTCGCAGGGTTATTCGGCAATGTAAACGGCTGCACGCTGCGGCAGCAGAGCTGTTGTAGCTGCTCGGCGTCGATCAGGGAAACGTCCGTCAGCGGAGGAACAGGGCCGGTACAGAGAACGGTGGAAACGTCCGCTTGCTGACAAATTGTCTGCAGGCGACCGACCGGAAACTGCGGCGTCGTAGGGAGATACGGCCGTCCTGCCAGCAGACAGGCGAGAAAGGCAACCGGAACAAGCGGTTCCTTCTGTCCGCAGACCATGACCGGTCCGGACTGCTGTTGCAGCCATTGTCCGAGTGCACATGCCTGCTGCCACAGCTGATGGTAGGTGATGATGCCGCTGCTGCTTTGGTAGGCGATCTTCTCTCCTTGATGGTTGGCGTGATGTGCGATTTGTTCTAAAATCATGTCTTTCCTCGATTCTGTCACAGCGGTCGAATCTGGTCGGCGGGAATCAGCGAAGGATCGTACATGACGCGGGAATGATTGTCCAGTACCAGCTCCCGTGCGACCTCCTCGCCGGTGGAACGGTCAATTACCCGACGATACACCTTGCTGACGCGGTACCAGCCGTCCGCTTCCTGTACAAAGTGGCTGTCCTCCTCCACAATGCGGTAACGACAGGGAAAGGGTTTGGTCGTCCGCAGCTCTCCGCACAGGTCGGTATCGGTCAGCCAGAACAACAGCTGAACCGGTTGGTCGGTGGTATTCTGGAATTGATAGTCGATATTTTTATAAAAAACCGAGGTTCCGGTGCCGAAAGGAACGGTACGGCGGTCATCAGGGAACAGCGCATCGGAGTGATGGTGCAGCTCAATGACGGTCAGCGGGCTGTTTAACACCAGCCAGTGTACCATGTTGGCCAGCTGGCACAGTCCGCCGGCAATTCCAGGCCGAAGCTGTGTGCCGGCAATCACCAATCCTTCGGTGTAGCCTTTGGCTTTGGTGGGCTGTCCGATCAGCTTCCAGAAGGAAAAACATTCTCCTGGCTCTAAGATAATACCGTTGAGCCGCTGCGCTGCCAGACGCAGGTTTTCGATTTTTCCCTGTTGGAGTCTGGCATCGACGCCGTGCAGATGGCGCATCAAAAGGGAAGTGTGGCCCTTGACCAGACAGGGAAGCGGCGTTGGGTCCCGATGGGTTGCATAGCAAAGTCCGCTGCGCCAGGTTTTGAAGTCCCGCAGCAGCCATTCCTTTCGCAGGGAGATCCAGTAGCCGACAGGACCGGTCTGGCAGAGCAGTTTCCGAGGTTTCATTTCTTCACCTCCATGATCTTGAAGATTTCCGTCAGAGAAAGACAAAACTTTCCTCCGAATCCGACTTTTTCCTCATTATAGCACAGCGGATAATTTATTTCAAACATTTGTAAAAATATTTGGAATTGCTTCGAACAATGGCGCTTATTGCAAAACACCGGCAAGTTTTGTACAATGAGAAGAAGTGAAGCTGTGCAGAGGTTTGCAAGATGGAAAATCAATGTGAACAGGGGGAGCAATATGAAAATTGCAGTGGTAATGGATTCGTTTAAAGGGAGCATGACCTCGCTGGAGGCTGGTGAGGCGGTCAAAAATGGAATCAAGCGTGCGGCACCGGACGCAGAGGTTGTAGTCAAACCGATCGCGGATGGCGGCGAAGGAACGGTGGATGCACTGGTCTGCGGGATGAACGGAGGCTATCGACAGCTCCGTGCCACCGGACCGCTGGGAGAAAAGGTCGACTGCACCTATGGAATATTGCCGGACAAACAGACGGCGGTGATGGAGATGTCGGCAGCGGCAGGACTGCCGTTGGTTCCACCGTCCAGCAGAAATCCACTGTATACCACCACTCGCGGAGTGGGAGAGATGATCCTCGATGCCATTGAGCAGGGCTGCCGACGCTTCATCATCGGTATCGGCGGCAGCGCGACCAACGACGGCGGCGTTGGAATGCTGCAGGCGCTGGGATTTGACTTTCTGGACAGGGACGGAAATGCAATTCGGCCAGGAGCGCAGGGATTGCAGGAGCTTGTTCGCATCGACAATGCGCATGTGCTGCCACAGCTGAAAGAATGTTCCTTCCGCATTGCCTGCGATGTATCCAATCCTCTGTGCGGAGAAAACGGATGCAGCGCTGTTTACGGTCCGCAGAAGGGAGCAACTTCTGAAAGTATCGAGCGGATGGACCGCTGGCTGAACCGCTATGCGCAGCTTGCGAAGCAGCTTTATCCGCAGGCGGATGCAGAGAAACCAGGAACAGGAGCGGCAGGAGGAATGGGATTTGCATTTTTGACCTTTCTGAACGCACAGCTTATTCCAGGCATCCAGTTGGTGATGGAGGAGATGGGAGCAGAACAACTGTTCCAGCAATCGGATCTGGTCATCACCGGAGAAGGTCGGCTGGACGGTCAGACAATGATGGGCAAGGTGCCGGTGGGCGTAGCGGCTCTTGCCAAAAAGCACCACAAGCCGGTGGCTGCACTGGCAGGCTGCACCAGCAGGGAAGCAACGGCCTGTAACGGGCAGGGAATCGACGCTTTTTTCCCGATTTTGCGTGAAGTTGTAACATTGGAGCAGGCGATGCAAAAAGAGCAAGCCATGGAAAACTTGATGCTCACCGCAGAACAGGTGCTTCGGTTGTGGAAGGCATCTTGCAGATAAATAAGATACAAACAAAAGGCACTCGTTCCCAACGAGTGCCTTTTGTTTGTATACAAATCAATATTCAAATTATTTATAAATGAAAATTATACGATAGATAAAATCTATATAAATAATATTTTTTTCATAAATAAAATTTTACTTCTGGAAACGAATTTGTCGAAAAGGTAAATTGCGATAAATAATATCAATAAATGGCAATATTGTATATATTTTTTCAATATATTCGGTAACTTGACACTAATTTTGTTTGAGTATATAGTAAAAAGGCAGCTTCATGAATTGTTGACTGTATACTGTCTTAAAAAAGGGGTAACGATATGAAATTTAACTGGGAGTACTTTTTTCAAACCCTGCCCTATGTTGCAAGCAAGCTGAATATCACATTGTCCCTGACGATCATCAGTGCGATTTTCTCGCTGATTATCGGTATGGTCTTTGCACTGATCAGCTACTACAAAGTGGTGGGATTAAGCCAGCTGCTGAAAGTTTGGGTTTCATTCATCCGAGGAACACCGGTAGCGACACAGTTGTTTTTCTTCTACTATGGTCTTGCCAACCTGAGTTCCTGGATTTTGAACATGTCTCCGACCGTTGCAGTAGCAGTTATCATGAGCTTGAACATGGGTGCGTTCGTTTCCGAAACCATCCGCGGCTCGCTGATCTCGGTAGACGAGGGCCAGAGAGAAGCAGCCATGTCGTTAGGTATGTCCGGCTGGCAGATGACCAGCAGAATCGTCATTCCGCAGGCCATCCGTGTTGCGCTGCCGCCATTGTTTAACGATCTGATCAACCTGTTTAAAATGTCCTCTCTGGCATTTCTGGTCGGTGTCCGTGACGTCATGGGCGCTGCAAAGATCGAAGGTGCAAATACCTTCCAGTTCTTCGAGTGTTATGCCTGCGTTATGCTGATTTACTGGGTCATCACACTGATTCTGACCGCATTCCAGAAGGTGCTGGAAAAACGCTGCGACTCGATCTACGCATAATTTTGGAGATTGAAAGGCAGGTTGGAAATCTGTCTTACAAGAATATAAAACTTCAATATGGAGGAAATACAAATGAAACTGAAAAAAATTCTTGCTTTTGTTCTGGCAGCAATGATGACCATGTCGATGGCTGCTTGCTCTGGTTCCCAGACACAGGAAACATCGACCGAGTCCACCACCGAGGAACAGTCTGCGGAAGGCACTACCACCGAGGAAAGCACCGAAGCAGAGGGTGAGACCAACACCGAGTCCCGCACCGTTATCGTTGGTACCACCGGCACCGGCGAACCATATTCCAAAGTAGCAGACGACGGCACATGGACCGGTGTCGAAGCAGAACTGTGGGCAGAAATTGCAGAGCGTACCGGCTGGACCATCGAGATGAAACAGGTTGCAGATATGGCATCTCTGTTTGGTGAACTGGACACCGGCCGTGTAGAGGTTGCTGCAAACTGCTTTGCAATCACCGAAGCTCGTCTGGAAAACTATGTTGCATCTGACCCAATTTACGCTGATGCACAGGTTATCATTGTACAGCCGGACAGCGAGTATCAGACCTTTGAGGACCTTCGCGGCTGCAGCATCGGTGTAACAGCTGGACAGGCATCTCAGTCCACCGTTGAGGCAATGGCTCCAGAATATGACTGGGAAGTTATTACTTACGAAGATTCCAACGCAGGATTCCAGGATTGCTCTCTGGGCAGAATCGATGCTTATGCAAACACCGTTACCAACATCGAAAAAGCTGAAAAAGCACAGGGCCTGGAGTTCCGTGAGCTGGATGAAAAGCTGTTCGGCAACAACGTTGGCTGGTGGTTTGCAGATACCGAGGAAGGTATTGCTCTGCGCGATGATGTCAATGAAGTTCTGGCAGAAATGCAGGCAGACGGCACTGTATCCGAAATCGTTACCAAATGGTTCTATCAGGATCTGACCCAGCTGGTAAGCGACGAGTGGCTGACCGCAACTCACTAAGAGAATATCAACAAAAATATATCTATTCTGAACAAAGGAAGCGTGCTGATGGTCGAAGTAACAGGCTTGTCCAAGACTTTTGGAAAAGATACCGAAGTGCTCAAGGACATCAATCTTAAAATCAAAAAAAATGAAGTTGTAGCGATTCTCGGCCCATCGGGCACAGGAAAATCCACCTTGCTTCGCTGCCTCAACTACCTGTGCGAACCGACAACAGGAACTGTTCGGGTGGGAAATGTAACCGTGGATGCTGCACACCATACCAGACAGGAGGTGCGCAATCTGCGCCGCCAGTCTGCCATGGTTTTTCAGGGATACAATCTGTTTAAAAATAAAACAGCAAAAGAAAATGTGATGGAAGCCCTGGTCACCGTCCAGAAAAAGCCAAAGGCAGAGGCGGAGCAGATTGCTCTGAAACTGCTGGAAAAGGTTGGAATGTTGGAAAGAAAGGATTTTTATCCTGCAAAAATGTCCGGTGGACAGCAGCAGCGTGTCGGCATTGCCAGAGCGCTGGCAGTCAATCCGGATGTGCTTCTTTTCGACGAGCCAACCTCCGCGTTGGACCCAGAGCTGGTTGGAGAGGTGCTCAACACCATCAAACAGCTGGCTGAGGAAGACACGACGATGATTCTGGTCACCCACGAAATCCGCTTTGCAAGAAATGTTGCCACCCGCATCATCTTTATGGACGGCGGACAGATCGTAGTGGATGGTACACCGGAGGAGGTCATCGATCATCCGGAGAATCCAAGGCTTCGTCAATTCTTAAACTTTGTTACCAAGTAAGATAAAATCAGGCAGAACTACCACAGTTCTGCCTGATTTTGGTATGCTCAAGGAGGAACAGCATGATTACTGAACTGATTAAACAAAAGGCAGAACAGTATACACCGGAACTGATCGCCTTTCGCAGAGATTTACACCAGCATCCGGAGCTTTCGATGCAGGAGCATCGCACTGCACAGAAGATTGCCGAACAGCTTTCCAAGCTGGAGGGAATGCAGGTGATTCCACAGGTTGCCGGCGGAACAGGCGTCATTGGTATTCTGCACGGCAAAAAAGGAGAGGGAAAAACGGTCCTTCTGCGTGCTGATATTGACGCGCTGCCGATTGAGGAAAACACAGGCTTGGCATGTACTTCGCAGGAGGCAGGCGTGATGCATGCCTGCGGACATGATGGACACACCTCCTGGTTATTGGGAAGTGCAAAAATTCTGGCAGACCTGCAGAATGAATTTGCGGGAACCATTAAATTTGTCTTTCAGCCAGGAGAAGAAGGCGGCGGTGGCGGCCGCAAGATGGTTTTGGAGGACAAGGTTCTGGAAAATCCGACCGTCGATGCTGTCTTTGCAGCACATGCCTGGCCGGATGTAGAGGCTGGAAAGGTTGCCATCGCCCGCAAGAGCGCTTTTGGCCATCCAGGCAGCTTTTCCATCAAGGTCATCGGCAAAGGAGGTCATGGCTCCTGGCCGCATCAGTGCATCGACCCGATTGCAGTGGCAAACCAGATTTATGGAGGTTTGCAGCAGATTGTTTCCCGCCGTCTGCCCGAAACAACGGCGAGAGTTCTGTCGGTCTGCACCATTCATTCTGGTCCGCAGGATAAAGGAAATATTATTCCGGACTGCTGCACCATGACAGGAACCATTCGCGCAGATAAGCAGGAAGTGATGGAGCAGATGATCGCAGACATCAAACGAATCTCGGAAGGCATTGCACAGGCAAACGGCGCACAGGTGGAGGTATCTGCCCGATACAGCGGCGCTGTCATCAACACGCCGCAGGCGATCGACTTCTGCGCAGAGGCCGCAGCAAAGATCGTCGGAAAAGAGAATATTCAGCTGGACGATGAACCGCATCTGGGCGGAGAGGACTTCAGCGAATACATCAGCCGCGTTCCTGGCGCCTACCTGTTTGCAGGAATTGCGAAACCAGGTGTGGAGACTCCAGGACTGCACGCCAGCAATTTTATGCTGGATGAGGAAGTCATTCCAAGAATGTCCGCGGTCTTTGCACAGATTGCAATGGATTATCTGGAAAAGGGAAGCTTTTAATTTGATCGATATCCAAAAACAGGAGCGGGTGAACTTTCACCCGCTCCTGTTTTTGTGCGCGGTTTTTGCACTCCATTCCAAAACGTGGTATGATAGAGAAAATAAAACTCTCGTCAATCAAGGGGGAAATAACAATGTTGGCATATACCTATGTGGAAAAAGGAAAGTTTCAGCTCGTGGAGAAACCAAAGCCAGCGCTGCAGGATGCGAGAGACGCCATTGTCAAGGTGACGCTGGCGAGCATCTGTTCGAGCGATCTGCACATCAAACACGGCTCGGTTCCGCGCGCAGTGCCAGGAATCACCGTCGGACATGAGATGGTGGGTGTGGTGGAATCGGTAGGAAGTGCCGTCACCAACCTCAAACCAGGCGATCGTGTCGCCGTCAATGTGGAGACCTTCTGCGGCAGCTGCTTTTTCTGTCAGCATGGTTATGTCAACAACTGCACTGACCCGAACGGAGGCTGGGCGCTGGGATGCCGCATCGACGGCGGACAGACTGCCTTTGTGCGGGTTCCGTTTGCCGATCAGGGCTTGACCAAAATTCCCGATACCGTCACCGATGAGCAGGCGCTCTTTGTAGGCGATGTGCTGGCAACCGGATATTGGGCGGCGCGCATTTCGGAAATCGGTGCTGACGATACCGTGCTGATTCTGGGCGCAGGACCGACCGGCATTTGTACGCTGCTGTGCGTCATGCTCCGCCATCCAAAGCGTATCATCGTCTGTGAAACCGATGCAGAGCGGGTGCGTTTTGTGCAGCAGCACTATCCCGAGGTTCTGGTCGTCGGACCGGAGAAGGTGCAGGAGTTTGTGATGCAAAACAGCGACCACGGCGGCGCAGACGTCGTTTTGGAGGTGGCAGGTGCAGAGGATACCTTCCAGCTGGCGTGGAAGTGTGCGCGCCCCAATGCGATTGTGACGGTAGTTGCGCTGTACGACCAGCCGCAGATGTTGCCGCTCCCGCAGATGTACGGCAAAAACCTGACCTTTAAGACCGGCGGTGTCGATGGATGCGACTGTGAGGAAATCCTGAAGCTGATCGAGGAAGGAAAGCTGGACACCACGCCGCTGATTACCCACACCTACCCGCTGGAACAAATTGAGGAAGCCTATGAGCTGTTTGAACAGAAGCGCGACGGTGTGATGAAGGTAGCGATTCGCCCGTAGGAGAGGAAAAAGCTGAGAAGGAAATAGAAACGGCATGGCTTTGGTCGTGCCGTTTTTGTTCTTTCTGAAAATAAAGAAAACTGACCGCCGATTTCCCACACGAAGGTGTGGATCGACGGTCAGCTTTTGGCGTTCGATGAAAGCCTGCGGTTTTCTCAAGTACAGCATTCATTCTGTTATTATCGCTTCAGCATCTTCTGTATCTGCGAACCCCAAATGGTCATATAAATCAGGTGGAATAGAGCTTACAGCCGCCTGTTCTTCTTCAGACAAACTATGATACCATTCCAACCACGCAAGCGTTTCTTTAGAAAGATGATCTGTATCCACCATTCGGTCTCCGAAGCGTACTTGATTTGCATTTTCTGACTTTGGGAGCACCGGCAATTCACCTTCGGATACAGTGACTGCTTCATAGTCGTATCTTTCCCAGTTTGCTCCTATATCGGCAGAGGTGAAGAGATCTTGTTCCATATCCGTTGTGATGATTCTTCCGGATTTTACAGCAACCTCTGAATAGATGATCTCATACGATGTACCATCAGAAAGATGAAATCGGAAACTGGTCACCGAACCACCAGTAGTAGGTTCGGTTCTTTTATCTTTCAGAGAAATGCTTTCAAAAGTCTGGTAAATGCCTTCAATATCTTCGGATTCGGTAATCACTTTTTTCTCCACATCCGTAGGATTAGTGAAGCGGAACATTTCCACATTTTCGATACTGGACAATTCAAAGGGAAAGTCGATGCTTACTTTTTTATTGCAAGCAGTCAGTGCAAAACAGAGCATCACTGTCATAATCAACACAAACATTCTTTTCATGGAAATCACCCTTTCTTGTTCACCATTTGACTGATAGATATTGATAACACTTACTGGCGGCAAACTCCACCGTGGAAGTTATACATCTGCATGGGATAGCCACAAAATGAGGTGACGGTACATTCTCGGTCTGCCGGTTTTCCTGCTGACAGAGGATAAAACTTTGCAGGACGCACGAATACTTCCGTCAGGAGAGCACAGAAGTGCGCCCTTGGAGTCCTAAGGGATGTCAAACTGGGATTTATCTCTTTGGGGCTGGCAGTTCATCATACATTGCATGAAACAAGCCGGTCAAAAATTTCTTATTATCAACTTCATCTACCAACAACATCTCTTTTGCTCCCTCATAGGGTAATTCATACGAAACTGTTAGCATATAACGAATTGCTGATTTTACTGATTTAACAAGTAATCTATTATCATAGATACCGCCTAGAATCTTGCCGCGATAATAAATAATAAACTCTCCCATCATCGCTCGATAGGTAATTTCTTCTAACTCAGATAGTTGTTCCAAAATAAACTCTAAGAATTCTCTGCTTGATGCCATATTTTTACCTCAAATTCCAATTTGTTATCTTCTCTTTTATGATAAATTTTACCACAGGAGTATGAACAAATCCACCGCCAAATGCAATTTGAAGGAAGGACCCTTTTGCAGACAGATGAAATTCTGCCACGGCGATTGTTTTGACACAGAGACTGTGGTACAATCGAAGCAGCGATTCGATCAGAAGGAGGATACCAATGCGGATTATCATTTCTCCTGCCAAAAAGATGAGAGTGGACACCGACAGCCTGCCGGAACAGGGATTACCTGCCTTTCTGGAACAGAGCGGACAGATTTTGGACAGGCTTCATGAGTTGTCCTTTGCAGAACTCAAATCCCTGTGGAAATGCAGCGACAAACTGGCACAGCAGAGCTTTGAGCAGCTGCAGCAGATTCACCTCACCGGCAATTTGACGCCGGCGCTCCTAGCATACGACGGGATTCAATATCAGTACATGGCGCCGGACGTCTTTTCCGACGCGGAGTTTGCCTATGTGCAGCAACATCTGCGCATTCTGTCCGGCTTTTATGGAGTGCTGCGTCCTTTGGATGGCGTTTGTCCCTATCGTCTGGAGATGCAGGCCAAGCTGGAGGTGGCGGGCTGCCGCGACCTCTATCAGTTTTGGGGCAGCAGGCTGGCAGAACATCTGTGCGCAGAGAGCAGCCTGATCCTGAATCTTGCCTCCAAGGAGTACAGCCGCTGTATCAGCGACCATCTGCCCAAGGAGGTTCGGATGGTGACCTGTGTCTTTGGCGAACGCATCGGCGATAAGGTGGTGGAAAAGGGAACATTGTGCAAGATGGCGCGCGGAGAGATGGTGCGCTTCCTTGCCGAGCACAACATCACCGATTTCGAGCAGGTGCAGCAGTTTGACCGATTGGGTTACCGATTCTCGGAGGAGGATTCCAACGAGGAACAGCTGGTATTTTTAAAGGAGGGCAGCAGATGAAGCCAAAAGTAGCATTTATCTGTGTACATAATTCCTGCCGGAGCCAGATTGCAGAAGCGCTGGGAAAAGAACTGGCAGCAGATGTTTTTGAGAGCTATTCGGCGGGAACCGAAACAAAGCCGCAGATCAATCAGGATGCAGTGCGATTGATCAAGCACTGCTATGGGATTGACATGGAGCGCACCCAATACTCGAAAACGCTGGAAAAATTGCCGCCCATTGATATTGTGGTGACGATGGGATGCAATGTACAGTGCCCATTTCTTCCGTGTAAATATCGGGAGGACTGGGGAGTGGAAGATCCCAGCGGCAAAGAGGACAGCTCCTTTTTGCAGACCATCCAGAGCATCCATCAAAAGGTGGAGGAACT
>NZ_CALXIN010000027.1 GCF_944388365.1 uncultured Negativibacillus sp. | reverse complement strand
GAATGAACCGACGCTCAAAAGCATTTTGAGCGGAAAAACAGTCCGGTGGACTGTTTTTAGGTGAGGGGTAGAATCATCTTTTTCCGATTTTCTCTATTCAAAGGAAAGAAATTTTGGATACCTCTTATTTTTTTATGTTGGAAAGAGAGGGATTCGATGGAACCGAGGAGACAGTTAAAGCTTTTTTGAGAAACTAGCATTGTATTCTGTCTCCCTGAGATTGGCTTCGCCAATCTCCCGAGTTCTAGTTGAAAATAAATAGTTAAAGTTTTCTTAAGGAACTGGCTTTGCGTGCTGTCTCCCTGAGATTGGCTTTGCCAATCTCCCAAGTTTATACCGAAAATGGCGATGGGTAGAATCTTCTTCTTCCGATTTTCTCAATCCAAAGGAAAGAGGTGGATTCGAGGAGACAGTTAAAGTTTTTTGAGAAACAGGCTTTGTGTTCTGTCTCCCAAGTTCTGATTGAAAGGAGACGACTAAAGTTCTCTTGAGAAACAGGCTTTGTGTTCTGTCTCCCTGAGATTGGCTGCCGCTCCTTTCAGGAAATGATGAAACAATCTCCCGTTTACCTCTTTCCAACGATGGATAGAGAATGCAGACAACTGTGATTGACAGAATATCTCATCTGTGCTACCCTACAAGGGAGGAACTTTCCTTCGAAAATGGGCTGCTGTCCTATTTTAAAATTGAAATTGACGACAAAAGGGAGCGAAACAGGATGGATATTCGTCAAAGATTATCGGAAATCTTAAAACTGAATCTGCCGAAAAAATATACGTCGGTCTCTTACGCGATCATGGTCGACGGTGAAATTGTAGCAGCGGATGCGCTGGGTACCGATGGAAGCAAGGAAAAACGACCGGTGACCCTGCAGCACACCTATAACGTTTGTTCTATCTCCAAAATTTTCTGCACCGTGGCGGTCATGAAGCTGGTGGAGCAGGGCAAGGTGGAGCTGGATCGCCCCATCTGCGAGTATCTGCCTCAGTTTACCATGCTGGACCCAAGGTACCGCCAGATTACCGTGCGCCATTGCTTAAACCATGCCAGCGGTCTGCCAGGAACACAGTGGAAGCATTTTTCGGCGGTCCACGTCGGTCAGCCGGATAATCAGGAATATTATGACGAGGTCTACAATTACCTTGCAAAATGCTATCTGAAAGCAGATCCAGGAACCTATTCGGTCTACTGCAACGATGGTTTTACGCTGGCGGAAATGCTGGTAGCAAAGGTATCGGGCATGAGCTTTGGTGAATTCTGCAAGCAGTACATCACCGAGCCGATCGGCGCTCATTCGACCCGTGTATCCACCACATTAAATCCAGAGTATCCGCTGATACAGGAAAGCGGCAAACCGAAGGAAGAATTCTACCTGCAGGGATGCGGCGGATTCACCACCACCATGACCGACCTGTGCAAATTCGGCAACCTCTTCCTGACCGAAAATTCGATCATCAGCGAGGAGAGCAAGGCGGAGATGCGCAAAATGCAGGGAGCAACCTTCCTGCCGGAGGACACTGCCAGCACCCGTTATGGATTGGGTTGGGATAATGTCTGCGTAGAGGACCCTGAGTTTGACTTGGGAGAGCAGGTGCAGCTCAAAGGCGGCAACAGCTTCCAGTTTACCAGCAAGTTATATATCCTTCCAAAGTATCATGCTGTCCTGACCATCAGCGAAACCCACGATTGCAAGATGGATGTGGGTCTGGAAATTCTGCGTTTGTTTGCAGTTTATCTGCAGGAAGTAAAAGGAATCAGCATTTATCAGAAGTATCAGCCGGTTCCGCAGCAGCTGATCGACCAATTTGATGGAATCTACCTGGTACCAAGCCAGATTTACCATACACATTTCTTTGGTACCGACTTAACCATCACCAATGACAATACCTCGGGCGAACGGGTGGCTGTTTACAAAAATCTGAAATATGACGGTACCAACTTTGTGGCGGAGAACGGCGAGAAATTCTTCTTCCGCAGCACACCACAGGGCACCTATCTGTTTACCACCAACCGCGGAAAGGTTGTTCCGATGGCGATGAAAGCGGAAAATCATCCTGCACTTTCGGAACAATGGAAGCAGCGCATCGGCAAACGGTATCTGGCGGTCGATCTGACCGAGCAGGACATCGTCTGCGGAGAGATGATGAACGGCTTTGTTATCCGCAAGCTGGACGGTGTGGAGGGCGTTTTGGTGGCGTCGTTCAGTTCGGTGCCGGACGGAGAAATCTATGGCAACTTCGAGGGAGCCTTTGCGCCGGAGGATGAGTTCCGCGGCAACGGATTCCTGCTGACACCTTCCAACGGCAGCCGCGATCTGCTCTGCCCATGCTTTGAGGAGCGCGACGGCGTGGAATATTGCTATGTCGGCTCGTATCTCTACAAGGAAGAAGGCGCACTGGAGGACTACCAGGGCCAGCAGTTTGCCGATCTGCCGGTATCGCAGGAAAACAACCTCTACCGTCTGACAGACAGGCTGGAGAGCCTCCCAGAGGTTCCAGTGGGAAGACGACTGATGATCCTCAATGAAAAGATGGAAGCCGTCTACGACAGCCAGAACCCTAAGGACTATAAACCGGTGGAGAAAGGCTACATTTCCTTTATTTAAACACAGCAAAAAAGACCGTGAAGCGATTTTGCTTCACGGTCTTATCGTATCAGAGGGGAGGAAAGGTATGGAGGGATTTTTCCAAGGGTTGGAGCACAGCAGCGCCTTTGCTTTTGTACAAAATGAAACAGGGGGAGTTTGTCAAGCGTAAACGGACAGATTACCAGCTTTATGAGGGAAATATATACCCCTTTGTTGAGTTTGGCGATCAGCTGCGTGCATTGAACGATTATTGTTTTCTGGTGGCGCAGGCAGTGCAGGAGGAGCTTTTGGAGAAACAATCCCAGCTTTCCTACAGCAAAAGCTGTCCGGAGGAGGAGTTGTGCTGGCTGGCGCCTTTTACCCGAACAGAACTGTTGTTGGGAATGGAAGAGCAGCAGGCATAGTGGGAATGGGCAGCCTGCATCTCCGTGGCACATCTGGTGATGCTCTCTATGCCTTTTTGGAAAGGACGCTGCGGGAGGTTTACCACTGGTTTTGCGAGGGAAAATGGCTCTGTCAAACACAGCCGGTCAAAAATCCCAAGGTATATAGTTGGCTTTATCAGCTGTTGGATATGGATGCGGATACCTTCCGCCAGCAATATCCACAGATGTTTCAGCGCTTGGAACAGTGCCGCCGCATCCGCAACAATTTTGCTCATCAGAGCCTGGAGGGAGGAAGCGGACAGATATGGGACAATCTGCGGCTGATTGATCTTTTTAATCTTCTCTCGGAGATCCTTTATCTTCTGGAAGACCGTTGCCTGCAACAGCTGAACGCTTAAATTTGTTTCTGTATTCTGTTTCAAAATCCCGTCCCATATTGCGAAGGTGCTTTTGGAGGTAGGCTTCGGAAATTTCCTGCGGTGTAATATGATAGCGCAGAAGGGTGTCGAAGTAATACATCAGCACATCGCTGCACTCCTCAACAAAGTGGCTGCGCACCGCTGCATCCTCCATGATGTCGCGGCTGCTCTTTTTCTTGATGACCTCACCGACCTCCTCCATCATCCACAGGATGAAGTCGCGGCCGCATTCCGGTTCCATCGGCGGCCAGCTGTCCTTGTGCAGCTGCCAGAGCTCCTGCTGCATTTTCATCATCTGTGCGATGTCCAGCACCGGCAAGGTTTCCTTCTCAAAGATAAAGGAACTGCTGTCGTCGGAATACTGTTTTTCCCGCACAAAATGAAAGCCGCATTTTTTTGTATAGAAATAGTGATTGCGCTTGGAGTAGGAAGGGGTCTCCACCTCCCAGCATCGGGTGTCGGCAAAGTGGTGTTCGATGTGCTGCCACACCTGCGTACCGATGCCCTGACCGCCAACATCTGGAGAGAGAAAGAGCAGATCCAGAATGGAACGTTCCTGCTGATAGCAGACAGTGTATCCGCCGATTACTTTCCCGTCCAGCACGACCTTTTCGGTGAGGTAGCCAGGGATTTCGTGGAGCTTTTTGATGAGGGTGCCGTCGTTGTATCCGCGAGGACCATCGTGCAGCAGGGAGGTGTGCAGACGGGTATCTTCGTCAAAGGCAGCCGTCATGATTTGGGTGAGGACAGGATAGTCCTCCGGCGTGATGGGCAAAAATTGCAGCATACATCTCTTCCTTTCTGAGATAGAAGAAAAAACCCACAAACTCCAGTGGAGCTTGTGGGTTTTTAAGGTTTCGATTAGTCTCCTACGTATGGCAGGAAAGCAACGTGACGAGCACGTTTAACAGCAACAGTCAGCTGTCTCTGATGACGAGCGCAGGTGCCGGTAACACGGCGTGGAATGATCTTAGCTCTGTCAGACAGATATCTTTTCAGTCTTGGAACATCTTTGTAATCGATGTTTTCGATTTTATCCATGCAGAACGCACAAACTTTTTTTCTGCTTTTTCTGTTGCGTCTGTCGTTTCTCTCGGTTCTCTCTTTTTCCATGGAACTTGACCTCCTTAAAGTTTAGAAATTTGTAAATACAAAAACCGTTTCGGTTTTAGAATGGAAGATCTTCTTCATCTTCACTGACTTCCTCAAAATCCTCTGCAGCTCCGCTGGAATAACCCATCGAAGGAGCTGGCTGATAGGAAGAAGCCGCAGGAGCAGCTGCATAAGAGCGGGAAGGTGGTGGCGGAGGACCAAAGTCGTCCGGAACACCTGCATGAGGAGCGGAATTCTTGCTGTCGGCAAAATATGCCTGGTCAATCAAAACTTCCACAGCCTGACGTTTGTTGTCATTCTTGTCCACATAGTTGCGAACCTGAATGGAACCTTCCACAGCCATCAGTCTGCCTTTGGAAAAATATCTGCTGATGAATTCCGCAGTCTGACGCCAAGCAACACAGTTGATGAAGTCGGTCTGACGGTCCGCGCCCTTGCCATAGTTGCGATCTACAGCAAGCGTGAAGGAAGTGACCGAAATGTCCGAGGCTGTTTTCTTCAGCTCAGGATCTGCGGTGAGTCTTCCCATAAGAATTACACGGTTCAGCATGATGTCCCTCCTAGTTGTCCTTCTTAACGATCAGGGAACGAAGAACGCCGTCGGTAATTTTGTAGTTACGGTCAAGCTCAGCAGGGAACTCAGGATTGCTGTTGAAGGTTGCGAATACGTAGTAACCCTCTACTTCATCCTCGATTGGGTATGCCAGTCTGCGTTTACCCCACTCTTCTACTGTTTCCAGAGTACCGTGTTTCTCGATCAGTGCAGTGAATTTTTCAACCAGAGCCTTGATCGCGTCATCACCGTTCTTGGTGTTGAAGATCATGATTGTCTCATAATTTTCATTAAGCTTTGCCATTGTAAAAGCACCTCCTTTTGGACTTAAGGCCCTGCCGGTTATGCAGGGCAAGGTTTGCTGTCTTTGTGCAGCAACATTAAAAATTATAGCAGCATTTTGTCACTCTGTCAAGGAAATTTGCGCCATTTTGCCTTCTTTGTAGAAATGGACAATCTGCCTTGCTGCGGCAGGGCAAAAAGTTGGCGCAAACGTCACAACAACCAGAAAAAAGACTGCAAAATGGCTTTTTACATGAGGAAAAATGCCATAATTGCGCTGGAGGAAAAGACCAGACCGACCACCAGTGCAATCACCAGCAGCGCGCTGATCAGGCTGGGACCGCCGATGGAGGAAAGCGTCTGGTAATATTCGCTGCTGCTGTTGCCGGTAGAGATGCCTTTGAGCTGCTGGATCTTTTTCCGGCAATGCTTGTAATAGTGGCGGTTGGCGGTGAATCCGCAGTATAATGCGACACCAAAGCGCACATACATAAAGAGCTGCGAAAGCAGCGACAGTGTTTCCAGACCGGTAAAGTCAAATTGCAGCGAATACATCAGCATAGGGTCTTCCATGGTCTGCTGTACCATATGATAGGACAGAATCACCGAAGGAATGTTGGAAATCAGATAGAACGCCAGCAGCAGCGCGCCGATCTTATACATTTTGCGGTAGAAAAAGTAGACAAAATTGAGGAAAAACGCAGCCCAGTTAAACACTTTGGCCTTGGCGCGCTGGGAAAAGATCTTGAATGCCCGCAGAAAATACAGGTAATTCTGGCGGACAAAGAAGATGAAATCCTTGGCAGGGATGTTGTCGATCTGATCGTTTTCGTAAATTGCCTCAAACATGGTGCCAAACGATGCGTTGGGAGGAAGCTGGTCGTCCAGTCCCTGCACCACCTGACGTCCCTGTCCGGAGGCGGCGGACGGCTGCTTCAGCGGAAACTGACAGTTAGGGCAGACCTCGTCCTCCTCTTTACAGAACAGTCCGCAGTTCGGGCAGATGATATTGCCGTTTTCATCCGGCTGCAGCTCGGTGTGGTGATGGACCGGCTGGTCGTTGGGATTTTCCCAGGAACGACCCTGTTCGTGCAATTCCTGCTCCAGGGCACAGTGGCCGAGCTGATGGTAGCAGGCACGGTGATGTGGTGCTCCGCAGACAGGACAGACGACAATGTCGTCCCCTTCCTTAAATTCCTGTTTGCATACAGGACAGGAGACTCCTTTATAATTCATACTCAAAATCAACCTTTCTTCAGTGGCAGGCAAATGGATGTTGCGTCCTGCGATCTACGATTTCAGTATACTATACCATATAGAAAAAGTCTATCTTTTCCAGGGAAGGTTCATCTTTTATTTAAAAGATTCGCACAAAATGGGGGACAGTCTTTACAAATGCCGACAGCTCTAATATAATTAAAGGTAAAAACTGCCCGCAGCAGAAGAATCTGTCAAAATTGGAGATCAGATAGAAATGTGAGTTTACACCAAGGGTTCATTGGACTGGACATTTGATTGAGAAAAGTCCTGCGTTTGTATTGCGAGTTTTTGAAAAATGAGATAACAGGAGGAGCTAAGATGCTTCAGATTGAAGATTTAAAACAGGAACTTCAGAACCAGCAGCCGCGCATTCATGATCTGCGCGAAGCACTGGGATATGACCGTCTGGCAGCGGAGAAAAAGAAGCTGGATGAGGAGGCTGCCAAACCGGACTTCTGGAACGATGTGGAAAACACCAAGAAGGTGCTCAAAGAGCAGAAAGTGCTCAGCGAAAAGATAGGCTCCTACGATAGTCTGGTGCGGATGTACGAGGATGCACAGACCATGGTAGAGCTTGCAAGCGAGGAAACCTTCTCCAGCGAGGAGGAGCAGGAAGCTTTCCTGCAGGAGATCCGCGCCAACATCCGCGAGATCGACCAGAAGATTGAGGAAGAAAAGCTGTCGGCACTGCTGACCGGCGAGTTTGATGCCAACAATGCCATTCTGACCTTCCATGCAGGAGCAGGCGGCACCGAGGCACAGGACTGGGTGCAGATGCTCTACCGCATGTACGCGCGTTGGAGCGAGCGCCATCACTTCAAGGTCAAGGTGCTGGACTATCTTGCCGGCGAGGAAGCGGGTATCAAGAGTGCGTCCATCCTCATCACCGGAACCAATGCCTATGGCTTTTTGAAATCGGAGCACGGTGTACACCGTCTGGTGCGCATCTCGCCGTTTGACGCTTCGGGACGCAGACAGACCTCCTTTGCTTCGCTGGAGGTGATGCCCGAGATCGACGACGACAACAACATCGAAACCAACCCCGCCGACCTGAAGATCGACACCTACCGTTCGGGCGGCGCAGGCGGTCAGCACGTCAACAAGACCGAGTCGGCGATCCGTATCACCCACATTCCGACCGGTGTCATCGTTGCCTGCCAGAATGAGCGCAGCCAGCACCAGAACCGTGAGGTCGCCATGAAGATGCTCAAGGCAAAGCTTGCACAGATCAAGGAGAAGGAACACCTCAAACGCATTGAGGACATCAAAGGTGAACAGCAGCAGATCGGCTGGGGTTCTCAGATTCGTTCCTATGTATTTATGCCATATACCCTGGTCAAAGACCACCGCACCGGCTGTGAAACCGGCAATATCAGTGCAGTGATGGACGGCGACATCGACCAGTTCATCAACGAATACCTCAAAGCTGCTTCGCAGGGAGAACTGCAGGCATAAGGAGGAGAAGATCGAATGACAACCCTTTATCTGGTGCGCCATGCACAGCCCGATTACAGTGCCCACTGCGACGACACCGAACAGGCGCCGCTGACTGAACAGGGCAGAAAGGACGCTCAAAGGGTATGCGACTTTCTGGCGGAGAAGCCGATTGATGCCATCTTTTCCAGTCCTTTTCCGCGTGCCAGAGATACTGTCGAACCGCTGGGTCTCCGCTTGGGATTGCTCACACAATTTATAGAGGATTTTCATGAGCGCACCATCGGCGTTTGGCTGGAGGATTTCCATAGCTATGCAAAACGTCAGTGGGAGGATTTTTCCTATAAGGTGTCGGGTGGAGAAAACTTGCGCGAAGTGCAGCAGCGTGCTGTCACAGCTCTGCAAAAGCTGCTGACCGATTACCCAAATCAGACGCTGGTCATCGGCGGACACGGGACCTGCACCAGCACCATTTTAAACCACTACGACAGCCATTTTGGGTTTGACGATTTTAACCGAATCAAAAGCTGGATGCCATGGGTGGTGCGCCTAAACTTTGAAGGCACGACCTATCGTGGCAGACAGGATCTGTTCTGGATCGAAAACGGCAGGGAACATCTCTGCGAACAATGATAACAACAGGAGGAGCATCCTTTGTACAGCAAAGGATGCTCCTCCTGTTTGTCTTTGTGGGTCGTCCTTCTGCTTTCAGAAAGCGGATTTGTGCAAAACAAATAAAAGCGGTCAGGAAACTTTTACATTTTAAGGAAAAGAAAACTGCAATAATTTTTCGTTTGTAGGACACTAAAGAACTGAGAGGCCAAAAGATGGAAATAATGGCAAAAATATCGCAAAAAAAGAGGGAAGAAAGTGTAACGAATCATTTGCCACAATCGTCTTATTGGTAGAGGGGAAAAAATCTTTCACAGATAAAACAGACCTGAATTACCTTACAGAGGTTTAGGAGAAGCTCTGCTTCAAGGAAGAAAGGAGCATCATTTATGGAAGCTAAGAAGGACAACAAAATGCTTTTCAGAATAGGCGCAGTTGTGCTGTCGCTGATTCTGGTAGCGGCGGTACTGGCGGTCATCTTTTTCTGGCCGTCTCAGCCTCGCGAGCAGGAACAGGCCAGCGAAGAAGTCGTCCTGGCAGTGCCGGAACCAAACCAGGAGGAACTGGTAGAGGAGGACGGCCCTGAAACCGAAGCGCAGGTCGATCCCAACCTTGAGGACACCGAAGAGGTTGGAGCGGTGACCGAGGAGCCACAGACAACCTCCGATACAAAACCGGAGACGGGCTCGACGGCGTCCGCTCAGACGGCTTCCGGCGATAAACAGGGCCAGTACAGTCAAACCTCGTCGCAGACCAGCGGCAGCAAACCGACATCCACTTCGTCGCAGACCAGTGGCAACAAGACAACTGCTTCGACAACACAGAGCAGCAATGTTACCACCTCCGCGCAGACACCGGAAAGTGTGACCAAACCGGAAAAAAACACCAGTGTGGTCTATGAGCCAGTGGGCGCAAAGCCAACCTCGACCAGTGACAACAAGCTGATTGCGCAGACAACCTCCGGCGCACCAAAGCCGGTATCGGGCAAAAGCTATGTCAGCGCACGCTTTAACAAGTCGGGCAGCTACAGCGAATCCAAGGTTTACAAAAACGGCTACATCGACGCCGGAAATGTGACCATCAGCAACAAGACCTTCACCGGAAATCTGTACATTGATGTGCCATCCGGCACAGTGACACTCAAAAATGTCGATGTGCAGGGAACCATCCGTCTGACCGACGGTTCGGACTGGGTCAAACTGTATGACGTCAACGCAGGTGCGCTGACCATCGACAACAAAGATATTTCCAGAGTGTTTGCTTCCCGTGATACAGCGGTCAATGCGGTCAATGTCAAGAGCAGCGCTGTTCTGGAGGAAGGCGGACTGTTTACCAGCAGTGTTGGTTTCCGCGATGTCACCGTCGATGCCGCCAAGGGCAGTTCGCTGACACTGCGCAACTTAAATCTCAACAAGCTGCGCACCAACACCGCCTGCGATGTTGTCTATGACGGCAACACCATTATCAACTATGTCTACACCTATGCGCCGACCGAGCTGTACGGCAACGGACAGATCAACCGTCTGTACTGCAACAGCAACGGCGTCTACTATGATACCAAGCCACTGTATATCCAGACCGGCAAGGGTTATGCGACACCGTCCAGACGCAGCTCCGGTTCCTCCACTGATGACAAAAAGGTCACACTGCACGATATCAGCGACCAGTATCTCAACATCGGAGATACCCACATTGTTGCGATCGACCACAACGGCAGTTCGCTTCGGGTGACCACCAACAATCCGTCGGTTGCCAAGGTGACCTACAGCACCTCCAAGAGCAGAATCACCATGACCGGCCTCAAAGCAGGCAAGGCGACCATCAAGATCACCTCCTCGCGGTCGGGTTATACCAGCAGCACCATTTCGTTTAATATTATCGTTAAAGAGAGTGGTTCGACCAGCATCCAGCTGAGCGGCATTTCCAATCAGACAATGGACAAAGGAAACACCCGCTATATCACGGTCAACACCAATGCCAGCCGGATCAGCGTCACCAATTCCAACACCAATGTGGCGGATGTCACCACCGACGGTTTCCAGCTGCGCATCCGCGCCAAGGCATCCGGTACAACAACGGTCAAAGTGACCGCTTCCCGCACCGGTTATACGTCCAAAACGACCAGCTTCAAGGTAACTGTCCGCGAGCCATCCTCCGGCAGCGATTCCGTTTCCATCAACCGGATCGACAGCCAGATTATGAACAAGGGCAGTCAACGTGTGGTCAATGTCAGAACCGACGGCACCTCGCTGAAGGCAGTCAGCAATAATGAAAAGATTGCCAAGGTTCGTGTCAGCGGCGACGATGCACTGATTATTGAAGCGGTCAGCCCAGGCAGCGCAACCATCACGGTGGTTGCTTCCCGCCGAGGCTATACCTCTGCGACTACCGCATTCCGTGTCGACGTCTACGGCGACACCATTTCGGCGCCGACCGTCTATATGAACTATCCAAATGGCAGCAGCTATCCAAACGGAAGCTGGACCAATCAGGACATCAAGTTTATCCTGACCGGTTACAGTTCCAACCGCACTGCTTACTCCTATGAACGTCCGGCAGGCGGCAGCTCCAGCCAATGGGGTACCCGCCGTGAACTTCCAAACGGCACACTGACCATCACCGCTGAAGGCGAGAAGGACTACTACTTCTTTACCCGCGGCACCGGCGGCGACAGTGTGGCGACCAGCATTTACACCGTCCGTATCGACAAGACCAAACCCGTGATCGATGTAAAATCCAATACGGGCAACACTCTGACCTTTGCTGTATCCGATGCGCTGTCGGGAATCAACACCGTACGCATCCTCGATAAGAATAATACCGCCTATTATCCAACCTACTCAGGCGGCAGGTATACCTTTACAGCGCAGACTGCCGGTGATTACAGGGTAGAGGCAGTCGACCACGCAGGCAACATCCAGCTCTCCGGCTCCTTTGCTCTTTCGGGTCAGACCCAGCCGGATACCGAAAATCCGGTTATCACTTTCAAGATTAAACCGGAGGATAAATGGTATCGGGAAGCGCAGAATGTTTCCTTTGTCGTCAGCGACAATGTAGGCATCAAGACGGTCAGCGTCGATCCGCCGATGACACTCAGCCAGGCCTCCGACGGCACCTACACCTTTACAGCGGCGCAGGAGGGCAATATTACCTATACCATCACTGCGACGGACACTTCCAATAATACCCAGACAGAGAAAGTGACTGTCAAACTCGACAAGACCATACCGACCATCAGCAAGTTTTTCATCGCTGACAAGGCCGAAGGCTCTGCAACACGCCTGGTCACCGTCACAGCGACCGACACCACGTCCGGCATCCAGACGATCAAAGCTGTTGAGGAAGATAAGTCGGACAGCATCGTGGTCAGCGGCTCCAACGGCACCTATACCTTTACTGCCACCGAGGGTAAAAAGTACACCATCACCGCCGTGGATAACGCAGGCAACGAGAGCGTCTCGCAGATTATCAACGTCGAAACACCAACTCAGCCGATCGAGCCTGCTGTTTCGATCAGCGATGTAACTGTATCCGATGAAAACACAATGACCAAATCCAAAACCCTCAGCTTTAAGATAAATGCGACCCTGGGTGAAAATCAGTCGCTGCATGTCAGCGTCACCGATGCACAGGGCAAACAGCAGCCGGCAGCCAATGCGCTCGGTGTACAGACCAACTACTCGGTACTGCTCACCGCAAACGGCACCTACAACATCACCGCCTCTGTTGTAGAAAACGATGTTGTCAAGGCGACAACAACAGAGAAGAAGGAAGTCACCAACATTGACAGAGCCGAGCCGGACATCCAAGTCATCGAAAGCAGCAACGGAACCCTCAAGTTTACCGTTGTTGACGAGAATCTGAAGGAAGTCAAGTTGAATGACGAAGTTCTCACTGCATCAAGCGGCAACACCTACGAAAAGACCGGTTTGACCGCCGGCGAGTATACCATTGTTGCAACCGATGAGGCGGGCAATACCGCCCAACAAAAAGCAACGGTCACCTTGCTCCAGCAGCCGACGGTGACAGCTCATGCAACCAATCTGGACAGCACAGATCAGCAGAAAGCAGAAACCACCATCACTGTGGACGCGCACGGCGGCGAGCTGAAAGAACCAACAGTCAATGCGACCGGCGCAACCGTCACAAAGCAGTCGGAAACCATCTATCTGTTCAGTGCCACCGAAAATGGCACCTACACCGTCACCTTTGCGGCGGAAAATGGAACCGAGTCCAAAGTGGAACTGACCGTCACCGGTATTCAGAAGGATCAGCTCCCACCGACCATCCAGACCGGCGAACCGACCACCAATGCCGCTGCCAATGCAGCGACCGTTGCAATCACCGTCACCGATCCTGATGATCCGAGTGCAGCCGTCAAGCTGACAAGCGATAAGGGCGCTTTGACCGGTTCGGACAACGCTTACACCCTGACTGCGACCGAAAACGGCAAATATACTCTGACAGCCACCGATGAGTCGGGCAAGACTTCCACCTATACCGTCACCATCGACAGTATCAAGGCAAACATTGCGCCGTCGATCACCGCTGAACCGGTGAATGTCAACGGCAAGACCGGCACTGTCAAGCTGATTGTCAATGACAATGGCGGCGCTGCCATCACCTCTGTTGCCGATCAGAACGGCGTGCAGGCGATCCCACAGTCCGACGGCAGCTATCAGCTCACCGTCACCGACAACACCACCTATACGGTTACCGTCACCAATGCGGCGGGATTGACCGCACAGGCAAATGTTGTTGTCACCGGACTGGATCTGTCCGCTCCAATCATTGCAGCGCCTCAGGTCAGCTTCAATGAAAACAAGACCGGAGCGGAAATTACCTGGACCGTCACCGATCTGGTGGATGGAACACAGGGCAGCGGCGTTGCGTCGGTCACCTTTGCAGGCAATGTGATGACCCCGAACAGCAACGGTGTCTATGTTGCCAGTGTCACCGACAATGGTGATTACATCATCACTGCCGTTGACAATGCAGGCAACAGCACAAACCAGACCGTTCCGGTCACCGGCATCGACAAGATTGCACCGACGATCCAGACCACCAGCGACAACTCCGCATGGAAGAAAGCGCATACTGTCACCTTCGTGGTCAACGATGAAAACAGCGGTGTTGCACCATCGGTCAGCGTGACCCGCGACGGCACAGCAGTGAATTGTGTTGAGAGCGAAAAAGGTTATTCCTTTACTGCTGACCAGAACGGCACCTATGTCATCTCCGCCAGCGACAAGGCAGGCAATGCAGCCACACCGGTATCGGTGGTTATCACAAAGGTAGATACCACCGCTCCTGCCGCTCCGAAGCTGATGAAAGGTGACAAGAACAATGCACAGACAGGAAAAGGAATTTACGACACCGACACCAAGGCAACCTTTACCGTCAGCTATCAGAAGGCAGCCGAGGGACAAAGTCCTGTCAGCGTCAAGATGAAGCTGGACGATGCAAAGGAATTTACTACCCTCACCGATCAGACGATGAAATTGACTTTGAAAGCGGGCAAACACACCGTTGTACTCAAGACAGTGGATGCCGCAGGCAACGAAAGCCAGCCGGTTACCTATGTTTTTAAGGTAACCGATGCAAGTGCTGCTGCACAGCCTGCTTCCGAAAACAAGGAGGACGCCTCCACCCAGACCGATCCACCGGTTCAGGATGCGTCCACCCAGACACCGACCTCGTCTGATCCACAGCCAACCGAAGAATAGACCGATTCCTCATTCGTTCCCCTTTTGAAAAGCAGGAGGCATGCTCAAATGCCTCCTGCTTTTTTTGTTGTATTTTTATGACAAATTGATAAAAATAAAAAGACAATGCAACAATCTCCCGCGAAAAAAGCACCAGTATCTATGGAATTGTGTGCAAAAAGGAACAAAAAACGAAAGATTCGAAATATTTGTTACAATTTTTTGGCTCTTTTTTGTGAAAAAGTTTGTCATCTGAAAAAAATTATGCTATTCTTAAACTATACGGCCTGTTCTGTGTACCAGGTGGACATTTGAGAAGATGACAAAACGACAAAAATCGACGAATGACTTTCTGTGCCGGCTGCATATAGTGAAATCAATATCGCTGCCGTCAGAAAAACATTGGTCTAATTTTCTTATTTTAGGAGAGATGTATATGGCACATGGTAAAAGAATGATCGCGCTGCTGATGGCGGCAATGCTTGCTTTTTCTGCTGCAGGCTGTGCTGCCGAAGAATCCTCTTCGGCAGAAAATAACCAGTCTCAGCTGTGGGTTGTCAACAATGCGGTTGATGTTCAGAAAGATTATGTGATGGAAAATCCATCCGCATCCGGCAGCCTGACCACACCGATGGCACTCAGACAGACAACAAAGTCCACACAGACGACACAAAAGCAGGAGGAGACCGAGGAGGTACGCGCAATCTGGCTGTCCTATCTGGATCTGAAGGCAATGCTTCTGGCCAGCGGCGATCAGAGCGTGGGTGAGAAGCAGTTTACCAAAAACATTGAGACTGCCTTTGACAACATGCAGGCACTGGGACTCAACACAGTGATTGCGCAGGTCAGACCGTTCAGCGATGCTCTCTATGAGTCCGAACTGTTCCCATGGTCCTATCTGGCAGCAGGCGCCGAAGGCAAGGACCCTGGCTTTGATCCGCTGGAAATCATGGTGGAGCAGGCACATGCGCGCGGCATGCGTCTGGAGGCATGGATCAATCCTTACCGTGTGCGCAACGGAGCCAACACCCGTGAGATGAGCGCCAGCAATCCGGCCAATGCGATGCTCAAGACCGGCGATGCAATCCAGTACAACGGAGCGATCACCTACAATCCTGCCAGCAAAAAAGCACAGCAGCTGATTGTGGACGGCGTCAAAGAAATTGTAGAGAATTACGACGTGGACGGCATCCACTTTGACGACTATTTCTATCCGACCACCGATATGGCATTTGATAAGGCCTCTTATCAGTCCTACCGTTCGGCAGGCGGAACCCTGGGCCAGGCCGACTGGAGAAGACAGAATGTCAACGATCTGGTCAAAGCAGTTTATGCTGCCATCAAAGAGATCGACGAGGACGTTGTATTCGGAATCAGTCCTCAGGGAAATATGGACAACAACTATAACAATCAGTTTATTGATGTCGAGGAATGGCTGACCGAGGACGGCTATATCGACTACATCTGCCCGCAGATCTACTTCGGCTTCCAAAACAGCACCTGCCCATATGCAGAGACGGTAAAAGCGTGGGATCAGCAGACCACCAACGACGTCAAGCTGTATGTCGGTCTTGCCCCATACAAAATCGGTCTGGAGGATACTTATGCCGGCAACGGAAAGTGGGAGTGGGCAAACAATGATAACCTACTCGCTCGCATGGTAGAAACAGCCAGAGAGTCAGAAAATTATCAGGGCTTTTCGCTGTTCCGCTATGACTCTGTTTTTTGTCCGCAGTCCGATGTCAAAAATGACGTCAAACAGGAAGTTAACAATCTGAAGGATGTTCTGTAACTTAAAAATGTCGCAGAGCAAAAAACAGGACAAAAACGGGAGGCAAGAGCCGTGACAAAAGAAAATCAACGCAAGGAGAAAACGATCATCGGGTCGCTGGCGGGAATCATGGCAGTGATTACCCTGGTCACCATATTTGCAGTGGTGATCCTGCGGCAGACAGCGGCCCGCCAGCAGAAGGAAGAGCTGGCGGCACAGGCAGCTGTGCAGCAGACGGTTGAGGAACAAAAAGAGCAGACGCCGCAGGTGCAGACAATGCAGGCACAGGCGGAGCCTGTACAGCTGCCACAGCAGATGAAGGCAGCTCAGGTGCAGCCAGGTCGGGAGTTTATGACCGCGCTGGACAACCCTTATGTCAGCGAAATTGATGAGGAGCAGACTACCGAGGAAATCGCTATGATGATGCAGGATGCAGCTGATCTGGGTCTGGACACCATCTTTGTTGAGCTCAACAGCAGTGAAGGAACGCTGTGGCAGTCGAGCTGTCCGCTGGTTTCCTTTGATGTGCTGGATACCCTGTACAATGATGCACATGAACAGGGCTTGGCGCTCTATGGAATCTACGACCTTTCCTGGCTGGCAATGCAGGATGGAACAATGGTGCAGCAAAATTCGGTCAATGCACAGGTGCTTGACCAGATTGCGAACCAGCTGAAAACGCTGGTACAGGAGGGAAAACTGGACGGCATCCTGCTGGATGGCTATCAGAATCCCGAAACTACCTATAGCTACGATCAATACAGCCGTTCCGGACAGAATATCAGCATGGACAGCTATATGAACCAGTGCACCGAACTGATGGTGGAAAGCGCTGTGGATGCAGTCAAATCGGCAAACGCACAGCTTCCGGTGGGACTGGCAGTGGACCCAGTCTGGGCAACCAGCGATCAGGCAGAAGGCGGTATCGAGCTGAATTATACACAGACATCGCTTGTCTCCGACCACGCAGACACCAAGAGCATGATTCAGAATGGAATCTGTGACTTTGTGGTTATCAAAAATTACAGCTCTATGACAAGCGAAACACTGCCGTTTGAAACGGTAGCCGACTGGTGGAACCAGCAGCTGCAGGGTCAGACAGTGACCGCTTATATGGGACATGCTTCTTCGCTTGCAGCAACCTGGCAGGATGGCTGGGGAGGCAACAAGGAGCTTGCCAACCAGTGGCAGACTGCCCAGCAGGAGACCGCATTTTCCGGCAGCGTCTTTGATTCTCTGCAGGGACTTTTCAATGATCCAAACTATACCTGCTATCATCTGACACAGGCATGGGAACAGTCGCCTGAAGCAGACACCGATACAGCAGACACCTATACTGCGCAGGAAACTTCCGGACAGACGGAGAATACCACCGTAGCCTCTGAAGACCTCTCTCAGCTGGATGGACAGCAGTATTCTGAGGAAATGGGACTTGCTGAAGAAGAACCGACAGAATATCAGGTACAGGATACCGTTTCTGCCGAGGTGACCCAAGAGCAGCAGGAGGAAGAAAGCGGTGTTTACAGCGAGCTGAATGACCAGTTTGCCGGCGGCGATCTGCTGGAGGATATGGAACCGGTAGGTACCCGCAGCGTTGCAGACGGTGACACCATCGAAATCACAGCAATCGCGCGCTCGGAGGCGTCGGTTTCTGCTACCTTCAACGGAGAAACGATGCAGATGACCAAGACCTCCCAGAAATCCGGATTCAGCGGATACAGTGTATTTGCCGTTGACTACGAAGTGTCGGCTGCAGAGGTATCTGCAACGGATATGGGAAGTATCGTTGTTACCGCTTCTCTCAACGGACAGACCAACACACTGACCGGCGCAAATGTCATTTTCCAGTGGGGATCGTTCAGCAGTTCGAGCTCTTCCAGTTCATCGAACAGTTCCAGCTCGTCCAGTTCGAGCAATTCGGGCAGCAGCTATGTGACCAGCTACCAGAAACCGGCACTGTCCACTTCGGCGGACAAGGCGATCGGTGACGGTACCCTGGTACAGGTGGTGTCCGAACAGGCACTGACCTTCCCAGTGACTAAAAATTCCATCTATCCGGATATTACCTGCTACCCGATGCCATACGCTACGATGGATTATGTCGTCGGTGACAAAATCAGCATCAAGGATGGAAGCACCTACCGCTATTATTACAAACTGGCATCGGGCAGACGTGTTTACTGTGACGATGTACAGGCAGTGACCGGCGGTATTTCGATTAAAAATAATACCATCAGTAATATGACGGTCAAGGCAACCAGTGACTTTACCTACGTTATCCTCAAGTCGGATTATCCGGTGTCCTATCTGCCGGAATATCAGACCGGAAAGATCAAATTTGAATTCCAGAACACTGTCAGTACACCAGGAGATCTTTCGCTCAGCCAGAACCCACTGTTCTCGCAGGCAAGCTGGAACGGCTCGACGCTGGAACTCAGCCTGCTCAGCGACAACGGCTTCCTGGGCTATAAAGGCTACCATGAAAACGGCAACATTGTTTTGCGGTTCAACAATCCGACCAGCATTGATGGAGCACGCATCGTGGTAGACCCAGGTCATGGCGGCTCGGACCCAGGCGTAGCAGACGACATCGACCCGAACTGGCCGGAAAAGAGAATCAACTGGGAGATGTCTCAGGCGATTGCAAGTGCGTTGGAGGCAAAAGGCGCAGAGGTCGAGCTGCTGGATACCTACAACACCACGACCTCGCTGGACAGCCGTCTGTCGCAGGCCAAAAACTTTGATGCGACATTGTTCCTGTGTATCCACGCAAACTCCTCGGAGACAAATGCAGCTGCCGCAGGTTCGGAATGTTACTACTTCTATCCATTCTCCAAGAACCTGGCAGCGAAAGTGTCCAGCGCAAGCTCGGATGGACTTTCCACACAGGACCGTGGTGCGAAGTATGAGGTCTTTTACGTCACACGTGACCCGCAGTTTGTCGGTGTATTGGCGGAGATTGGATTCCTGACCAACAGCACCGAATATTCCAAGATGCAGAAGGATTCCTACCAGCAGAGCGTAGGAGAAGAAATTGCGGATGCAGTGGAGGAATACTTTGAGCGCAGCGGTCTGGAATATGCCGGACGTACCGGCGTACAGAGCACAGGTGTTGCATTGGATGCTTCCAATGGACCTGGCTCGTCGCTGGGTGTTTCCAGCTCTTCCGGTAGCTCCTCGACCAGCAACTCCAGCAGCAATTCTTCTTCCAGCAGTTCGTCGACCGGCAGCTCGGAAAGCAGTTCCAGCAGCAGCTCCAGCTCGCAGACAAGCTCTGGACCAGTCAGTGAGACAGTGGTATCCAGCACAGCGGCACCGACCGGCGATGGCGTGGTAAAATACCTTATCTTTACCGATCCAGAGGATAAGAAGCTGGATATGGAGGTCGGTGACACCAAACAGCTGGGCGTCAAACTGACCGGCGATAGCTCGGTACCGAAGAAGTATACGACCAGCAATAAAAATGTCGTGACCATCGACAAGAACGGCGTGGTGACGGCGGTTGGAAAGGGAAGCTGTAAGATCACCGTCGTAGCGGGCGATCAGGGCGGCACCATCTCGGTCACCGTCAGCTAGAATAAAGGAACACTTTCAGGAGAAAAAACACTTTTCTTTTGATCCAATCTTTTCTTTTAGCAAAGAAAAGATTGGTCGTCCGCCGCAGCGGACGAAACAGCCCTGTATTCTTTTTTAAAATAAAACGAATAGCGCAGAATAGCAGTTTCAGCGCTGCCGCACGAGAGTGCGAAGGGGATGACGTAAGTCATCCCCTTTTTCTTGTGCTCGCGGCCGAAACAATTCCAGTATACTTTTAAAATAAAAACGAACAGCGCAGAATAGCAGATTCAGCGCTGTCGCACAAGAGTGCGAAGGGGATGACAGATGTCATCCCCTTTTTCTTGTACTCGAGGACGAAATAGCCTTGTATTACTTTTCAAAATAAAACGAACAGCGCAGAATAGCAGTTTCAGCGCTGCCGCACGAGAGTGCGAAGGGGATGACATATGTCATCCCCTTTTTTGTATCCACGGCCGAAACAATTCCAGTATACTTTTAAAATAAAAAACGAACAGCACAGAATAGTAGTTTGAGCGCTGGCGCACGAGAGTGCGAAGGGGATCGTAAGTCATCCCCTTTTTTCATTCTGTAATCAGAAACTGAAAATTGCACAAATGATAAAATAGATAAAGAAAGAAAATAATTCTTGTCCCAACATGTCAATATTTCCCTCTAAAATGTTTTTGAGAGATAGGATAAGAGTGAGTTTTTTAGCTATAATTCTAAATGAAGCCGCTGGAAAAACAAAAAAGGGACAAGTTGTGAAAAAAAAGGGAAGATTTGCCGCTTTTTCTTATAGGAAATGATTGTTGACAAAATAACAAGATAACGTTAAACTATTTCGTGGGGACATAGTGTCTTTCCCGAAAAGATGCTGTGTAAGACATAGTAGTTCATTTGGGCAAAACAGGAAACGCAGCCATGAATTCAGGTGGCGTTTTCTGTCTGCGTATGTCGAAAATTTTCGAGAGGTGAGATTGCAAGTGTATAAAATCGTAAACAAAAAGCTGTTGAACGAAGCAGTTGTTCTCGTAGAAGTAGAAGCTCCGTTTATCGCTAAAAAAGTTCTCCCAGGTCAGTTTATCATCTTCCGCATCGACGAGCAGGGCGAGCGCGTTCCTCTGACCGTTGCAGATTATGACAGAGAAAAAGGTACCATCACTCTGATCGTTCAGATGGTTGGCCGTTCCACCAAGATGCTCGGCGCTATGGAAGTTGGCGACGCTCTGCTGGACGTTGTAGGCCCTCTGGGTATCCCAACTCATCTGGAAGGACTCAAAAACGTCTGTGTTATCGGCGGCGGCGTTGGCTGTGCAATCGCGTATCCACAGGCAAAAGCACTGCATGCAATGGGTGCTCATGTTGATATGATCGCTGGTTTCCGTTCCAAGGACATCGTTATCATCGAGGACGAGATGCGCGCAGTTGCAGACAACCTCTATGTAATGACCGATGACGGCACCTACGGCGAAAAAGGCTTTGTAACCGTTAAACTCCAGCAGCTCATCGACGAGGGCAGAGAGTACGATGCAGTTATCGCTATCGGCCCAGTTCCAATGATGAAGTTTGTTTCCGAAGTTACCAGACCAAAAGCAATCAAAACCATCGTTTCGCTCAACCCAATCATGATCGATGGTACCGGCATGTGCGGCGGCTGCCGTGTCAATGTTGGTGGTCAGATCAAATTTGCTTGTGTTGATGGTCCTGACTTCGACGGACATCAGGTCAACTTTGACGAGCTGATGAAACGTAACGCAACAAACAGAGAACAGGAACAGCATGACAGCGAACATTGCAGACTGAGAGGTGCTTACAATGCCTAATATGTGCATGACAAAACTCCCTATGCCGGAGCAGGATCCAAAAGTAAGAGCTAGAAACTTCGAAGAGGTTTCTTACGGATATACAGAAGAAATGGCTGTAGAGGAAGCTCAGCGCTGCCTCAACTGCAAACACATGCCATGTGTCAGCGGTTGTCCAGTAAACGTTCAGATTCCAAAATTCATCAGCCTGATTGCTCAGGGCAAGTTTGCTGATGCTTGTGCAGCAATCAAAGAAACCAGCGCACTGCCAGCAGTATGCGGCCGTGTATGCCCACAGGAAACTCAGTGTGAAGCAAAATGTGTTCGCGGTATCAAAGGCGAGCCAGTTGCAATCGGTCGTCTGGAAAGATTTGCTGCTGACTGGGATATGAAGAACGGCAAACACGAGGCTGAGAAACCAGTTTCCAACGGTCACAAAGTTGCAGTTATCGGTGCTGGCCCTGCAGGTCTGACCTGTGCTGGCGACCTTGCTAAGAAAGGCTACGAAGTAACCATCTTCGAAGCTTTCCACAAAGCAGGCGGCGTTCTGGTTTACGGTATTCCTGAGTTCAGACTTCCAAAAGCAATCGTTCAGAAGGAAGTTGAAGGTCTGGAGAAAATGGGCGTTAAAGTCATGACCGACATGGTTATCGGTAAAGTTCTCTCTATCGATGAACTGATGAACGACATGGGCTTTGAGGCTGTATTTGTAGGTTCCGGTGCTGGTCTGCCAATGTTCATGGGCATCGAAGGCGAGGACCTGGTTGGCGTATCTTCCGCTAACGAATTCCTGACCAGAATCAACCTGATGAAAGCTTACCTGGATGAGTACGATACTCCAATCCGCAAAGGTAAAGCAGTTGCAGTTGTTGGCGGTGGTAACGTTGCAATGGACGCTGCAAGAAGCGCAATGAGACTGGGTGCTGAGCACGTTTACATCATCTACAGACGTTCTGAGGCTGAGCTGCCAGCTCGTAAAGAAGAAGTACATCATGCAAAAGAAGAGGGCATCGAGTTTGTTCTGCAGACCAACCCAGTGAAGATCCTGGGCGACGAAAACGGCAACGTCAGAGCAATCGAATGCATCAAGATGGAACTGGGTGAGCCAGACGCTTCCGGTCGTCGCCGTCCAATTCCAGTAGAAGGCTCCAACTACGAGATCCCAGTTGATACCGTTATCATGTCCCTGGGTACTTCTCCAAACCCACTGATCAGAACCACCACCGAGGGTCTGGAAGCTAACAAACATGGCTGTCTGATTGCTGACGAGCACATGGCTACCACCCGTGAAGGCGTTTACGCTGGCGGCGATGCTGTAACAGGTGCTGCTACCGTAATCCTGGCAATGGGCGCTGGTAAGACCGCTGCTGCTTCCATTGACGAGTACATCCAGAACAAAAACAAATAGTTTTGATTCTGATAAAAGGCTCCGAGCAAACGTT